>CAJQNW010000461.1 GCA_905479765.1 uncultured Tepidamorphus sp. | reverse complement strand
GCATCGTCGCGGGCTATTCCTCGGCGATCTCTCTGGCCACCACCCAGGAAGCGGCCAAGAGCAATACGCCGCACGTCGTGGACGTGGGCGTTTCCGACGAGATTATCAAGCGCGGGCTCCCGAACACGTTCCGTTTCGGTCCGGGTTACGGCGTGATCGCCAAGTTCGCGGTCGACAACCTCGACAAGATCAACAAGGCGGCGGGCTCGCCCGCCAAGACGGCGATGATCATCCACGAGGAATCGCTGTTCGGCACCGGCACGGCCGGCCTGCTGCAGAAGGAACTGCCGAATATCGGCATCGAGGTCGTCGACGTGATCAAGCACGCCAATCCGACGCGCGACTTCACCAACATCGTCCTGCAGATCAAGGCGAAGAACCCCGACCTGGTGATTCCGGCGAACTACTTCAACGAGTACGTGCTTCTGGCCCGCACCATGCGCCAGCAGAAGGTTCAGCCGAAGGGCATCTACTCGGTACTCGGCGGTGCCGCTTCCAGCTACAAGTTCGTCAACGAGTTCCCGGAAGCCGCCGACTACATCATGGACTGCAATCACTGGTTCAACCCGAAGTCCGAGATCGCACAGAAGCGCAAGGCGGAAGCCGAAGCCAAGGGGCTGATCTACACCTACGAGGTGTTCCTGACCTACAACGCGGTCGCGTTCCTGGCCGATGCGATCGAGCGGGCCGGCTCCACCGACAAGGACGCGGTGATCGCCGCACTTGCGGATTCGACCTGGGACAAGCACGGCATGCCCTATGGCCCGACCAAGATCGTCGGCGGTCAGAACCAGGGTGCCCAGCCGGTCAACACCCAGGTTCTCGAAGGCGACATCCAGGTGATCTTCCCCGAGGAGTTCGCTTCGGCCTCACCCGTCTTCCCGATGCCGTCCTGAGCACCGGGCCAGCCGCATGAGTAGCTGGCGGGCGCCTGGCGCCCGCCAGCCTTTTCTTCCGTACCTGCGAATTGGGCCATGAGCGAATTTTCGATCCTCCTGCCGTCGGTTCTGAACGGTATCACCACCGGCGCGCTCTACGCGCTGGTGGCGCTCGGCCTGACGTTGATCTACGGTGTGCTTCACATCATCAATTTCGCTCACGGCAGCCTGCTGATGCTGGCGCTCTACGGCGTCTATTTCCTCGCCGCCGGATTCGATATCGGGCCCTACCAGGCGCTCGTCTTCATGCCGGCCGCCATGTTCGCCGTGGGCTATGTGCTGCAGCGTTTCGTCATCGGCAAGGCGAGCCACGACCGCGACGAGAACATCCTTCTGGTAACGCTCGGGCTTTCGATCGTCATCGAGAACCTGGCGCTTTACTTCTTCCGGTCGGACACCCGGGTCGTCGACACGCCGTGGTCCTTCGAGACCGTGGAACTGCTGGGTGCGTTCCTGCCGTTGCCGAAGGTTATCGCGTTCTTCGGCGCGCTGGCGACGGCGGCGGCATTATGGGTTTTGATGACGCGCACCGACCTCGGCAAGGCGATCCGCGCCGTGGCGAAGGAGCGCAAGGGCGCGCGCCTCGTCGGCATCGACGTCGATCATGTCTTCGCCATGAGCTTCGGCATCGGCATCGCCTGCCTCGGCATCGCCGCGTGTCTTCTGATGCCGAGCTATTACGTCACGCCTCAGGTCGGTCACGGCTTCGTGCTGATCGCCTTCACCATCGTCGTTCTCGGCGGCATGGGATCGTTTGTCGGCGCGCTGATCGGCGGATTGTTCATCGGCGTGGTGGAGTCCCTCGGCGGGCTGTTTCTCGGCGAGAGCCTTGGCCAGATCGGCATCTTCGCCATCTTCATCCTGATTCTGCTGTTCAGGCCGACCGGCCTGCTCGGCCACAAAGTGTGAGGCGGGCATGAAGACCTTGGCCATCCTCGCTGTCGTATTCGCCGCCCTCGGCGTACTACCGCTCTTCGTCGTCTCCGACGTCTGGCTGAACAGCCTGATCGCGGTGCTCTACGCCGCCTTGCTCGGCCAGGCCTGGAACATACTGGGCGGTTATGGCGGCCAGTTCTCGTTCGGCCATGCGGCGTTCTTCGGAACCGGCGCCTATACAGTCGCGGTCCTTCAGGTGCAGTACGGGATCAACCCCTGGATCGGCCTTGTCGCGGGCGCCGCCGCGGCCGGTCTCGTGGCCGCTTTCGTCGGCGCCCTCAGCTTCCGCTATGGGCTCAGGGGGTCCTACTTCGCGCTCGTGACGCTGGCGTTTGCCGAAGTGCTCCGCATCCTGTCCAACTCGGTGCCTTTCACCGGTGCCGGTGTCGGGATCCTGATCCCGCTCGATCCGGGCGCGGAAAACCTGCAATTCGCCCACAAGAGCGGTTACTTCTGGATGATCTGGGCAATGGCGCTCGCCGCTTTCCTGGCGGCCTGGTGGCTTGGGCATTCGCGGTTCGGCGCGCGGCTGATGGCGCTGCGCGACAATGAAGACGCCGCGCGCGCGCTTGGCGTTTCAGCGTTGCGGATCAAGCTCGGCGGGATCGTCATGTCCGGCGTCTTCTCCGGCCTCGCCGGGGTGTTCTACGCCCAGCACTATCTCTATCTCGATCCGGGACTGGCCTATGGACCGGCGATCTCCGTCGAATCACTGCTGGTGCCGATCGTCGGTGGCATGGGTACCTTGTTCGGACCGCTGCTCGGGGCCGCGGCGCTGCATGTGCTTTCGGAGGTCACCAGAGACATCTTCGGTGACGCGCCGGGCATCTCGCTGGCGATCTACGGCGCGCTGCTGATCTTCATCGTGATGTTCCTGCCGCACGGGCTGGCCGGTCTTGGCCGCATCTCTGCACGCCGGCTCATTCGCGCGAGGCCGGCATGATCCTGTCGGTCAGCGGAGTATCGAAATCTTTCGGCGGGCTTCAGGCGGTGCGCGATGCGAGCCTCGATGTCGAGCAGGGGCGGATCGTCTCGTTGATCGGCCCGAACGGGGCGGGCAAGACGACGCTGTTCGCGCTCATCACCGGATTCCACAAACCCGATGCCGGGCGCGTCGTGTTCAACGGCGAGGACGTGACCGGCCAGGCGCCCGAACGGATCGCGCGTCTCGGCATGGTGCGTACCTTCCAGATCGTCCAGCCCTTCGCGGGGCAGACGGTGCGCGACAATATCGCGGTGGGAGCCCACCTGCATCGCCCCGCCCGGCGGGACGCGCTGAGGAAAGCCGAGGAGGTCGCGCGGCAGGTCGGTCTCGCCGACCGGCTGGATCAGGACGCCGCCTCGCTGACGGTTGCGGGCCGAAAGCGCCTTGAAGTCGCCAAGGCGCTGGCCACCGATCCCAAGCTCATCCTTCTCGATGAGGTGATGGCCGGCCTCAATCCGAGCGAAGTGCGCGATGTCATCCCGATCATCCAGGCGATCCGCGAAAACGGCGTAACGATCGTCCTGATCGAGCACGTCATGCAGGCGGTGATGAGCCTTTCGGAGCATACCTGGGTGCTCAACCAGGGTGAAACCATCGCCGATGGGCCGCCTGCCGAACTGGCGCGCGATCCCGTGGTGATCGAGGCCTATCTTGGGCATGGCATGGCCACCCGTCTGGCCGAGGAGGCGCCCGTTGCTTGAGGTCACGGGGCTGCGTGCCGGATACGGCGAAGTGGAGATCCTGCGCGGCGTCGACATGGCCATCGAGCCGCTGGAGATCGTCGCGCTGCTCGGCTCGAACGGTGCCGGCAAGACGACGTTCAACGCGGTCCTGTCGGGGCTGAATCGGCCGACCGCCGGCGGGGTCGTGTTCGAGGGCCGCGACATTGCAGGCCTGGATCCGGTGGCGATCGTCGAGGCCGGACTTGTACAGGTTCCGGAGGGACGCCATGTGTTTCCAAACCTGTCGGTGAGGGAAAATCTGGAACTGGGCGGCTACCGGCGCGGACGGGCGAACCGGAAGTCGAACCTGGAACGTGTCGTCGCGATCTTTCCGCGGCTGCGCGAGCGGATGGACCAGAAGGCCGGAACGCTGTCGGGCGGTGAGCAGCAGATGCTCGCTATCGGGCGCGGCATGATGTCGGAGCCGAAGCTGTTGGTGCTCGACGAGCCGTCGCTTGGCCTGTCTCCGATGCTGGTGGAAGAGATGTTCGCACTGATCGGAAGGCTGAACGGGGAAGGTTTGACCATATTGCTGGTCGAGCAGAACGTGCGCCAATCGCTGGAGATCGCCGCCCGCGCCTTCGTCATGGAGAACGGCGCGGTCAGCCTGTCCGGACCGGCCGGCGAGCTGATGCGTGATCCGCAGCTGCAACGCTCCTATCTGGGGATCTGAGCCATGCCGATGACGCTTGCCGAGAAAATCATCGCCCGCGCCTGCGGCCGGTCCTCGGTGCAGCCCGGCGAAATTGTCACCGCGAAAGTGGATCTCGCGATGATCCACGATTCGGGTGGACCGCGCCGGGTCGAGCCGATCCTGAAACGCCTCGGCGTCGGCCTGTTCGACCGCTCGAAGGTGGTGCTGATTTCGGATCATTTCGTTCCCGGCAACGACGAGGCGGGCCGTGCCATCCTCGAACTCACACGGCGCTGGGCTGCGGAGAAGCAGGTCGCCTTCTACGACGGCGAGGGTATCTGCCATGTGGTGCTGCCCGAGCGCGGGCACCTGAAGCCCGGCATGTTCGTCGTCGGCGGGGATAGCCATTCGCCGACCGGCGGCGCCTTCGGGGCCTACATGTTCGGCATCGGCGCGACCGAAATGGCGGGCGTCCTGGCGACCGGCGAAATCTGGATCCGCGTCCCCGACACCATCCTCATCGAATGGCGCGGGCGCCTGAGCGAAGGGCTCACCGCCAAGGATATCTTACTGGCCTTGTGCGGCCGGCTCGGCATGGATGGCGGCAAGTATCAGGCGGTTCAGTACATGGGCGAGGCGATCGAAAGCCTCGGCATGCAGGAGCGCATGACGCTGTCGAACATGGCTGCCGAACTCGGCGGGCAGACCGGGCTGATCGCCCCCGACGCTACGACGGCGGATTACGTTCGCGCCGCCGGCGGAGAGCCGGGCGAAATCGGCCAGTGGCAGGCGGATCCCGATGCGCCGGTCGCCGAGCACCACGTCTTCGACGCGGCATCGCTGGAGCCGCAGGTCGCGGCGCCGCATTCGCCCGCCAATGCCGCGGACGTCGGCGACTATCCAGATACCCCGGTCGACGTCGCCTATGTCGGCGCCTGTACGGGGGCGAAGTACATCGATCTGGAACGTGCCGCTCAGGTCTTGCGCGGCCGGTCCGTGGCGCCGGGCGTCGAACTGCTTGTCGCGCCGGCATCGCGCCGCGATCAGGACCGGGCCGCCGCCGACGGGATCATGGCCGTGTTCGAAGACGTCGGGGCGAAGATCCTGCCGACCGCCTGCGGTATCTGCGCCGGGTACGGTACGGCGCGGCTCGGCGACGACGTCACCTGCATCTCGTCGACCGCACGCAATTTCAAGGGCCGTATGGGCGCGGTGTCCTCCAGCGTCTATCTCGCCTCGCCGTACACGGTCGCGGCTTCGGCCGTCGCCGGACGGATTACCGACCCGCGGCCCATGCTCACCGGGGGAGGTCAGGCATGACCTGGGACATGAGCGAGGGCCGCGCGTTCGTCTTCGGCGACGATATCGATACCGACCAGCTTGCGCCTGGCCAGTACATGGCGGCGCCACTGGAAACGCTCGCCGCGCACTGTCTGGAGGCGATCGATCCGTCGTTCGCAAGTACCGTCGGTCCGGGCGACGTCATCGTGGCGGGCAAGAATTTCGGCATGGGCTCCTCGCGGGAGCAGGCCGCGCAGGCGCTGAGGGCGCTGGGCGTCGCCGGCATCGTGGCGCGCTCGTTCGCCGGTATCTTCCACCGCAACGCCATCAATGTCGGACTGCCGGTGTTCGCCGCCGATGCAATCGACCGCGTGGCTGCGGGCGACCGGGTGATGCTCGACGTTGCCGGCGCCAGTCTTGTCAACGAGACACGGCAGAGCGTGATTGCGCTGGAGCCTTTGCCGCCGTTCCTGTTGGAGCTCATCGACGACGGCGGCCTCATTCCGCATCTCGAAAAACGGTTCGCCCGGACCAGTTCCAGTTCCGATACCGATTCAAAGAAGGAGGCTCGCGTATGACGCGTCTCAAGACGCGCCTCGGCAACGGCAAAATCTTGCTCGCCCCGGGCATCTACGATGGCCTGTCCGGTCTCGTCGCGGAGCGGGCCGGGGCCGAAGCCGTTTATTTGTCCGGCGCCAGCATCGCGTACACGCGCTTCGGCCGTCCCGATGTCGGGCTTGTCTCGATGAGCGAGGTCGCTGACACCATTGCGGCTATTCGCGACCGGATCGCGGTGCCGATCATCGTCGATGCCGATACCGGTTTTGGCAATGCCATCAACGTCAAGCGCACGGTGCGCCAGTTCGAACGGGCAGGCGCGGGCGGTATCCAGCTAGAGGACCAGACCTTGCCGAAGCGCTGCGGGCATCTCGACGGCAAGACGCTGGTGTCGATCGCCGAGATGGTCGGAAAGATCCGGGCTGCCGTCGACGCACGGGCTTCCGCCGACACCCTCATTGTCGCCCGCACCGACGCGGTCGCCGTCGAGGGGATATCCGCCGGCATCGAGCGCGCCGCGGCTTATGCGGACGCCGGCGCGGACGTTCTGTTCGTCGAAGCGCCCAAGAGCGTCGTGGACATGGCCACTGTCGTCGACAAGCTCGGCGGTAAGGCGCCACTGATGGCCAACATGGTTGAAGGCGGCAAGACCCCGTCGATGACGGCCGCCGATCTCGAAGCCCTTGGTTACGCGCTCGTTATCTTCCCGGGTGGCGCCGTGCGGGCGATCGCCGCGACGCTCGATGGCTACTATACGAGCCTTGTCACCAACGGCAGCAATGAGCCGTTCCGCGCCAATATGGTCGATTTCGCCGGCATCAACCGGATCGTCGGCACGCCGGAACTGCTCGAAGAGGCCCGCGGCTATGACGAGGAGCAACAGTGATGGCCATCGATCCGATCACGCTTGCCATCCTCAAGGGACGGCTTGAGCAGATTGCCGACGAGATGGACGCGACGTTGTTCCGCTCTGCCTTCAATCCGATCATCGCCGAAGCGCATGACGCCTCTCATGGCATCTATGACGCGGCGTCGGGCGACACGCTGGTGCAGGGCAAGTCCGGCCTGCCGATCTTCGTCGGCGTGATGGCATTCGCGGTAAAGGCGGTGATCGAAAAGGCAACGGCCCAGGGCGGGCCGAGCGACGGTGACGTCTGGATCTTCAACGATCCCTATGCCGGCGGCACCCATCTTTCCGATTTCCGGCTGGTGCGGCCGCTGTTCAGGGACGGCCAGGTGTTCTGCTACCTCGCTTCGGTCGGTCACTGGCACGATGTCGGCGGCAACGTGCCCGGCAACTACAACCCGGCCGCTACCGAATGCTTCCAGGAAGGCATGCTGATTCCGCCGGTGAAACTGTTCGACCGTGGCGAGCTGCGCCAGGATGTTATCGATATTCTCTCGGCGAACTCGCGGCTGCCGACCTCGCTTTATGGCGACCTAAACGGCCAGATCAACGCGCTTGATCTCGGTACCCGCCGCATGGGTGAGCTGCTCGACGAGTACGGCGCAGAAGTCGTGGCGGAGGCGCTCGGGGAACTGAAGGTCCGCGCCGCGCGGCTGATGCGGGCGCAGATCCGCGACCTGCCGGATGGCACTGTTTTTGCTGAGGATTTCCTCGATAACGACGGCATCACCGACGAGCCGCTGAAGATCGCGCTGGACCTGACCATTGAAGGTGAAAAGATGCGAATGGATTTCTCCCATTCTTCTCCTTCGTGCAGCGGACCGCTGAACATTTCGCGCGCCACCACGGTCGCAGCCTGCTACGTCGCGCTGAAGCACGTCTTCGGCGAAGTGCCGGCGAATGCTGGCGTGCTCGAACCTGTCGAATTCGTGATCCCGGACGGGTCGATCCTGGCGGTCGAGGCGCCGAAGCCGGTGGGCGGCTATACCGAGACGATCCTGCGGCTGATCGACGTTGTCTTCCAGGCGGTCGCCGAGATCGCGCCCGAGCGGTCGAACGGCTGCGCCTATGGAACGATCAACGCGCTGTCGCTTGCCGGTCACCGCTTGGACGGGCGGCGCTGGGTGATGTTCTCGTTCTTCGGCGGCGGGCACGGCGGCCATCCGAAGGGCGACGGCCTCAACCACGGCAATGCACCGATTTCGACGGCGACGATTCCGCCCCTCGAGATCCTCGAAGTGGCCTATCCGGTCAAGTTCACCCAATGGTCGCTGCGGCCCGATTCCGGCGGACCCGGCAACCATCGCGGCGGGCTAGGCGCGGTCTACGAGATCGAACTGCTCGAGAAGGATGCTGACGTGTTCCTGTTCGGCGAGCGCGGCCGGTTCGCGCCGCCCGGTGTCGTCGGCGGAAAGCCGGCCGCATTGAACCGCTTTGTCTACGACACGAGCGATGGAGAAAAATCGCCAGCGATGACGTCGAAGATGGTCGGAGTGAAATTGTTACGCGGTCAACACGTGCGGCTCGAGACACCCGGTGGCGGGGGATACGGCGACCCGTTGACGCGCGATCCGCAAGCTGTGGCGCGCGATGTGGGCTTAGGCTTCGTGTCGCGTGAGGCCGCGGAAGCCGACTACGGCGTGGTGATCGGCAGCGACGGCGATGTCGACGATACCGCGACCACGGCGCTGCGTCGGGCGAGTGCGGCGGCATGAGCAAGCAAAGCTATGTGATCGGCGTCGATGTCGGCGGAACCTTCACCGACGTCTTCCTGTGGGACGAAGCGACGGGACGCGTTGCAACGGCCAAGGTACCCTCGACGCGCGGCGACCAGTCGATCGGTTTCGTCGAGGGCATCAGCGCGGTCGCCGGCGACTTCGCGGACATTGCGACGGTCGTGCACGGCACCACCGTCGGTACCAACGCGCTGCTGGAGCGAAAGGGCGCGCCGACCGGCATCATCACGACCGAGGGCTTTCGCGACGTCCTGGAAATGCGGCGCCGCGACCGGCCGACCACTTGGGGGCTGTGGGGCATGTTCACGCCCGTGGTGCCGCGCGACCGTCGCCTCGAGGTGCGCGAACGGGTGCTTGCAGACGGCAACGTGCTCACCAAGGTCGATGCGCGAGAGGTTGCCGAACGCGCCGAGGCGCTGCGGGCGGCTGGCTGCGAGTCCGTCTGCGTGTTCTTCATCAACGGCTACGCCAACAACGACAACGAGGCGGTCGCGGTGGAGGCGGTGCGCTCGGTCTGGCCGAACGCCTACGTGACCGCGGCCACAGAGATCGTTCCTGAAATCCGCGAGTTCGAGCGGTTGTCGACGGCAACCCTCAACGCCTATCTACAACCGGTCGTGTCGAGCTATCTCGACCGCCTGGAAACGGCCCTGGAAACGAGAGGCTCCGGCGGCGATGTGCTGATCGTGCAGTCGAACGGCGGCGTAATGTCGGTGGAGACCGCCAAGCGCTATCCGGTGCGCACCGCGCTGTCGGGTCCCGCCGCCGGCGTGATCGCGGCGAAGGCGATCTCGGCGGCCGCCGGATATCCCAATGTCATCACCTGCGACATGGGCGGAACGTCGTTCGACGTGTCGCTGGTCGCATCCGGCGAGGCGGCGCTGGCAGCGCAGACGGCAATCGACTTCGGCATGGTGGTGCGCACGCCGATGATCGAAATCACGACGATCGGCGCGGGCGGCGGATCGATTGCCCGTGTCGACGAAGGCGGCATCCTGCAGGTCGGTCCGGAATCGGCCGGGTCCAATCCCGGGCCCGTCTGTTATGGGCTGGGCAACGACCGCCCGACCGTCACGGACGCCAATCTGGTGCTTGGCCGCATCAACGCGGCGCGGCCGATCGGTGGCAAGCTCGACGCCCTCGACGTCGATGCGGCCCGCGCGGCGATCGACCGCGAAATCGCCAAGCCGCTCGATATCGACGTGATGGAGGCGGCCGAAGCGATCCTCAAG
This sequence comes from uncultured Tepidamorphus sp., assembly GCA_905479765.1. Classification (GTDB taxonomy): domain Bacteria; phylum Pseudomonadota; class Alphaproteobacteria; order Rhizobiales; family Tepidamorphaceae; genus Microbaculum. The sequence goes on along the minus strand of CAJQNW010000461.1, from coordinate 7,785 downwards.
GTCGCCAACGCCAAGATGGCGGGCGCGATCCGGCTCGTTTCCATCGAGCGCGGCTTCGATCCCGACAAGTTCGCGGCGATGCCGTTCGGCGGCGGCGGTGCGTTGCACACGGGCGCGTTGATCAAGGACGTGGGCCTGCGCTCGGCGCTGGTGCCGCGCTATCCCGGCGTGACCTCGGCGCTCGGCTGCGTCGTCGCCGACATGCGCCACGACCGCGTACAGACGGTCAACATGCTGCTCGACGATGTCGATGCTGCCGCGTTGGGGGCGGAAATGGAGGCTGTCGCGGACGAAACGCAGGCCTTGCTCGCGCGTGCCGGCGTCGCCTTCGAGCGAATCGATAGGGTCTTCGAACTCGACATGCTCTATCTCGGCCAGACACACACGGTGACCGCGCCGATCGAGCTTCCGCCGGAAGGGTTGACGGTCGATGCGATCCGCCGCGCGTTCGATGCGGCCTATCTCAGGGCATTCGGCCGTCTCCTCACCGGCATACCGGTACGCGTCATGAACTACCGCGTCGCGGTGATCGGCCGGCGCCCGGCCTTCGATATGACCGTGTTCGCGCCGCCATCCGACCGGACACTCGATGCGTGCCTTGTCGGGTCCCGGCGCGTCCGCGTCGATGGCGAGGACGTCGACGCGCCGGTCTACGAGCGGCTCGACCTGCCCGACGACGCGCTGATACCGGGCCCGGCGCTGCTGGAGCAGCCCGATACGACGATCTTCATCGATCCCGGCCTCGTCGGGCGCGTCGACCGGTTCGGCAATGTCGTCATCACGCAGCAGCCGGGAGAAGGCGATGACTGACAGCGATTGCGATGTCGCCCGCACGGGCCTGCTGATCGTCGATCTGCAGAACGACTTCCTGGATCCGCTCGGCGCCTATGGCCGGGCCGGCCAGACGGCAGCCGAAATCGCCGCACTGCCCGCGAGGATCAAGCCGGTCGCCGACGCCCTTCGCGCCCGCGGCGGCTGGATCGTCTCGACGCAGTTCACGCTCGTGCCCGGTAAGGGCGGCGAGCCGTTCATCTCACCGCACCTGAAAACGCTCCGGCCGTTTCTCGCCAGGGGCGACTTCGCTCCGGGCGCCTGGGGCCACCGGCTCGTCGATGCGCTGCAGCCTGCCGACCTGACGGTCGAGAAGGTTGCTTATTCGGCGTTCTACATGAGCCGACTTGAGTTCGCATTGCAGCGTGCCGGTATCGACACGCTGCTTGTCTGCGGCATCGTGACGAACGGCGGCGTCGCCTCGACGGTGCGCGATGCGCATGTCCGGGATTTCAACGTGAAGGTGCTCTCGGACGGTTGCGCGGCATTTCGCACAGACGTGCACGATGCGGCGCTTGCCGATCTGTCGAGCATCGTTTCGGTGCGCTCCTGCGCCGAAGTCATGCAACACATCAAGTCGGATTAGAGCATGGGGCCTCGCGTCGCCGAAGCAACCGGTATCCGGTTTGAAACGAGCTGCAACGTGCTGGTTATCGGCGCGGGCGCCTGCGGACTTGTCGCAGCCCTGCGGGCAACCGAAGGCGGTGCCGACGTTATTGTCGTCGAGCGGGACCGCAGCCCGTCCGGTTCGACGTCCATGTCGTCCGGCTTCATACCCGCCCCGGCGACCCGGTATCAGGCAGCACTCGGGATCCGGGATTCGGCCGAGCAATTCGCCGCCGATATCCAAAAGAAGGCCGGCCACGAGGCCGACCCAACCATCGTCGAGCTTGTAACGTCGGAGATTGGCCCAACACTCGAATGGCTGGCCGACAAGCATGGTTTCGAATGGCTGGTGCTGACGGACTTCCTCTATCCCGGCCATTCCGCCAACCGGATGCACGCGGTTCCGGAGAAAACCGGGGCGGGCCTCATGGCCCGGCTTCTGTCGGCCGTCGAGGCAGCGGATATCCCGATCGTCACCGGCGCCCATGCGACGACGCTCTTTGTTAGACCGGACGGTGTGGTCGCCGGGATCGAGGTCGAGCGCCTGGACGGCGCCGCCGAGCGGATCGGCTGCGGCGCGCTGATTCTGGCCTGCAACGGCTTTGGGGGAAACCGCGACCTCGTCCGGCAACACATTCCGGCGATGGCCGATGCCCTCTACTACGGCCACCCCGGCAACGACGGCGACGCCGTGTTTTGGGGCGCGGCGCTCGGCGCGGCCACGCGGCACATGGGGGCCTGCCAGGGCCACGGCTCGCTTGCCCATCCGCACGGAATCCTGATCACCTGGGCGCTGATGATGGAGGGCGGTATCCAGGTCAACACGCAGGGTGAACGCTTCTCCAACGAGCATGGCGGCTATTCCGAACAGGCGGTTGCCGTGCTGAATCAGCCGGAGGGCATTGCCTGGGACGTGTATGACGCGCGGGTGCACAAGCTCGGCCTCACCTTCCCGGACTATCAGGAAGCGGACAAGGTTGGGGCGATCCTGAGCTCCGACACGGCCGCAGCACTCGCATCGCGGATGAGGGTGCCGCCAGCGGCCCTGGACGAGACGCTTGCCACAGTCGAGCGTTTTCATCGTAGGGAAGAACAGGACCCTTATGGGCGGGAATTCACGAGAAATCCCGGGTTGGAGCCGCCTTACTATGCGGTCAGGGTGACCGGTGCACTGTTCCACACCCAGGGCGGTCTCGCCATCGACCGATCCGCCCGCGTCCTCCGGATCGACCGTACCCCATTCGTCAACCTTTTCACCGGCGGCGGCGCGGCGTGCAGCGTGTCCGGCAGCCGGATCGAAGGCTATCTCTCCGGCAACGGCCTGCTAACAGCCATTGGGCTCGGCTCGATCACGGGCCGAACCGCAGCGACCTCGGCCGGACTGCTTCGCTAGGCGATCAACCCAGAGAGCGGTGCAAGCAGCGATAGTTCTCGGCAGGCAAGGCGCCTAAAGACAAATACATCCTTCATCCAGAAAATTCGCCATCATTTCCATACGTGAAGTCTGTCCCGTCCTCTGCGGCGATTTCGATCTAGATTTGCTGCGCTTTTCCCGACCGGCTCGGTCAGAGAACGTTGGAACCCGGTTCCTATTGCTCCGCCAGTTTTCTCCTTCCGGAATTTCTCTGCATCCTCTTAGCCAGCGCCAAACTGCCCTGAGGCGCGCGCTTCGGTGTGTACCAGTTGACCAACGGCGGGCTTGAACTGCGGCGAGCGTTCCCCGTTCGCCTCGTTTTCTCCGAACCTGATGACTTCGCTGAAGAAGTGCGCCCGTGGATGCCCTTGAGATTATGCCGTCGTTGCCGGTGCAACGCGCTGCGCTTTTGAATCGTGCTCCGGCGAGCCGTTAGCCTTGCCACTCGCGCGCCGTCGGCGGCCCGATCCGCAGCAGGTCAAGCGCCCGCCTCGTTCTCGCGGTTCGATGCCGTGGTGTCTGTCGTGTGCACGATTGCGTTGGCCGCCTGGGTTGGCGCGCCGGCGCTGCCTGAAGCCCGCCGCGTAATCGGAGTGCTGCTCATCCTGGCGTCGGCGGCACGGTTGCTTCGGCAGGTGCGCTGGTGTCCCCACCGCACCCATCGCGAACCGCTCGTGGCGATCCTGCACGTCGCCTATCTTGTCATCCCGATCGGATTTCCGCTCACCGGCTTGTCGTTTCTCACCGACTCAGTCGCACCATCTGCTGGAGTCCATGCCTGGACCGCCGGGGCGATCGGGATAATGACACTTGCAATGATGACCCGCGTGACGCTCGGCCATACGGGTCGTCCACTGGGGTCAGGGTGGGGGACGACCGGTATCTACGGTCTCGTGGTGGTGTCCGCCATGGCACGGATCGTCGTCGTACTGGTTCCCGAGTGGACGACGATATTGGTGCCGGCTTCCGGGCCTGCCTGGTGTTCCGGCTTCATCGGATTCGCCCTGCTGTTCGGGCCAGCCCTCGTCGGAGGGAGCCGCAAGTGAGGTCGGGCGCAGACCGGCTGACCGGCTTCGACCCTTACCCATGTCCGTTCAGCACGGTTACTTCCGGCGAACCGACGCCGAAAGTGGCAGATTGCCGAAATCCGGCATCGACCGTCGAAGGATGGTGTCGTCCTGATCGACGAAGATCCGGCACATCTGGTTTCCGTGGAAAATCGCCGCCCTTAGCCGCCGGATCCCAACTTCCGCGTCAAGACTGCCGCTGCGATCGGCATCATTCGCGGCAAGCCAACCGATGGGAAATCGGCGACGGCGGCGGTCTGATCCCCTGACTTCAATTATTCATCCCGATCGGGCGATGTTGATGTATCGCAGCCCGGACGGGTTCAGCCCGAGGCTGCATAGCGTCGCGCGAGCGTGGACATGCCGACCGCGAGGATGAGGATGCCGCCCTTGAAGATCGGCTGGAAGTGAGTGGGCGCTCCCAGTATTGCCAGGCCGTTGAAACCGACCGCCAGTATCAGCACGCCGACGAGGGTTCCAACGATATGGAACTCTCCCTCTCTCAAGGTGGCCGACCCCAGGAACACGGCGGCGAAGGCGTCGAGCAGATAGCCGTCGGCCGCGCCCAGGGTGCCGCTGCCCAATAGTGAGGCGAGCAGGGTGCCGGTAAGCGCGGAACAGAAGCCCGCTGTCGCGAAGGCAAACATCTTGATGCGGTCGACGCGGATGCCCGACAGCCTGGCGGCCTCGATGTTGCTGCCGACCGCCTGCATCTTCTGGCCGATGTCCGTCTTGTTCAGGATGATCCAGAGGATGAACAGGACACCGAGCATGATGAAGACGGGATTGGGGATGCCGAACAGCACCCGGCCCAGGGCGATGTTGGTGAAGGCGCGCGGGATGCCCGTGGCGATAGGGAAGGCGCTGTAGGTGAAGCCGACACCGGTCAGTATGGTCCCGAGGCCAAGCGTGGCGATCACGGCATTGATGCGCACTTTTGTAACCAGCGTGCCGTTCACCAGCCCGAGTCCGACACCGATCGCGATCGCGCAAGCGATGCTGAGCCAGATAGGCATCCCCTGGTACGACATGAAGCCGGTGACCATCAGCCCGATGAAGCTCGCGACGTAGCCGATACTGAGATCGAATTCGCCGATGACGAGCGTATAGGTCAGGCCCGCCGCGATGATCGCGGTCAGTGACGCCTGGCTCAGGATGTTGAGGAAATTGGCGCGGGAGAAGAACGTGTCCGGCGCATTGATCGAGAAGACGAGGATCATCAGCAGCAGCCCGAAGATCGTGCCGTACCGTGACAGGAATACCAGGCCGAGCCGTTTCCACTGGATCGGGCTCCGCGAAGGCGCGGTCTCAACACCCGCGTCGCTACGCGTCGTCATGCTGTTTCTCCTATGCCGCTATCCATGTCGTGATAGCTGAGTTCGATGATATTGGCTTCGGTGATGTCGGGGCCCGTCAGTTCGCCTGACAGGCGTCCCTCGCGCATCACCAATACGCGGTCGGCCAGGATTGCGAGCTCCTCGACATCGGACGAAATCACGATGATGCCGACGCCCGAGCGGGCGAGCTCACGGATCGCGTCGTGGATTTCCTCGCGCGCCCCCACATCGACCCCTCGCGACGGCTCGTCGAGTATGAGCAGCCTGATCCCTGAATTCAGCCAGCGCGCGATCAGGGCTATCTGCTGATTTCCCCCGGACAGGGACGCGATCTTGGTAGAGGTGCTGGGCGTCTTGATCGAGAGCTGCTTGACCATCCGTTCGGCCTGGCGTCGCCCCTTGGCGGACGACAGGAACGGCAGGCCCGGAAACGTGCGCAGGTTGGTGAGGGACGCGATGTTGATGTTGTAGCCGACCGAATACTGGAGCATCAGTCCCTGGGACCGACGCTCCTCGGGAACGAGCGCGACACCGGCCTTGATCGCTTCTGCCTCGTTTGAGGCATCGAGCCGCTTGCCGCCGAGTTCGAAGTGACCGGAATCGGGCCGCCGTACGCTCGCAACAAGATGGGCCAGTTCGGTTCGTCCCGCGCCGATCAGCCCGCCGAGCGCCAGCACCTCACCCTCGTAGACGTCGAAACTGACTCCTCTGACCGCGTCTTTCCACGCCACGTCGCGGACCGAGAAAATGGGCGTGCCGGACTTGTCGACGGTGATGTGCTGCCGGTCTTCAGGCGAGCGGATGTCATGCCCGATGATCGCCCGCACGAGGCCCTTCTTGTCGAGATGACCGCGCATCGCCTCGTCCACGATCCGGCCGTCGCGCAGGATCGTAATGCGGTCGCAAAGGTCCAGCACTTCCTCGAGACGGTGGGACACGTAGAGGATGGCGACACCATCGGCTGCGAGATCCCGGATGACCGAGAAAAGCTGTTCGCTTTCCTGGCCCGAGAGCGAGGCCGTCGGTTCGTCCATCGCGATCATGCTGGCGTTGCGGGAAATCGCCTTGGCGATCATGACCAGCCAGCGTTCGGCGACGGTCAGTTCCGACACGCGTGTCTCCAGCGGAAAGCGGATCCCGATCCGCTCCGCTGCCGCCCGGGCCTGAACGCTCGAGCGCTTCCAGTCGATCAGCCCGAAGCGTGTCGCCTTGGGGGCGCCCAGAAGCATGTTCTGCAGCGCGCTGAAATGGGGAATGACATTGAGTTCCTGGTGGATGAATGCAAGCCCGGCATGCTCGGACGCCTGGGGCGATCCCTGCCGCAACTCTTCGCCATCGATCGTGATCTGTCCCCGATCCGGGGCGGTGACGCCGGCGAGGCACCGGATGAGGGTGGATTTGCCGGCTCCGTTTGCGCCGACAAGCCCGTGGACCTGTCCCCGCCGGATGTCGAGATCGGCTTCCCAGAGCGCGACTTCGCCAGCGTAAGTCTTGGTCAGTTCGCGAATTTGCATCCACGGGTCGGGGGACCCGGTATGAGCGGATCCCCCGTTCGCGGATGCATCAGTCTTGTCGTCGGTCGCGAGCATTACTTCGCAGGGTGCTCCGCCATGAAAGCGTCGACGTTTTCCGAGCTGACGACGACGCCAGGGATCGTGATGACCTTCGGCTCCCACGAGTCACCGGCTTCGATGGCATCGAGGATGGCCTGGAAAACCTGCTTGCCTTCCTCGTAGGCAGGCTGCCACACCGTGGCGGTCATGTCGCCATCCTTGACGAGCTGCAGGGCCTGGGGGCTGCCGTTGATGGAGACCGTCGTCACGTCGGTGCGCCCGGCCTGCCGCAAGGCAGCGACCGCGCCGGTTATCGGCTCGTCCCAGCACGACCAGATCCCCAGCGGCTTGTCGCCGCCCGCGGGATGGCTGATAAGCCACGCGGATGCGAGCGCATTGCCGTTCTGCACCTGGCCCGGCACGGTGATCTCGTTGTACGTGGTGTCGATCCCAGACTTCCCTTCAAGGCCTCTGTCGAAAGCGACGCCGCGGTCGATGCAGAGCTTGCCGGGGTGGAAGGTCAGCGCCAGCAGGTCCGCGTTGTCGCCGACTTTCTCGAGCAGATAATTGACGGAATCCTCGCCGACCTGTTCGCCGCTGGTGGTTACGACGATGCCGTCGACGATCTCGCCGCCCCAGGTCGCGACCGGAATGTTGGCCTGGCGTGCCGCCTCGAGCCCGGACCCGATCGAACTGCTTGCAAAGGCGAGGACGAAAATGGCATCGACGTCCTGCACGGCAAAGGAACTCATTGCCGCGTTGGCCTGGTCGGCGCTCGCCTGGGTGTCGGTCACCTTGACCTTCCAGCCGGCCGCCTCGGCCGCTTCGGTCGCGCCGCCGATGACGTCGATGTTCAAGGCGTCGTTGGCCAGCAGGGCAACGATACCGAGAGTCTTGGGCTCGTCCTGCGCGTGGGCAAGGTTAGCCGTTGAAAGCACGCAGGCCATAGCCGCGGCCATCACAATTTTACGCATGTA
>CAJQNW010000460.1 GCA_905479765.1 uncultured Tepidamorphus sp. | reverse complement strand
CCCCGGACGCCGTCCTCCAGTCCGATGCGGAAATCGGGCGCCGGCGTATTCCAGGCGGTCGTGTCGCGCGCATCGGGGCCGGACATGACGGTCAGCATCAGCGCGGCATCATGAACGGTGCGGGTGAGGGGGCCCTGGTGGGCCAGTGTTGTCATGGCCGACGCGGGATAGGCGGGTACGCGACCGTAACTCGGCTTGATACCGAAAACGCCGGTAAAGGCAGCGGGGATGCGGATCGATCCCGCCGCATCCGTGCCGTGATGCATGACGCCGAGATTGAGCAGGGCGGCCGCCGCAGCTCCGCCCGACGAGCCGCCCGGCGTGCGCGACAGGTTCCAGGGGTTTCGGGTGATCCCGGTCAGCGGCGAATGGCAGGCGCCGATCCAGCCGAATTCGGGCAGTGTGGTCTTGCCAAGGAAAACCGCCCTCTCCTCACGCAGCCGCGCGACGGCGGGCGCATCCTGGCGGGCTGGTGCGGAACTTGTCGTCAGCGAGCCGAAGCGTGTCGGCAAGCCTTCCATGTCGACGATGTCCTTGATCGTGACAGGAATGCCATCGAGCAGGCCCTGCGGCTCGCCTTTTGCCCAACGTGCTTCCGAGGCGCGCGCCTGGTCAAGCGCACGGTCGGCCTCGATCACGACGAAGGCATTGATGGCCGGCTCGAACCGCTCGATCCGGTCCAGGATGTCGCGGACGACAGTGACCGGAGACAAATCCCCGCGGCGATAGAGCCTGAGGAGATCGGCGGCGGTCAGTGGGGAAATGTCGCTGGGAGTGGCCATGGGCGCTTGTTCTCGCTCTCCGGTTCTCGACCTCTTCGCAGTCCTCGCCGCGCTGCCGCCGGCGACGTCCACTGGCCGATGCCCTGCCGGGCTGCGGGTCTGTGGTGTCCGCAGTCTACTTTATCGAAGCTCGTCCGGTTGCCAACAAGCCGAGCAGGTGCTGGTCAGCCGGCGTCAGTGTAGAGCTCGCCCGTATGCGGATCGATGAGCACCGTGGGATTGCCGCGCCGGTTCGATCCAAGAAACCGGGCCATCGCACCGCGGCGTCGATCGGGGCCGAAGAAGCCGGCGACCGACACGAACCCCCGGCGATCCAGAACGATGCTTGAAATACGTTCAAAGAGGCTCTTGTGCGAGAACGGATAGACAAGGAATTCGTCCGCGCCCGCATCACGCGCGTCTGCCACTTTCGACCGGGTGACGTCGGAGAGAATGATGACGATTGCAAGGAACGGCCTGGGAAACCGTTGCGGGTCGCGGATCGTTCTGGTCAGCGCCGAGGCGCTGTGGCGCGATCCGTTCCCGTTTATGAAGAGTATGTCGGGCGGCGCCGCGCATACCCCGGTGAGCGCCGAGGAAACGGTGTCGTAGACGGTAATGCCGGAAATCCCCCAGGTGAGGAGGGCTTGACGGAGGATGGAGGCGACCGGAGCGTCATTTTCCAGAACCGAAATCCTGAGATCGGCCAACCGCTTATCGGCGCCGCGCCACAGCAGCGGAGTCATCATGGTCATTTGAATAGTTCCCGACGGAGATCCCCAGTTCCTGGCGCGGTGCGCCAAATTCCGTTGGGGGGCAAGTTCCGAAGCATTGCCGGGCGCGCTTTAAGGCAGTGTAATACTTTTGCTTAATAACTTAATTATATTTCGTATACGGTGTCCCGATCTGGATCATAAATTGCGTTACTGAATATTTAATATTTCATATGTCGCCGATGTATCGTGACATATTGGCAATAAATCTTACAATTAATGATGTTTTAATATTTGAGTCTCCAGCTATATTTTCCGATGTAAATATATTTTCGATCTGTTGCCGTTCTCATTGTCGTGCTCCGGTATTCGCCGGCGGCGTTGTTTCGAGCGCCTGTGCCCAGTTCTCCGGCTTGAAACACTCGCTTATGATTTTTGAACGTTTCGACGCTAGTCTCCCGCCTTAATAGGGCCCAGAAAGAGATGCCTAGAAAGGGCCCGGTCTCGACGGACGGGGACTTCAAACAGTGGGGTAGCGACCGATGTCGCGAAAGTATTTTGGAACCGACGGTATTCGCGGACTGGCGAACCGTTATCCCATCACGCCGGAAATCGCGCTGAAGGTCGGCATGGCCGCCGGCATCGCGTTCCGGCGCGGCACGCATCGCCACCGGGTGGTGATCGGCAAGGATACGCGGCTGTCGGGCTACATGATCGAGTCGGCGATGGTCGCCGGGTTCACGTCCGTGGGGATGGACGTGTTCCTGCTTGGCCCGATGCCGACGCCGGCGGTCGCGATGCTGACGCGCTCGTTGCGCTGCGATCTCGGCGTCATGATTTCCGCCTCCCACAACGCTTTCGAGGACAACGGCATCAAGCTGTTCGATCCTGAAGGCTTCAAACTGACCAATGCCACCGAAGCGCAGATCGAGACGCTGGTGGATTCCGATCTCAGCGAATACCTTGCCGGGCCGCGGTTGCTTGGCCGGGCCAAGCGCATCGAAGGCGCGCATGCCCGGTATATCGAGTTCGCCAAACGCACGCTGCCGCGCGAGCTGAGGCTCGACGGCCTGCGGGTGGCGCTGGATTGCGCCAATGGCGCCGGCTACAAGGTGGCGCCCGACGCGCTCTGGGAACTCGGCGCCGAGGTGGTGTCGATCGGCGTCGAGCCGAACGGCTTCAACATCAATAAGGAATGCGGCTCCACCGCGGTCGACGCCCTGTGCCGCAAGGTGCATGAGGTGCGCGCCGATGTCGGCATCGC
>CAJQNW010000459.1 GCA_905479765.1 uncultured Tepidamorphus sp. | reverse complement strand
ATGAGCCAGGACTATGCGCATCTGAACGAGATCTACCGCGAACGCGCCTACCGGCACGGCATCGAATTCGTCGATGTATGGAACAGTTTCGTCGACGAGGCCGGCAATTACGTCGCCACAGGGCCGGACATCAATGGCGAGAGGCGCAAGTTGCGTGCCGAGGACGGGCTGCATTTCACCTCGGGGGGCAACCGCAAGCTCGCCCATTTCGTCGCCCGCGAGATCCGCCGCGACTTCGGCCGCGAGGGCGGCCTGTTCCTGGCGTTGCCGGACGGGGAAACCGGCCCCCAACCCTTCACGCCGGGCGACGACCAGATACGCACCGGCATCGGCAAGGTGGTGGCGCTGACGGGCGCGCAGGGCGGTACCGGCACGACGCTTGCCGGCGGGCCGGACCCGACGCCCGAGGCGCCACGGGATTCGGCCTACTTCCAGGTCATTCTGGAAGGCGAGGTGCCCCAGTCGGAACCTGGACGGGCGGATGATTTCTCCTGGCCGCCGAAACGTGTGGCCCTGCCGAAGACGACGATTCTCGATCCGACCGAAATCGAGATGGAGCCGGTGGCCACCGTGCCGGGCGAGGGCGCAAACAGCGGGGGCTGAAGCCCTCCCGCGGTCACTCCTTGACGGTGACCTTCTTGGTGTCGTCGCTCTTCTTCCAGTTCTTGTCGCCCTGGTACTTGGCCTTGATGGTGTGCGAGCCGGCGCTCAGGCTCTTCACCTTGATCGAAGCTTTGCCCTTTTTGTTGACCTTGAACTTGCCGAGCTTCTTTTTGCCGTCCTTGATGACGACCTTGCCTTCCGGCTTGCCGCTTGCCGGGGCTTTCGCCTTCATCTCGACCTTGATGCGGACGGACTTGCCGGTCTTCGGCTTCTTCGGCGTCAGCTTGATCTTCTTGACCTTGGTCTTGCCCTTCGCCACCACCAGGGAGAGCCTGGGGGATGTGCTCGTCGCGTTTCCGGTGTCGCCGTCGTAGCGGGCTGTGATCGAATGCGTACCGGCGCTCAGATCGGCGGTCGAGACAGACACCGTCGTCTGGGCGGGGATCACGGCAGCGCCGTCACCGTGGCCGGTCACGCTGTCGGGTACGTCGCTGGAAAACGCTACGTTGCCAGTACCGAGCTGTCCGTATTCGTTCACGCCCCAACACTGCAAGGCGTCGCCGCCTGTCAGCGCGCAGGTGTGTCTTCCGCCCGCGGCGATGGCGCGGACGCCCGTCGTCAGGCCCTGCACGTCTTCGGGAGCCGTGCTGTCGTTCGGCGCGTCGCCGTCGCCGAGCTGGCCATAGCCGTTTTCACCCCAGCATATGACGCCGCCCGTATCCAGCAGCGCGCAGGAGTGATCGTTTCCCGCGGTCACCGACGCGATGCCGCTCGAGAGGGCCGGAACAGCGGTCGGAGACAGTATTTCGTTGCCGGTCGTTCCGACGCCGACCTGACCGGTGTCATTATAGCCCCAGCAGTACACCGCGCCGGGGGTGGTCACCGCACAGGTGTGCGAATTGCCTAAGCCGATGGACTTGGCTGTTCCGAGACTGGCGATCTTCACTGGGGTGAGGCGGGTGTCGGTCGCGCCGTCACCGACCTGGCCGTCGGAGCTGAGACCCCAGCACCAGACATAGCCGGAGCCGTCGATGGCGCAGGTGTGATCGTTTCCGGCGCCGATCGCGGAGACGCCGGAGAGGCCGCTGACGTTGACGGGGACGTTGCTGTTGGCGGCCGAGTTATTGCCTAGGGGCTCGCCCGCGCCCCAGCATTTGACGGGACCGGAGGCTGTGATCGCGCACGCGTGGAAGGAGCCGGCGGCGATCGCAGTCGCATCGGTGAGACCGCTGACTTGCACAGGCACGGAACTTTCGGTGTTCGTTCCGTTGCCGAGCTGCCCGTAGAAATTCTCGCCCCAGCAATAGACGCTGCCCGATTCGGTGAGTGCGCAGGTGAAGTTCTCACCGGCGGAAACCGCCACGACGCCGCTCAGGTTCGGGACGGTCACGGGGACGTCGCTGTCGGTCGGCTTGTTGCCGTCGCCGAGCTGGCCATCGTTGTTGTAGCCCCAGCACGCGACGCCGCTGGTGGCGGTCAGCGCGCAGGTGTGATCGCCGCCTGCGGAAAACGCGGTGCGGGCATCGAGAAGACCCAGCGCCGCGCTGCCCACGGCCGCGCCCTTGAGGATAGTCACGGTGCCGGTCGGGGTGGCGCCCCAGACCGTGGCGGTGAAGTCCACCGTTTCCCCGTAGACGGCAGTGTTCTTCGAACTCGATATCGATGTGGTCGTGGGGCCGGCCAGGGCCGGGGCGACAGCAAGAGCGGTTACGGCAAAGGCGCCCGCGGCGCGCGCGATCGTTTTGGGCCTGAGGATGGAAATGACGCGGATCGGCATGACGTGACTGTCCTTGTTGGGGTCTTCGACGGGGGGCGGGTCGGCGGCGATGGGGGGGCGGCTGGAACCGACCGCCATTAGCCCTTGACGGTGACCTTCTTGTTGTCGTCGCTCTTCTTCCAGTTCTTGTCGCCCTGGTACTTGGCCTTGATGGTGTGCGCGCCGGCGCTCAGGCCGCTCTTCACCTTGATTGAGGCCTTGCCCTTCTTGTTGACCTTGAACTTGCCGAGCTTCTTCTTGCCGTCCTTGATGACGATCTTGCCTTCCGGCGTGCCGGCCGCCGGTGCCTTCGCCTCCATCTCGACCTTGATGCGAACGGACTTGCCGGTCTTCGGCGTCTTCGGCGTGAGCTTGATCTTCTTGACCTTGGTCTTGCCCTTGTCGACCGTGTGGGTCACTGCCGCCGACGTGCTGGCGGCGTTGTTGGCGTCGCCGTCGTAGCGCGCCTTCACCGATCGGGCGCCGGCCTGCAGGGCGTCGGTCGAGAATGTCGTTTCGGCGCGCACCAGCGCCGTGCCGGCGCCGAACGACTCGACGTCGACGGGGGTGGTGCTGTCCGTCGTTGAATTGTCGCCGAGCTGACCGCTGGTGTTCTGGCCCCAGCAAGTCACCGCGCCGTTGCCGGTCAGCGCGCAGGCCGAATAGGCGCCCATGGAGAGGCCGACCACGCCCGAGGTCAGGCCGACGACCCCGACGGGTGACAGGCTGTTGGCGCTCGTCGCGCCGGTGCCGAGCTGGCCGGTGCCGTTGTCGCCCCAGCATTTCGGCGCGCCGGCTTCGGTCAGCGCGCAGCTCTGGTTCCAGCCTGCATCGATGTCGGCGAGCCCTGCGGGCAGGCCCGACACGATGACGGGCGTGTCGCTGTCGTCCGTGGTGCCATCGCCGAGCTGTCCCTCGGAATTGTCGCCCCAGCATTTCACCGACCCGGTGCCGATCAGCGCGCAGCTGTGGTAGCGGCCGGACGTGATGGCGGTGGCGCCGGACGACAGGCCGACGACGCTGGAAGGCGTCGTGGAGACGGATGGCGAATTGCCGTTGCCGAGCTGGCCGTCGGTGTTGCGGCCCCAGCATTTTGCCGCGCCGGCATCCGTGAGCGCGCAGGTGTGGAACTGGCCGACGGATACCGCCATGACGCCGCTGAGAAGCCCGTCGACCTGGACGGGCCCGGTCTCGAAGCTGCCGGATTCACCGTTGCCTAGCTGGCCGTAGCCGTTGTAGCCCCAGCACTTGAGGCCGCCGGCCTGGGTGATGGCGCAATTGTGCGTCGTCCCCGCTGCAATCGACGTGACGCCCGAGGAGAGGCCCGACACCGGGGTGGGCACGGAGCTGTTGGTGGTCGTGCCGTTGCCGAGCTGGCCTTCCGCGTTGAACCCCCAGCACCAGACCGCGCCGGCGTCGGTCAGCGCGCAAGCGTGGTCATAGCCGGTCGAGACGGCGGCAACGCCCGACGACAGGCCCTCGACAGGAACGGGCGTGTGCCGGTTCGTCGTCGAATCGTCGCCGAGCTGGCCGGCGCCGTTGTTGCCCCAGCATTGAACACCGCCGGTGCCGGTCACGGCGCAGGCATAGAACCCGGCGGCGTCGATCGAGGTCCGGGCACCGAGCGGTTCAAGGGTCGCTGTGCCGAGCGACTTGGCGCCGTCGAGAAAGGTGACCGTCCCGCCCGGTCCGCCGCCTGTGACCGTGGCAACGAACTCGGCCGCCTCGCCGTAGCGGGTGTTTTCGGCCGGCCCGGACAGGGTCGTCACGGTGGCACCGGCCATGGCCGTGCCGGCCGCCGCCAGGACGGCGAGCGTCGCGATCGCCAGGGCGCGGAGCGTCGGGACACCGGGCTTTCGGGCTTTCGGGGACAATACGTGCAATGGCATTGCAGCTATCCTTCTTGTCTCAAAAGCGCACTGCGGGTCTAGCCGCACGGCATATTTCATAAATATATCAACCAGTTGACCGGCTTGGCGTCGCATATCGGAAACGCCAGCGGTGTCCCGCACCGCAGACATGTAAATTTTTGATTGGGAAGTTTTAGAAGAGCGCCGGCCCGCCGGAATGCGACGTTTGTGCGATGCGTGCCGAAATAAGAAACCGGCCCTCGGGACGGTTTTGAAAACCGGCCGTCAGCGCCGGCAAACAATACTGGGGAGAATGGCTGTGCCGTTGGCCAGCGCTAGTGCAGGCCGTCGTATGGACTGTTGAGGAAGTCGCTGATCACCCTGACCAGTTCGGCCTGGCGATTGACCTGCACCTTGTCGAATACCCGGCTCAGATGGGTGCGGACGGTGTTCAGGCTGATCCCGCACCTTTGTCCGGCTGCTTCGCGGCCATCGCCTTTCAGGATCTCGACAGTCAGGGCGGCCTCGGCCTTCGTCAGTCCGAAGCGAGACTGCAGGGCCTCGATCCGGGCCTGCCGGCCTGCCAGAACGCGCCGGAACCGGACAACGGCCAAAGCGCCGGTTTGCGCGGGAAATCCGGAGACGGTTCTAAACACGTCGACGCCGCAAGGCACGACGTCGATCGACAGCGCCCCTTCGCTGTCGGGAGTATCAAGGCGCATCCGGATCCCGCCGGCCGCCGAGGACACCGGGTCGACGCAGTTCCTGACCAGCGACCGCAAGCGGATATCGCGATGTCCGTCGCGCAGGCGCAGCCGGCCGGCGGAGATGCCAAGGCCGGAGGGGGAGGCGAGCAGGTATTCCGCCTCGGCGTCGGCGTAGCGCACTCGCAAGTCCTCGTCGACGACGAGCAGGCCGGCATATCCGCCGCCGCGCGGCTGGTCGAAGACGCCGCCGTACATCTCGAACTCACGCAGCTTGCTCGCGAGCGCCACGGCGCGGATCATGTGCGGCAGGACATGGGAAAAACCCTCGCTCGCTTTCTCGGAGATATAGTCGCGCGAAACCGAGGGCTGGATGACGAGATTGGAAAAGACGCCATTGCGCAAAAACAGGTTGGCGGACAGGCGCTCCGCACCGAGGCCGGAACGTTTCCAGAAATCGTTGTAGAAGGCGCTCGATGTGAAGTCGCGCCGGCCCACGCGATCGAGGGTAATCAATTCGCCCGGCGCGATGGTGGCGGCGCCGGCAGCGGTCGGGTCAAATTCCCACCAGTCGTTCATATAGGCTTCGACGACGGCGGGGTTGGCGCGCGGCGTGATGACGGAGGAATACTGCGCGCGACCGTCGACGACGACGAGAGCCGCGTTCTCCACGGCGCAGAAGTCCGACAGCTTGGTGAGCGCCCCGGTCCAGTGCGCGGGATCGGCGACAGCCTCGTATATGGTGCCGATCAGGTCGACAATGGGATCAAGAGACATGTGCGTCGCGGGTCCCTGGCGTCTTGATTATCTTTCGGACGCGACGTATTCGCCAAATCCGTCACGACAGCCGCGCCGCGAAGCGCGCTGCGGGCCTAAGCCGACGAATTTATAGGTGGTCGGTAGCGGCCCTGGCAAGCGCAGGCCCGGTAACCCTCAGCGGCCGTGCGACTGGCGGGCGGGTCGGTCAGGAGGTCGGGCAGTGGGGCGGATGGCGCGACCGGCCCGCGGTTCGAGCCTGCCGCGCCCGTGTTTCAGGGCCGCTGCACGCGTCAGTTCCTCGGAGGTGGATAAGAAAACGCTGGCGATGGCCGCCCGCCATGTCCAGGAGATCGCCGGACTTCTGCTGGATGGCGCGCGTGACAACTGGGAACGGCTGGAGCGTCCCGGCAGCGGACCACAGGCGGCGCGGCTCGCCGCAATCCGGGCCGACAACGAGCGGCACGTGATCGATTCCGGTTTCTCGATCGAGGATGTGGCGCGCCGGCAGGGCATATCGCCGGGGTATGTCCGCAAGCTGCTCGCGGGGCAAGGCGACCGGTTCTCCGATCTGTTGCGGGCTGCGCGGCTGGGCCTGGCCTGCCGGCTGCTGGGCGACCCGCGCCACCGGCATGCGACAATCACGGCCATCGCCTTTCATTGCGGCTTCAGCGACGTGTCGTATTTCAACCGCTGCTTCCGACGCGGTTTGACGCCAAGCCGGGTGATGTCCGCAGGGCAGGTGGCGTGCGGGACTAATTCCTGACCTTGACCTTGGTCTTGCCGCCGCTCTTCTTCCAGTTCCTGTCGCCCCGGTAGAGTGCCTTGAGGATGTGTTGGCCGGCGATGGAAAAGCTGGTGTTGACGCCGGCCTTGCCCTTTTTTACCTTGAATTTGCCAAGGCTGGTGTTGCCGTCCTTGACGATGACCTTGCCCTCCGGCTTGCCGGTAGCCGGCTTCCTCGCCTTGATCTCGATCTTCAGACGGGCACTGCCGCCGGCCTTCGGGGACTTCGGCTTCGCCTTGATCCCAGTCCTGGTCTTGCCTTTCTTGACCTTGTGCTTCAGCACCGGCGACGTACTGCCTGTGTTGGCGGAATCGCCTTTGTAACGCGCCTTGATCTTGCGTTTACCGGCGTTGAGTTTCTTCGTGCTGAGGACGGCTTCTCCGGGGGCCATCGCTGTCTGGGGGCCGAAGCCGGTGACATCGACCGGCACGAGGCTGTCGATGGGGCCGGTGCCGTTACCAATCTGGCCGTATGTGTTGCCTCCCCAGCACTTTATGGCGCCGTTTCCCGTAATCGCGCACGTATGGTCGTAGGCCGGCCCGACGGCGACAACGTCGGACAGCCCGATGACGTTGACCGGCGTGGGGCTGAAGGTGGTGTTGCCATTGCCGATCTGGCCGTGGAAGTTGGCTCCCCAGCATTTGACGGCACGGGCAGCGGTGATTGCGCAGTTGTGAGATTCGCCGACGGCGAGAGCGACAATGCCGCTCGACATTCCGGAGACGTTGACCGGCGTGCTGCTGTCGATGACTGTGTTGTTACCGAGCTGGCCGTTGGTATTGCTGCCCCAGCATTTGACACCTCCGGTGGTGGCGAGGGCGCAGGCGTGCTCGTAGCCCACGCCGATGGCGGCAACGCCGCTCGACAGCCCGGTTACGTTGACCGGCGTATTGGAAGACGCGGTGCTGGTCGGAATGCCGAGCTGGCCCACGTTGTTGCTGCCCCAGCATTTGGCGCCGCCGTTCGCGACGGCGCAGGTGAGGCCTTCGCCCACGTCGATATCCGTGACCCCGGAGCCGAGGCCGGAGACTGGGACCGGGACGACCTTCTGGACGTTGCTGCCGTCACCGAGCTGACCGGCGCCGTTATTGCCCCAACATCGGGCGCCACCGGCCACGACGGCGCAGGTATATTGATACCCCCCGTCGACGGCGGTAACGCCGGACATAAGCCCGGTTACATTCACCGGGCCGCTGCTGTGACTGCTCGTGTGGCCAATTCCGAGTTCGCCGTGATCGTTATCGCCCCAGCATTTGAGGGCACCGCTGTCGGTGATCGCACAGGAATGCTGGTACCCCACGCCAACGGCGGCGATACCGGAGGACAGACCCTGCACGGCGACGGGTGTGTCGCTGGTGCCACCGGTAGGGGGGCCAAGCTGAAGGTCGTTGTTGTTTCCCCAGCATATAACGCCGCCCGCCGCCGTCAGCGCGCAGGTGTGGTAACCGAGGCTGCTGGACAGCGAGTCGAGCGCGGGGAGGCGCGCCAGCGTGGCGCTGCCGAGTTTCTTTTTCCCGTCCTTGAACGTCACTTTGCCAGTCGGCGCGCCGCCCTTGACCGTGGCGGTGAACGTGACCTTCTCGCTGTAGACGGGCTTGCCCTCCGGGCCGGAGAGCGTGGTCGTCGTCGGCCCGGACTGAGCGCCCGCGACGCTCAGCGACAGGGATGCGCTCGCAACGGCCAGCGTCAACAAGACGCGGACGATCATTGGCCGGGCCGTGGCGGTATGGCGATTGCGTTGCATTGGCGATGCTCCTCCCGCGGGATGGAGGTCGATGTCGCAAAAAATGCGTGCGGCTGAATCGGTTTTCCAGATCAGCGTAAATCGATGCGTACGAACCCTAAAACCCTAAATGACGTCGCGGAAGATAGTCAACTAAATTCCGGATCGCTATGGCTGACCTTCGTTAATTCTTGACCGTGACCTTGGTCTTGCCGTTGCTCTTTTTCCAGTTCCGGTCGCCCTTATACTGGGCCTTGAGGGTATGCGGACCGGCATTTGAGAAGGTCGTCTTGATCGACGCCTTGCCCTTCCTGACCTTGAATTTGTCGAGTTTCTTCTTGCCATCCTTGAGAACGACCTTGCCGGTAGGCTTGCCGCTTGCAGGTTTTTTCGACTTGATCTGTACCTTGATCTTTGCAGTCTTACCGGATTTCGGCGTTTTCGGCTTCGCCTTGATCTTCGCGATCTTGGTCTTGCCCTTGTCCACGACATGCGTGAGCGTGTCGGACGTGCTGTCGGCGTTGTTCGAATCGCCGCCGAAGACGGCCGTCAGCTTCCGCTTGCCGGCGGACAGCTTCTTGCTGTCGAAATCCGCCACGGCCGGAACCAGGGTCGCGTGGTCGCCGAAATCGGTGACGGCTACGGGGATACCGGGATCGGTCGTGCCGTTCCCGTCGCCGACCTGACCGAAGAAGTTGTCGCCCCAGCACTTGGCCGCGCCGTCGTTCAGGACGGCGCAAGAATTGTTGTAAAACGAAGCAATGGAGACGCCCCCCGACATCAGGCCGGTCACCTGGATCGGTTCCAGGGCGTCGCCGCCCGGTCCGGCGCCGAGGGTCTGGTTGGTTCCCCCGTTGTCGCCCCAGCACCTGGCGCCTCCGGCTTTGGTGAGGGCGCAGGAAAAATAGTTCCCCGTGCTGACCGCCACGACGCCGGATGTCAGACCGGAAACCTGGACGGGGATCGGGGAATCGTCTGTCGAGTTGTCGCCGAGCTGGCCGTTGTTGTTGTAACCCCAGCACTTGGCGGCGCCGTCGCCGGTCACGCCGCAGGTGTGATAGAAGCCGCCCGCGATCGAGACGACACCAGACGTCATGTTGCTGACCGGGACCGGGGCATTCTGGTCTCCCGTACTGTTGTTGCCGAGTTCGCCATAGGTGTTGCGCCCCCAGCAATAGGCTGCGCCCTGATCGGTCAGCGCGCAGGTATGACGGCTGCCCGCGGCAATGGCGGAGACGCCGCTGCCCAGTCCGGCCACGTCAGTCGGGGTGGTGGCCATGCCGTCTGTCGAGCCGATCCCGAGCTGGCCGAAGCCGTTGGCGCCCCAGCACTTGACGGCGCCCTCTTTCGTCAGGGCGCAGGTATGGTTGTAGGCCGACGCAACGGCGATGACGCCGGAGCCCAGATTATTGACCTGGATCGGCGTTGGGGAGTTGGATTTCGTCCCGTTACCGAGCTGACCGTAATCGTCGTTCCTGCCCCAGCATTTCGCGGCGCCGGCTGCCGTCACGGCACAGGTATGATGTTCGCCGGGAGAGATGATGCCTTTGACGCCGAGGGGGGCGTCGAGCGTTTCGGTGGCGAATTTTTTTGATCCGTCCTTCAGCGTCACCGTCCCGCCCGGCACGCTGCCGTAGACGGTTGCCGTGAAGCCGGCGTTCTCGCCGTAGGCCGTCGAACCGGAGGGGCCCGACAGTCCCGTCCAAGTCGACCCCGCATGCGCAGGCAGATCGGCCGACGCCATGGCGCCGCCGATGAACAGGGCTTGAAGTATCGTCTTTCGGATTGATCTACCGACAATGTAGCAAGGCATGGCGTAATTACTCCTTCAAAAGACATGACAGGAGAAAACAGCGCGCGAAAAAGCGAGCTTGCCGCCAAATCAGACGGCTAAATAAATAATGCCAGTAGGCTAAATACTCACAGTCGCTGCCGTCAAGGCACCTTGGGGGATTTTGAGGCGCGCGGCCGGGCGCGGCACCTTCGAGCAATGCCGCGAAAGCCACTGTTTCATTGGGTACGGAAAAACAGGAAGCGCCGTGCAGCGCCCTCGCGGTCAGTCCGGCAAGTGCGCGCCGGATGTCAACGCGGCAGCGTCGTCTCGCCCATCAGCGCTTCGTCGATCGACCGCGCCGCCTGGCGGCCTTCGCGGATCGCCCAGACGACCAGCGACTGGCCGCGGCGCATGTCGCCGCAGGCGAAGACCTTGTCGTTCGAGGTGCGGTAGCTGCGGGTGTCGGCGAGCACGTTGCCGCGCCCATCGAGCTCGAGGCCGAGCTGCTCGATCAGGCCTTCCTGGACAGGGCCGAGGAAGCCCATCGCCAGCAGCACCAGATCGGCCTTCAGCGCGAACTCGCTGCCCTCGACCGGCTGCATCCTGTCGTCGACGCGAACACAGTCGAGCTGGGTGACGTGGCCGTTGGTGCCGGTCAGCCTCTGGGTCAGCACGGAGAAGTCGCGTTCGGCGCCTTCCTCCTGGCTCGACGAGGTGCGCAGCTTCAGGGGCCAGTTCGGCCAGCTCAGCGCCTTGTCTTCCTTCTCGGGGGGACGCGGCATGATCTCGAGCTGGGTGACGGATAGTGCGCCCTGGCGGATCGAGGTGCCGATGCAGTCGGACCCGGTGTCGCCGCCGCCGATCACGACGACGTGCTTGCGGCCGGCCAGGATCGGCGTGACGTTGCCGAGCGGCTCCTGGCTAACGCGGCGGTTCTGCTGCGGCAGGAACTCCATGGCGAAGTGGACGCCGTTCAGATCGCGGCCGGGAATCGGCAGGTCGCGCGGCTTCTCGGCGCCGCCGGCCAGTGCGACTGCATCGTGGCGCTTCAGCAGCTCGTCGGCATCGATATCGACGCCGACATGGACGTTGGCGTGGACGGTGACGCCTTCGGCCTCCATCTGCATGATACGCCGGGCGACGTGGCTCTTCTCCATCTTGAAGTCGGGAATGCCGTAGCGCATCAGGCCGCCGGGAAAGGCGTTCTTTTCATACAGGTGCACGTCGTGGCCGGCGCGGGCGAGCTGCTGGGCGCAGGCCATGCCGGCGGGACCCGAGCCGACGACGGCAACCGACTTTCCGGTCTTCTCGCTAGGCGGCTGCGGGCGGATCCAGCCGTTCTGCCAGCCGCGGTCGACGATGGCGCATTCGATCGTCTTGATGGTGACCGGGATGTCCTCGATGTTCAGCGTGCAGGCGGCCTCGCACGGCGCCGGACAGATGCGGCCGGTGAACTCCGGGAAATTGTTGGTGGAGTGCAGGTTGCGAAGCGCCTCTTCCCAGTTGCCGTTGTAGACGAGGTCGTTCCAGTCCGGGATCTGGTTGTTCACCGGGCAGCCGGTGTGACAATAGGGAATGCCGCAATCCATGCAGCGGGCCGCCTGGTCGCGGGTCGCTTCCTCCGACAGCGGGATCACGAACTCGCGGTAGTGGCGCACGCGGTCGGACGCCGGCGCATAGCGCCGGTCACGGCGATCGATCTCGAGAAATCCGGTTACCTTGCCCACGACTTTACTCCCCCGCGCGCGCCATTGCGGGCGCGTCCTCCTGCTGCCGTTCCAATTCCGCAAGCGCGCGGCGGTACTCGACCGGCATCACCTTGCGGAATTTCGGCAGGTATTCCGCCCAGTTCTCCAGAATATGCGCGGCGCGCGTCGATCCGGTGAAGCGGGCGTGGTTGGTAATCAGTTGATGCAGCCGTTCCGCGTCATGCCGGCTCATGTCGGCCATGACGTCGATCAGGCCCTTGTGCTCGATGTCGCCGCCGTGATGGTGCAGCTTCTCGAGCAGGTCGTCTTCCTCGGCCACCGGCTCCAGCTCGACCATCGACAGGTTGCAGCGCGTGGGAAACGAGCCGTCCTCGTCGAGCGCATAGGCGATGCCGCCCGACATGCCGGCGGCAAAATTGCGGCCCGACTGGCCGAGCACGACGACGACGCCGCCGGTCATGTATTCGCAGCAGTGATCGCCAGCACCCTCGACGACGGCGACGGCGCCGGAGTTGCGCACGGCGAAGCGTTCGCCGGCGACACCGTGGAAGTAGCACTCGCCTTCGACGGCACCGTACAGAACGGTATTGCCGACGATGATCGAGTCCTCGGGGATTGCCGGGCAGTCGGGATCGGGGCGCACGACGATGCGCCCGCCGGACAGGCCCTTGCCGACATAGTCGTTGCCATTGCCGATCAGCTCCAGCGAGACGCCATGGGCGGCGAAGGCGCCGAAGCTCTGGCCGCCAGTGCCGCGCAGGGTTATGGCGATGGTGTCCTCAGGCAGGCCATTGTGGCCGTAGCGCTTGGCGACCACACCCGACAGCATCGCACCGGCGCTGCGGTCGGTGTTGTTGATCGTCTCCTCGATGCGCACGGGTGTACGGTTTTCCAGCGCCGGCATGGCCTGTTCGATCAGGCGGCGGTCGAGGATGTCGTGGATCGGGTGATCCTGCGTCTCGCAATGATAAATGGCGACGCCCTCGGGCGCCTCGGGCTTGTGGAACAGGCGCGAGAAATCGAGGCCCTGCGCCTTGGCCTGCGCGATGACTTCGGTCTTGTCGAGCATCTGCATCTGGCCGACCATCTCGTTGAAGCTGCGATAGCCGAGTTCGGCCATGAGCTCGCGCACTTCCTCGGCGACGAAGAACAGGTAGTTGATGACGTGCTCGGGCTGGCCGGTGAAGCGCTTGCGCAGCACCGGGTCCTGCGTGGCGATGCCGACGGGGCAGGTGTTGAGGTGGCACTTGCGCATCATGATGCAGCCGGCCGCGATCAGCGGCGCGGTGGCCAGGCCAATCTCGTCGGCGCCCAGCAGCGCGCCGATAACGACGTCGCGGCCGGTGCGGATGCCGCCGTCGACCTGGACGGCGATGCGGCCGCGCAGGTGGTTGGCGACCAGGGTCTGATGCGTCTCGGACAGGCCCATTTCCCACGGGCTTCCGGCATGCTTGATGGAGGTCAGCGGCGAGGCACCGGTGCCGCCCTCGTAGCCGGAAATGGTCACGTGGTCGGCGCGCGCCTTGGCGACGCCGGCGGCGACCGTGCCGACACCGACCTCGGAGACGAGCTTGACCGAGATGTCGGCGGCCGGATTGGTGTTCTTCAGGTCGTAGATGAGCTGCGCCAGATCCTCGATCGAGTAGATGTCGTGATGCGGCGGCGGCGAGATCAGGCCGACGCCCGGCGTCGAGTGGCGCACCTTGGCGATCACCGCGTCGACCTTGTGGCCGGGCAGCTGGCCGCCCTCGCCGGGCTTGGCGCCCTGGGCCATCTTGATCTGGATCATGTCGGCGTTGACGAGATAATGGGTCGTCACGCCGAAGCGGCCCGAGGCGACCTGCTTGATCGCCGAGCGCATGGAATCGCCGTTGGGCAGCGGCGTGAAGCGATCGGGCTCCTCGCCGCCTCGCCGGTGTTCGACTTGCCGCCGACCCGGTTCATGGCGATCGCCAGCGTGGTGTGCGCCTCGCGGCTGATCGAGCCGTAGGACATGGCGCCGGTGGAGAAGCGGCGCACGATGTCGGCGGCCGGCTCAACCTCGTCGAGCGGCACCGGGGTGCGGCCGTCTTCAGCAGCCGACCTGATGCGGAACAGTGAGCGGATCGTGAGGTACTTGTCCTCGTGCTCGTTCACCAGCCGGGAAAATTCGCGGTACTTGTCCTGGGCGTTGCCACGCACGGCGTGCTGAAGGGCCGCCACGGTTTCCGGCTGCCAGACGTGCGCCTCGCCACGGATGCGGTAGGCATAGTCGCCGCCGACCTCGAGCGCGGTCGCCAGCACCGGTGAATCGCCGAACGCCTCGTGGTGGCGGCGCACGGTTTCCTCGGCGACCTCATCGAGCCCTATGCCGCCGATCGTCGTGGCGGTACCGGTGAAATAACGCTCGACGAAGTTATCGGACAGACCGACGGCGTCGAAGATCTGGGCGCCGCAATACGACTGATAGGTCGAGATGCCCATCTTGGCGATGACCTTGAGGATACCCTTGTCGATCGACTTGATGTAGCGGTGGACAACTTCTTCGGCATCGACTTCCTCGGGGAAGCCAGACTTCATCTCGGCCAGCGTATCGAAGGCGAGATAGGGGTTGATGGCTTCGGCGCCGTAGCCGGCCAGCACGCAGAAATGATGCACTTCCCGCGCCTCGCCGGTTTCCACCACGAGGCCGACCGAGGTGCGCAGACCCTTGCGGATAAGATGGTTGTGAACCGCCGCGGTGGCGAGCAGGGCGGGGATCGGAACGCGGTCCGGGCCGACGAGGCGGTCGGACAGGACGATGATGTTGTAGCCGTCGTGGACGGCGGATTCGGCACGCTCGCACAAACGTTCGAGTGCCATCGACACGCCGTCCGTGCCGCGGTCGACATTGAAGGTGATGTCGAGCGTCTTGGTCTGAAACTGGTTGTCGGCGATATCGCCGATCACGCGGATCTTCTCCAGATCCTCATTGGTCAGGATCGGCTGGCGCACCTCGAGACGCTTCAGCGTCGAGACGCCTTCCAGGTCGAACAGGTTCGGCCGCGGTCCGATGAAGGAGACGAGGCTCATCACCAGTTCCTCGCGGATCGAGTCGATCGGCGGATTGGTGACCTGGGCAAAGTTCTGCTTGAAGTATGTGTAGAGCAGCTTGGGCTTTTCCGACAGCGCCGAAATCGGCGTGTCGTTGCCCATCGAGCCGATTGCCTCCTGACCCGTAGTCGCCATCGGCGCCATCAGGATCTTGAGGTCTTCCTGCGAGTATCCGAAGGCCTGCTGGCGGTCGAGCAGGCTGACGTTGGTGCGGGGCGCGGCGCCGCGCACGGTCGGGAGGTCCTCCAGCACGATCTGCGTGCGCGCAAGCCACTCCCGGTAAGGATTGGCCTGGGCGAGCCGCGCCTTGATCTCCTCGTCGGAGATGATCCGGCCTTCGGCCAGGTCGATCAGCAGCATCTTGCCGGGCTGCAGCCGCCACTTGCGGACGATCTTTTCCTCAGGGATCGCGAGCACGCCCATTTCAGACGCCATCACGACACGGTCATCGTCCGTGACCAGCCAGCGCGCCGGGCGCAGGCCGTTACGGTCGAGCGTCGCGCCGATCTGCCGGCCGTCGGTGAAGGCGACCGCGGCGGGGCCGTCCCACGGCTCCATCAGGGCTGCGTGATACTCGTAGAAGGCGCGGCGGTCCTCGTCCATCAGCGGATTGCCGGCCCAGGCTTCCGGGATCATCGTCATGACCGCGTGGGCGAGGTCGTAGCCGCCCTCGGTCAGGAACTCGAGCGCGTTGTCGAAGCAGGCGGTATCGGACTGGCCCTCGTAGGAGATCGGCCAGATCTTCGAAATGTCGTCGCCGAACAGCGGCGTGGCGACCGAGGCCTGGCGGGCGGCCATCCAGTTGACGTTGCCGCGCAGCGTGTTGATTTCGCCGTTGTGGGCGACCATCCGGTAGGGATGGGCGAGCGGCCAGGCCGGGAAGGTGTTCGTGGAGAAACGCTGGTGGACGAGCGCCAGGGCGGACTCGAAGCGCTCGTCGGTCAGGTCCTTGTAGTAGGGGCCGAGCTGGTCGGCCAGGAACATGCCCTTGTAGACCAGCGTGCGCGAGGACAGCGACACCGGATAATAGTCCGGTGTCTTCTCCAACCCCATCTCGATGCGCCGGTTCGAGACGATCTTCCGGATCAGATAGAGCTTGCGCTCGAAGATGTCCTGATCGGCGACATCATCGGCGCGGCCGATGAAGATCTGCAAGTGATACGGCTCGGTGGCGAGCACCGTCTCGGAGAGGAACGAGTTGTCGACCGGCACGTCGCGCCAGCCGAGGAAGATCTGGCCGTTCTCGGCAATGATGCCCTTGAGATGCGCGCACTCGGTTTCATCCTGGGGCATGAAGATG
>CAJQNW010000458.1 GCA_905479765.1 uncultured Tepidamorphus sp. | reverse complement strand
CGAGGCACCGCTGGTGGCATTGCGCGACGGCCGCTTCAAGCTCGTCCTGTGCGATCTCGACCCGCCGCAGCTCTTCGACCTCGATGCCGATCCGCACGAGTGCCGCAATCTCGCCGACGATCCGGCCCACGCCGGCACGCTGTTCGACATGACCGTGGCGATGAATTCACTCTGGGACCTCGCCGACTTCGACGCGGATGTCCGCGCCAGCCAGGCGCGCCGTCTGGTCGTCTACGAGGCGCTGCGCAATGGCGCCTATTATCCGTGGGACTACCAGCCGCTCAAGCGCGCCTCGGAGCGCTTCATGCGCAACCACATGGACCTGAACGAGCTCGAGGCGCGGCAGCGCTATCCGCGCGGAGACTGAGCCCGCCGCGCGGCTTCCAGCAAGAATCGGCCGGCAAGAATCGGCCATCAAGATTCGGGTGGCCGGTGGAGTACCGCCTCTGTTAGGTACGCGGATTCTCGCAATCCGGTTCACCGATCATGACAACAACTGCACCGCGCATGGGCGGCGTCGAATGGCTGCTTCTTCTGCTCCTGTCCCTCCTGTGGGGCGGATCGTTCCTGTTCGCCAAGGTCGCGGTCGGCGAACTGCCGCCGATGACCGTGGCCTTCCTGCGCGTCTCCATCGCAGCGGCGACGCTATACGCCGTTGTCCGGATGGCCGGGCTCGAGATGCCGACCGGTGCACAGTGGTGGCCGTTCCTTGTCATGGGCGCGATCAACAACGTCATCCCGTTCTCGCTCCTGTTCTGGGCCATGACCGAGGTCACCAGCGGGCTAGCCGCGATCCTCAATGCGGCGACGCCGCTGTTCACCGTCCTGCTCGCCCATTTCCTCACCCGTGACGAGCGCTTCAGCGTGGCCAAGCTCGGTGGCGTGCTGATCGGGCTCGCCGGGGTCGCCGTTCTGATCGGTGTCGATGCGCTCGATGGCGTCGGTCTGGCGGTGCTGGCGCAATTCGCCTGTGTCGCGGCGGCTGTCTCCTATGCGTTCGCGAGCATCTGGGGCCGCCAGCTGGTCGGTCGGCCGCCGATGGTGATTGCGACCGGGCAGGTGACGGCGTCGAGCGTGTTGCTGCTGCCGATCATTCTGGTCGCCGATACGCCCTGGCGGTTGGGAATGCCGTCGGTCCTGACGATCGGCGCGGTCCTCGGCCTCGCGGTCGTCTCGACGGCATTGGCCTATGTCATCTACTTCCGCATTCTGCGGGTCGCCGGCGCCACCAACCTGATGCTGGTCACCCTGCTTATCCCGGTAAGCGCACTGGCATTCGGAGTGACGTTGCTCGGCGAGACGGTTACCGCCAACGATATCGCCGGCATGATCCTGATCGGCATCGGCCTTGCCGCCATCGACGGCCGGCCGATCGCCTGGATCGGCGGCCATGTCGGTCGGCGCGGCCACGCGGCCGGCAAGTGACCGCCCGCCCGAAAAGTCTTTGAAGGCGGACGCAGCAAGGCTGACGCAGCCTGCCCGATCGGGTAAGCACGGTGCGCCGGACGCGTGAGCGTATGAGTCGCCGCGCCGGGACAAGTTGCCGGGGAGGGTGTGCCGATATGGCTGCGGTATCGCGGTCGATGAGCCTCGTGGACTGGGGCCAGGTCGTCCTGCTGTCGATTCTCTGGGGCGGCTCCTTCTTCTTCATCGGCGTTGCCATCGACGATTTCCACTACCTGGCGATCGTCTTCTCACGCGTCGCGCTGGCCGCCGCCGCGCTCCTCGTCGCGGTGCGGATCGCCGGTCTCGCGATGCCGTTCAGGCTGGACTGGTGGCGGCCGCTGATGGTGATGTCGATCCTCAACAACGTCATTCCCTGGACGATGATCACCTGGGGACAGACGGAGATCGCCAGCGGCCTGGCCGCGATCTTCAACGCCACCACGCCGCTGTTCACCGTCGTCATCGCGAATTTCTTCACCTCCGACGAGAAACTGACGCCCGGAAAGGTTTTCGGCGTCGTCCTGGGGCTCTGCGGTGTTGCCGTGATGATCGGCCCGGATTTGCTGGAGGGGCTGGGAACGGCGCTGCTCGCCCAGCTGGCGGTCATCGCGGCTTGCGTGTCTTACGCCTGCTCGGGCGTTTTCGCGCGGCGGCTGCATGATCGCCCGCCGCTGACGCTTGCCGCCGGCCAGATGGTCTGTTCGACGATCTTCATGCTTCCGGCGCTGCTGGTGTTCGCTCCGCCCTGGTCGCAGCCGGTCCCCGGATGGCCGTCGGTCGTCGCGATCACCTGTCTCGGGCTGTTCTCGACGGCTTTTGCGTATCTCCTGGTCTTCCGGATCATCCGGTCCGCGGGCGCCACCAATTTCTCGCTCGTGACGTTCCTGCTGCCCATTACCGCGATTATCCTGGGCGCCGCGTTTCTCCACGAGCGCCTTGCGCCGGAAGCGTTCATCGGCATGGCGCTCATCGGACTGGGGCTTTCGGCCATCGATGGCCGACCGGCCGCGGCATTGGCCAGGATGGCCGGGAAAACCGGGTAGTAGCAAATTTAATTAATTAAATAAGTTTAGCCTTTACTTAGGTAGTGGCATGTTGAATTCGTGGCTTAATGTGCGGCCCGGCAGCCCGGCTCTATGGAAGAACGCGGAAAAGTCCCTTGACTGCTCGCCTTATCGAAGATTTTGCTGAATTTGCTTCGGATTGGTTCTGGGAAATGGACGAGAACTACCGGTTCTCGTATTTTTCCAGCAGCCTGAAGACGACCGTCGGTGTCGGACCGGAGCAGGAAATCGGCAAAAGCCGTCTCGATATCGCAGCCAACGCCGAAGATCGCGAATTCTGGCAGCCGCACGTCGACAATTTGCTGCGCAGGGAAACCTTCCGCAACTTTACCTATCCATACAGACACAAGGATGGCCGGACCCGCTGGTTTTCGATTAGCGGTCAGCCGGTGTTCGATGAGGATGGCGCCTTCAAGGGCTATCGAGGCGTTGGCGCCGACATAACCACCGAACATGAGGCCCGCGAGCAACTTGCCGCCGCGCTTGAGGAATTGCGCGCCGCCAACGTCAAGCTCGAGACACAGAACATGCTGTTTGAGTCCGCGATCGACAATATCTCGCAGGGCCTGTGCATGTTCGACGGCGACAGACAGCTCATGGTGTGCAACCGCCGCTATGCCGAGTTGTACGGGCTGCCGCGCGAACTGGTCCAGCCGGGGACGCCGCTTCAGATGATCCTCGCCCATCGCGTCTCGACCGGCCGCTACTCGGGGCCGGATCCGCAGGCATTTCTGGAAAACCGCATGAACATGGTTGCCAGCGTCGTCCGCACCGAGACCATCGACGAGCTCAAGGACGGCCGCGTCTACCTGATCGCTCACGCGCAGCTTCCAGACGGCGGTTCGGTCGCCATTCATGACGACATCACCGCGCGCAAGCGTGCCGAGGAGCGGATTGCCCATATGGCGCGTCACGATGCGCTGACCGGACTGCCGAATCGGCTGCTGCTGCGCGACAAAATGGAAGAGGCGCTGGCGCGCGGCGAAGACGGCGACGAGTTCGCGGTGCTCTGTCTCGACCTCGACAACTTCAAGGCGGTCAACGATTCGCTCGGCCACCCGGCTGGTGACTCGTTGCTGCAGGCGGTAACCCGGCGACTGCAGGTCTGCGTGCGCGAAACCGATACCATCTCGCGACTGGGTGGCGACGAATTCGCCATCCTGCAGCCCGGCCCGAATGCGCCGGAGCGTGCGGCAACGCTCGCCCGGCGCATCATCGAAGTGCTCGGCGCCGCCTTTACCATCGAGGGGCAGCAGGTCGTCGTCGGCGCCAGCATCGGCATCGCGCTGGCCCCGCACGACGGGGCCGAACCGGACCAGCTCCTCAAGAATGCCGACCTCGCGCTTTATCGCGCCAAGGACGACGGGCGGCGGACCTACCGTTTCTTCGAGACGCAGATGGACATCAACCAGCAGTCCCGCCGCGCCCTCGAAATGGACTTGCGCCAGGCGCTGATCACTGGGGAATTCGAGTTGTTCTACCAGCCGATCGTCAGTTTCGCTTCCGGACGGATATCCGGCCTGGAAGCCCTGATACGGTGGCGCCATCCGGTGCGTGGGCTGCTGGCGCCGGGAGAGTTCGTTTCCTTGTGCGAGGAGATCGGGCTGATCGTGCCGATCGGCGACTGGGTGTTGCGCACCGCCTGCCTCCAGGCCGCCCAATTGTCCGAGGACATCCGCATTGCCGTCAACCTGTCTCCGGTGCAGTTCAAGAATCCCGGCCTGGTCTCCTCGGTCCTGCAGGCCCTGTACCGGGCCAGGCTTGATCCCGGGCGGCTTGAGCTGGAGATTACGGAGTCTGTCCTGTTGCTGGAGAGCGAGGATACGCTGGCCGCACTCCATCAGTTGCGCGACCAGGGCGTGCGGATTTCGATGGACGACTTCGGAACCGGATATTCCTCGCTCAGCTACCTGCGCAGGTTTCCCTTCGACCGCATCAAGATCGACCGCTCCTTCATCGCCGATCTGGAGAAGAAGAGCGACTGCCTGGCCATCATCCGGGCGGTTTCCAGCCTCGGCAAGGACCTCGGCATCGATACCACCGCGGAAGGCGTCGAAACCGAAACGCAGCTCAAGGTGCTGATGATGGAGGGGCTGACCGAAGTGCAGGGTTTCCTGTTCAGCCCGCCGCTGCCGTTCGACGAGATCCGCGAACTCCTTGCGAAAGCGGAAAAGACCGTCTTTGCGGCCTGATCACTCTTCCGGTTCGGCCCGTGCGCTGCCATGCCAGAGCGGGCGATATCCAGCTTTGAGCGCGGCAATGGAAAGCGGCGGCGTCAGCACCGTGATCGGCCCTCCCGCGGGGCGATCGATGCCCGGCGCATAGCCGGCCGGCTCCCAGCCAAACAGCCGATCTCCGCGAACGGCCAGCGCCCGCCCGTCGATTTCGATGACGGCGCCGTCGGGCAGGGCGGCGATATCGGCCGTGTGGCGGCGCTTTTTGCGACCCTCGAGCCGCTCGCGGTGCAGACGCAGGTCCATCTCCGGGGCGCTCGGGCGTGAAGACAGCCCAAGCCCTGCCATGACCGCGTCCGCAAAGCATTTGGCATCCGCCCGCCGGCACTCGAAGCAGGGCCGGTGCCCCGCAGCCAGCGCGGTCACCTCGTCGAGGAAGAACAATTCCGTATAGCCGCTGCCCCAGACCGAGCGGTGCCGGCTCTTGAACTGAAGCACGCAGGTAATCCATTGCCGCGAGGCCCAGCGCCGTTGCCGCAGGAGTTGCGTTTCGGGTTCATGAAACCGGCCGCCGCGATTGCCGAATAGCAACCCGCGCGCCGTGGTCTCGATCAGGTCGCCTGAAGGCGTGACACGATTTTGCAGCGGCATCCGTCCGGTCCTGTCGGGCACTGACATATTTACACGAAACCGTGTCGATGAAAGGCTCGGCACGTGAGCGACCTTGCGTTAGATTGCCGCGAAGTGTCGACCCTCAACCGGAGTGAGCATCAGTGTCGGGTATCAAGCGTCTCGCCGTCTGGATCGTAATCGTCGCCGGCCTCGGCCTGCTTCCGCAGGTCGCCGCCGCGCAACAGCCGAAACTGGTTGCCCAGGAGATCGCCCAGATCGTCCGGGACGGTCAGGTGCCGTTCGGCAACGACATCGACGAGGAACGGCTGTTCCAGGTCTATGCCTACTATCACCTGCGCTCGTTCACGCCGATCTGGGTACGCGACGACGGGCCGAAGACCAAGGGGCGCGAGCTGCTGGCGGTCTTGCGCAATGCCGGTGCCGACGGGCTGGACCCGAACGACTACTATGTCGGGCAACTCGGCGATCTGATGGAGCAGAGCGACGTGCGCAGCCTGGCCCGTCTCGATCTGCTGCTGACCCGCGCCTTCATGGACTACGGCCGCGATCTCTCCGCTGGCCGTGTCGCACCGGACTCCGTCGACAAGGAAATCCATCTGAACCCGTCGCCGGTCGACGCCGCCCGGCTGATCCACGGTGCCGAGGCGGCCGACAATATCGGTCCCTACGCCATTTCGCTGGCGCCGCAGACCGACGAGTACGCCCGGCTCGTGGCGCTGCTCGCCGAATATCGCGAGATCGCGGCCCAGGGGGGCTGGCCGACGGTGCCCGACGGCGAGACCCTGAAGCCCGGCATGGACGACCCGCGCGTGCCGGCGCTGCGCATGTATCTGAGCGAGGTCGGCGATTATTTCGGCGATCCCGATGAAACGTCGACCGTTTTCGATGATGATCTCGTCGAGGCGGTGGACGCCTTCCAGACGCGCCACGGCATCGACGTGGACGGTGCCGTCGGCCCGGCGACCCTCAAGGCGATCAACACACCCATCGAGGAGCGCATCGCCACGATGGAGATCAACCTCGAGCGCCGCCGCTGGATGGTGGACGATCTCGGCGAGCGCTACGTGTTCGTCAATCTTGCCGACCAGTTCCTGAAGGTCGTCGACGTTGGCCGCACGATCCACGAGGCGAAGCTGGTTGTCGGCAAGCCCTATCTGCGCACGCCCGTCTTCGACGAGACGATGAAATACGTGGTCATCAACCCGGACTGGACGGTGCCGGCCTCGATCGCACGCAATGAGTATCTGCCCAAACTGCAGAAATCGGCCGGCGCTCTGGAAGACAAGAACATCCACGTCTACGCCGGCAACGAGCGGATCAGCCCCTATTCCATCAACTGGCCGGCGATCTCGAAATCGAAGTTCCGCTACACGCTGCGCCAGGATCCCGGCCCCGATAATGCGCTCGGCGTCATCAAGTTCATGTTCCCCAACAAGTTCAGCATCTACCTGCACGACACCCCGTCCAAGGGCCTGTTCGCCCGCTCAAGCCGCACCTTCAGCCACGGCTGCATGCGCGTTCAGGATCCCATCGAACTCGGCGCGGTGATCCTCGGCGCCCAGGGCTGGTCGGCCGAACGGATCCGCAAGGTGGTGGCGTCGGGCCAGAAGACGGTGGTCAATCTGGAAGAGCCGCTTCCCGTGCACATCACCTATCTCACCGCCTGGGTGAACAAGGACGGCTCGGTGCATTTCCGCAACGATGTCTACGGTCGCGACAAGCGCCTTAAGGACGGCATCGCCGCCACGCATCTGGTGCAGGAAGGGTAGGGCCACCGAAGGATCCGGCCCGGGCGAATCGGGCCCCGGACGAATCGGACCCCGGACGAATCGGACGCAGCCGGCCGCACGGCCTGCCAGGCGGGTTGCGTCAGATCTTAATTGACAACATATTGTCAATTTGACTATATGTTGTCCATGAACAACGCACGATACCCCGCCCACACCGATGCCGGCGCCGAACTGACGGCGCTGATGCTCGATATCTTCCGCGCCAACGGCGCGCTGCTGGCAGCCGGCGACAGGCTCGTCGCGCCGCTTGGCCTGACCAGCGCGCGCTGGCAGGTGCTCGGATCGATTGCCCTGGCGGACCACGCGCTGCCGGTCGCGCATCTGGCCCGTGTCATGGGCCTCAGCCGCCAGGCGGTACAGCGCGTCGTCAACGATCTGGAGGGCCAGGGGCTCGTCGCCTTCGAGCCGAACCCACATCACAAGCGCGCCCAGCTCGTCGTCATGACGGACAAGGGGCGGGAAGCCTACGAGGCCGCTTCCGCCAGGGAGGCGCCCTGGTCGAATGCGCTCGCCGAGGGGCTGACGGCCGAAGAGATCGCCGCCGCGCGAAGGGTCGTCATTGCGCTGTCCCGGCGCCTCGAAGATCACCCCTGAGCATACGTGTACAAGGAGGTCCCCCGATGCTGCCCCAAATACTCCGCCGCATTCATCCCGCCGCCGGTTTTCTCGGCTTCCTGACGATCCTGACCTTCTGGACATCCACCGTCGCGGTGGAAGCCCTCGGCTCGCATCAGGCGATCCTCGCGGTAAAGACAGGCATTCTGTGGGGAATGATTGTCCTCATCCCCTCGCTGGCCGTTGCCGGCGCGACAGGGTTCAAGCTCGCCGGCCCGATCTCGAAGGGCCCGGTTGCCGCAAAGAAGCGCCGCATGCCGTTCATCGCGGCCAACGGCATCCTCATCCTGATCCCCTGCGCGGTTGCCCTGCAACGGCTCGCGGCAGCCGGCGATTTCGGCGCAATCTTCTACGCGGTGCAGGCGGTCGAGCTGATCGCCGGCGCCACCAACATCGCGCTGATGGGCCTCAATATCCGCGACGGATTCAGGATGACCAGAGGCCGCCTTGCGGCGCGGGTGGCCGCCTAGGCAGGCCTACTGCTGGCCGCTGTGATAGAGGTTCATGCGCGACAGGTCCGTGACCTTGCGCTCGCCGCACAGCGCCATCGTCATGTCGAGTTCCTTGGCGATGATGTCGAGCGACATCCTGACGCCGGCCTGGCCCATCGCGCCGAGCCCGAAGACGTAGGCCCGGCCGATCATGACGCCGCGGGCGCCCAGGCACAGCGCCTTCAGGACGTCCTGGCCCGAGCGGATGCCGCCGTCCATGTGGACCTCGATCTTGTCGCCGACCGCCTCGACGATCTCAGGCAGCACCGAGATGGCGGAGGGCGCACCGTCGAGCTGACGGCCGCCGTGGTTGGAGACGATGATCGCGTCGGCGCCGGTCTTGACCGCCGTCCGCGCGTCCTCCACGTCGAGGATGCCCTTCAGGATCAGCGGACCGCCCCAGCGCTTCTTGATCCACTCGATGTCCTTCCAGTTGAGTTTCGGGTCGAACTGCTCGGCGGTCCATGACGTCAGCGACGACAGGTCGTCGACGCCCTTGGCGTGGCCGACGATGTTGCCGAAGGTGCGCTGCCTGGTGCCGGCCATTCTCATGCACCAGCCCGGGCGCGTCGCCACCTGCCAGATGTGCTTGGGCGTGAAGCGCGGCGGCGCCGACAGCCCGTTGCGCAGGTCGTTGTGGCGCTGGCCGAGGATCTGCAGGTCCAGCGTCAGAACCAGCGCCGAACATCCGGCCGCCTTCGCCCGGTCGATCAGATCGCCGGCAAACTCGCGGTCGCGCATCACGTAGAGCTGGAACCAGAACGGCTTCTTCGTTGCCGCAGCCACGTCCTCGATCGAGCAGATGCTCATGGTCGACAGGGTGAAGGGAACGCCGAAGTCGGCCGCAGCCTTCGCCGCCAGGATCTCGCCGTCGGCGCGCTGCATGCCGCACATGCCGATCGGGGCCAGCACCACCGGCATCGCGACCTTCTGCCCGACCATCGTCGTTTCCAGCGACCGGTTCGTCATGTCGACGGCGACGCGCTGGCGCAGCCGGATCGGCGCGAAATCCTCGATGTTGGCTCGGAAGGTACTCTCGGTCCACGACCCGGAATTGGCATACTCGAAGAACATCTTCGGCACGCGGCGCCGCGCCAGCCGCTCCAGATCGCGAATTTCGACGATCGCACTCATCTCGGTTTTCTCCCCGGCCAACGCGTCTCTTCCGGCCCTCTGCCTGACACAGCTAGGCCCTGGACGCCACGCCGGATTCAATACCCGGAAGTGCGGCCGGCTGGAAACCCGCCAATTTCAAGAAGCGAATGGATACTCTGATTTCGGGGGTGGCGTGCGCGTCATTTACTCTGGCCAGAAAATCCGAAGTGAAAAGGAATATTGCTCAAATGGAAAAAGCGCTGTTCTCGGTTAGCCATTGATTACAGGGGATACTTAAGGCTCAAATATGGAATCGGGCGCTTAAAGTTGGTACTCGACGGGTCTGATAAAAGAATACTTCGTTCGCAAAGGCCTTGGCCGAGGGCGATCGACAACGAGAATACGTGCAGGGAGCCGCGACAATGTTCGCGTCGGGAAACAGTCCCCGGGGTGGCGATGTGGATGAGGTCCGCGACGCGGGTCCTTTTCGGCGCGATCCCCTGTCTGGTCGTGACCTTCATCGCGGTGGTGTAGCTTTACTTCGTCCCCGGGAATGCGCTCTGGTTACAGGATGTCGTGTGGACAATAGCGGGACGAAACGAATGGCTGACGCCGCCAAGACAGGGCTGGCTGAACTCGGATTGGTCGAGATCGCGCGGCTGATCGCGGAGGGAACCGTCAGCGCGGAGGAGGCGACGCGCGCCTGCCTCGCGCGGATCGAGGAATGCGAGGACGAGGTCGGCGCCTGGGCGCATCTCGACGCCGATTACGCGCTGATCCAGGCCCGCGCGCTCGATGCCCACCGCCAGAGCGGCCGCCCGCTCGGCGCCCTGCATGGCGTCCCCGTCGGCGTCAAGGACATCATCGATGTTCGTGGCCTGCCCTGCGAGCGCGGCACGGTGCTCGATGCCGGCCGCAGGCCCGATGCCGACGCGGTGGTGGTGGCACGGCTGCGCGCCGCCGGCGCGGTGATCCTCGGCAAGACCGTCACCACGGAACTTGCCCTCTACCAGCCCGGCAAG
Organism: uncultured Tepidamorphus sp.; assembly: GCA_905479765.1. GTDB lineage: Bacteria > Pseudomonadota > Alphaproteobacteria > Rhizobiales > Tepidamorphaceae > Microbaculum. Next base: position 9,808 of record CAJQNW010000458.1, on the reverse strand, counting down.
ACGCGCAACCCGCACGACCTGGCCCGCACGCCTGGCGGGTCGTCGTCCGGGTCGGCCGCCGCGGTCGCCGCCCGCATGATCCCTGCGGCACTCGGTTCCCAGACCAACGGGTCCATCGTCAGGCCGGCTGGTTTCTGCGGCATCTATGGCTTCAAGCCGAGCATGGGGCTCGTTTCCCGGAGCGGCGTCCTGACCTTGTCGCCGACGCTCGATACGGTCGGCCCTCTGGCGCGCTCGCTGGAGGATGCGGCGCTGCTTGCCGACGTCATCGCCGGCTACGACCCGGCGGACGCCTCGATGACCCCGTCCGGGCCGCCGGCATTCCTGGAAACCGCCCGGACCGAGCCGCCCGTGCGCCCGGCGATTGCCTTCGTGAAGACGCCTGTCTGGGACCGGACCGATCCGGACACGCGCGCCGGTTTCGCCGAGTTGTGCGACGCGCTTGGCGATGTCGACGAGGTCGATTTGCCCGCGCCGTTCGACCGCGCTCTGGACCTCCACCATACGATCATGGCTGCCGAGGCCGCGCGCTACTATGCCCACTACTACGACAAGGGCCGCGACCGCTTGAGCGGCAAGCTGCGGGCGGTCATCGAGGCCGGTCAGAAGGTCCTGGCGGCCGACTACATGCTGGCGCGCGAGGGGATCGGCATCCTCAACGCCGCGCTGGATCCGATCTTCGATCGCTACGACGCCATCCTGACGCCGTCGACCGCCGGAGAGGCGCCCGGCGCCGAGGTCACGGGCGACCCGGCTTTCTGCACGACCTGGACCTATTGCGGCGTTCCGGCCGTTTCGCTGCCGTTGCTGGTTGGCGAAAACGGCTTGCCGATCGGCGCGCAGCTCGTCGGCCGACACGGCCAGGACGGCCGCTTGCTGCGTACGGCGCGCTGGCTGTCGGCGCAGGTCGCGCAAATGCAGGAAGAGCCCGTGCGACCCGAAGAGGAGAGGGCCCATGTGGACTGACCCGATACTGGCGAGCCGAGTCGCTGCGAGCGCGCGCCGGCATCCTCGAAACGCTGATCGCCATGGTGAAGCGATTCGCTCTGAGCGCGGTCGTCGTGGCGGCGATTATTATGGCGGTTTACGATTTCTACCGGGAATTGCGGGCTTGACGGGTCTGCCAGCGCTTGGGTTTCCCGCGGAATTGCTGAAAGAATCAGCACTGTAGGGAACTTACCGGATTGTCCTCAGACTTTCGGGGGGATAGCCTCAACTCGTGTCTTCGGTCTAGCTTCGGCCGAATGCAGACAAACAGAGACCGCTTGAAAGCGGCTTTTAGAAAATCCGGAATTGAAATTCGGATCATCGTTCAACAGGGAGGAACGTGAACTAATGAAGAAATTTCTAGCTGTATCCGCCGTTGCGCTCAGCGTCGGCTTTGCCGGCACCGCGAACGCCGAGCAATGGAACCTGCAGTCCACCTATCCGGGCTCGCTGACCCAGCTCGGCACGCTTGGCAAGCATATCGCCGATCAGCTGAACGCCGTGACCGAAGGCGACATCGAGCTCGTCTTCCAGGAGCCGGGCGCGCTGGTTCCCGCGCTTGAAGTGTTCGACGCGGTGGCGTCGGGCGCGATCGAGGCCGGCTGGTCGACGCCGGGCTATTGGGCCGGCAAGGTACCTGCATTGCCGCTTTTCGCCGCGGTCCCCTTCGGCCCGCAGGCGGGCGAATACATCGCCTGGATGAAGTTCGGCGGCGGCAAGGAGCTGTTCGACGAGATCTACGAGAAGAACGGCATCCATTCCGTTATCTGCGGCGTCATCGCGCCGGAGGCATCGGGCTGGTTCAAGAACGAGATCAAGTCCACGGAAGATCTCAAGGGCCTGAAGATGCGCTTCTTCGGTCTTGGCGCGAAGGTCATGGAGAAGATGGGCGTCTCGACCCAGCTTCTGGCCGGCGGCGACATCTTCCCCGCGCTTGAGCTGGGCACCATCGACGCCACCGAGTTCTCCATGCCGGCGATCGACCTCAATCTCGGTTTCTATCAGGTCGCCAAGCACTACTACTTCCCGGGCTGGCATCAGCAGGCGACTCTGTTCGACCTGATGATCAACCTCGACCTGTGGGAGAGCCTCTCCGATACCCAGAAGGCGCAGATCGAAACGGTGTGCGACGCCTCAATCGCCTACGGCCTGGCCGAAGGCGAGGCGATCCAGTTCGCAGCGCTCCAGGAACTGGAAAAGAACGGCGTGCAGATCCACAAGTGGCCGCCGGAAATCCTCGACGCCCTGCGGGCCGGGTGGGAAGAAGTTGTCGCCGAGCAGGTGGCATCCGATCCTGACTTCGCCCGCGTGTGGGAATCGCTGTCGACCTTCCGCGCGAACTACGCGAAGTGGAAGGCAATCGGCTACCTGGACTGAACCGGATCTGACGATCTAGCGCACGGCCCGGCGCGTCCGGGCCGTGCACCCCACCTGAGTTCCGAGCGGTTCCTGTTTCATGGGTACTCTGAGCGCCGTTATAGCCGCACTCTCGGCCTTTGCCGTGGTGATGGGACCGTTAGGCCTGCACTGGATCGCGTTGCTGGTCGGTTTTGTCGCGCTGTTTGTCGCAGCCTTTCTCGGCGCGAGACCAGGTTACTTTCTGACCTCGGCGGCGCTGATGGCCGTCAGTGCCCCCCTCGACGATGCCTTCACCCTTTCGCGCACCGACCTGCGCAATCTCACCAGGACCGCGGAGGATGGCGATCCAACCGCCACGCTGGTGCTGTCGGTCAACGAGGTGACGGTGAATGTCGCGGGGCTGCTGATCGTGCTCTGCGTAGCCCTGACGGCGATCGCGATCGTCATCAGGGCCCGCCGCGCCAGCCCGGACGGCTGGGGCTATTTTCTGGCCGACAGCGATGCGCTGGGCGCCCTGACGGTCTGGATCGGCAAGGCGGCTTCGTTCATCTACGTCCCGATGATCATCGTCATCATCTACGACGTCGTTCAGCGCAAGGTCCTGGATTTCGTGCCGACGTTTACCGAGACGGCGTGGTTCCATGTCTTTAATTCGAACAAGCTGCAGGAAGCCGAGTGGCACCTGCACGCGATCCTGTTCCTGCTGTGTTTCGGCTACGCCTACATCAAGGACGCGCATGTGCGCATCGAGCTTGTTCGTGACAAGCTGGCGCCGCGCAGCCGGGTGTGGATCGAGCTTCTCGGCTGCATTTTCTTCCTCGTCGCCTACTGCTACGTGGTGATGCGGTTCGGCTACGACTTCGCCCAGAACTCCTTCAAGCTGATGGAGCAGTCCTCGGCGCAGACCGGTTTGCCGCTGCGCTTCATCATCAAGTCGTTCCTGCCGCTGGGCTTCCTGATCCTCGGGCTTGCCGGCGTGTCCGTGTCCGTGAAATGCCTCGTCTATTTGTTCGGTCCGGACACGTTGCGCGATGCGTCGGGCTACTACGCGGGAACCCACCACGCGGATATTCCAGAAGACGTGGTGAAGACCGCGTCGGCGGAAGGCTGAGGGCGGCATGGACATTTTCATTGAATTCCTGCCGCTGTGGATGTTCTTCGCCCTGGCGCTGCTGCTGTTCACCGGATACCCGGTGGCGTTCGTTCTGGGCGGCGTCGGGCTCGCGTTCGCGGTGATCGGCGATCTGGCCGGCGTGTTCCGCCTGCAGCAGCTCTCCCTCATTCCGCTGCGCATCTTTGGCGGCACCATGGAAAGCCCGGTGCTGGTGGCCATCCCCATGTTCATCTTCATGGGGACGATGCTGGAGAAGTCCGGCGTCGCCAAGGACCTCCTGTACGCGCTCCAGGTACTGTTGCGTCGGGTGCCCGGCGGTCTTGCCCTGTCGGTGACCTTGATGGGCACCATCATGGCGGCGACGACCGGTATCATCGGCGCCTCCGTGGTGATGATGACGCTGCTGGCGCTGCCGGTGATGCTGGAGCGGCAATACAATCTGCCGCTCGCCACCGGCACGATTGCCTCGTCGGGCACGCTCGGCATCCTGATTCCGCCGTCGATCATGCTGGTCATCATGGCCGACCTGTTGTCGGTGCCGGTCGGCACGGTGTTCGTCGGCGCCATTGTTCCGGGTCTGCTGCTGGCGGTGCTCTACGCCGGTTACATCTGGACGCTGTGCCATTTCAAGCCGCACCTGGCGCCACCCTTGCCCGATGATATCGGGCCCGATACCCGGACTGAGTTCTGGGGCATGATCTTCGGCAGTTTCCTGCCGCCGATCCTGCTGATCGTGCTGGTGCTCGGCTCGATCTTCGGCGGGTTCGCCACACCGACCGAAGCAGCCGGCGTCGGCGCCGGCGGCGCGGTGCTGCTTGCGCTATTCAACCGGGCGCTGACCTGGAAGGTGTTTGTCGACGTCTGCCAGCGCTCCGCGCTGACCGGCGGCATGCTGTTCGGCATCTTCGTCGGCGCCACATGCTTCTCGTTCATCTTCCGCACGCTCGGCGGCGAGCACCTGATCATCGAGTTCATCCAGGCCACCGGCGTCGGGCCCTGGAGCATCCTGCTCGTGTTGATGCTGATGATCTTCCTGCTCGGCTTCTTCTTCGACTGGATCGAGATCACGCTGATCGTGCTGCCGGTCTTCGCGCCGATCGTCGGGCTGCTCGACTTCCACGGCCACGTTGGCACATGGGAAGGTATCTCGCAGGCCAACGTCATCTGGTTCCTGATACTTGCCGCCGTGAACCTGCAGACGTCCTTCCTGACGCCACCCTTCGGCTTTGCATTGTTCTACATGAAGGGCGTCGCGCCGCCCGGCGTCACCATCCAGCACATCTATCGCGGCATCATTCCGTTCGTCGCGCTGCAGGTGCTGGGACTGATTCTGTGTATGGTATTCCCGGCACTGGTGCTTTGGCTGCCGAGCTATCTCCTGAACTAGACGGCAAAAGGGTTTGCCTGGCGGCCCCGCTCGTTTAGGGTCGCGGCCGTTTTCCGTATGACAACGGCCCGGACATGAACGACACGGCGGACCAGAATGGAGCGGACTCGGGCAGGCCCGACGCGCCGTTCGAAGTTCATCCATTGCGCGACCTGCTGGTTGGCGAAGTGCACGCCCGCCCGTTCCGGCCGGTCGAGGCGCCGCGTGTGTTGCACCACATGGCCTTCCAGTCGCGGATGGCTGCCGACGAGGACCTGGAATCGCTGTCGCGGTTCTGCAAGGCACATGGGGCCTTGCCGCCCGGGCCCGGCGCCCGCCACCATGTCGTCACGCTCGGCGGTGCCGAGCTGCGCTGGGAGCGCCACACCGAATTCACGACGATGACCCTGTCGGTCACCCCGCCGCCGGGCGATCCCTTCGCCGCGCCGAATATCTCCTCGCTTTCCGCGTTCCTGCCCAAGCCGCCCGGGCCGTTGATCGTGGCGACCCGGCTGGCGCTGGTTCCGCTGGAAGACGATATGCCGAACCTCGACGTGTTCGATCCCTCGAGCCTCTGCGTCTCCCGGGCCGACAACGGCGGGGCGGTCATCGCCACCGATTTCAGGCCGGACCCGTCCGGTTTCACCCGGATGCTGGTCGCCAACGGCCGGCTGCAGCCGGCCCGTCTGGGAGCGCTGGTCCAGCGGCTTCTCGAAATCGAGACCTATCGGACGCTCTCCCTGCTTGGACTGCCCGAGGCACAGCGGATCGGCCCCATCGTCGATGGCATCGAGGATGAGCTGGCCGGCCTCACCGTCCGCATGACCGAGGAAGCGGGCCTGAGGCTCAGCCGCGAGCTTCTCGAAAGGCTTGTCGCGCTGGCCGCCGAAGTCGAGTCCGAAGGGTCCGGTGCCACGTACCGGTTCGGCGCAACGCGCGCCTACTGGGAACTTGTGACGCAGCGCTTGATATCGATCCGCGAGGAACGCATCCCCGGATACGGGTCGGTGGAGGGTTTTCTGGCCCGGCGCATGAAGCCGGCCCTGCGCACCTGCGATTCCGTCGAGCGCCGGCTGTCCGACCTGTCACAGAAGCTCGCCCGCACGTCGAACCTTTTGCGTACCCGGGTCGATATCGAGCTGGAAAGCCAGAACCGCGACCTTCTGGACTCGATGAACCGCCGCGCCCGCCTCCAGCTTCGCCTCCAGCAGACCGTCGAGGGCCTGTCGGTGGCAGCCGTCAGCTACTACGTGGTCGGCCTCATCGGCTATCTCGTCAAGGGTGCGGAGAAAGTGCTCGGCATTCCCTTCGATCCGACTCTGGCAACGGCCGCGGCGGTTCCCGTGATCGTGCTCCTCGTCTGGCTCGTCGTCCGCCGTATTCGTAGCGGACACGACGATGGCGGGCCGCGCGACAAATCCGATGACCTCCTGGACGGCCTCTAGAACGCCGCGAAATACCGGATGGCGAACGCATTCGCGATGTCGACGAAAAACGCCGAGACCAGCGGAAGTACGATGAAAGCCAGCGGTGCGGGTCCGTAGCGTTTCGTCACCGACGACATGTTGGCGATCGCCGTCGGGCTCTGGAATGTTTTAGTTGCGCAGGAAGGCGATGTGGCGCGTCAGGAATGCGCCAAGGAAGAACACGATGAAGCCGATTGTGATGGCCGGGAAGACCGGGATTGTGATGACAGTTGCCGCTGAAGCGTCCATTTCGGTCACCCGGTGGACGTCTCGGTGCAACAAGGCGGAGCGCATCCGACGCCGCGGGGCCCGTCAGCGGTAGGAGCGCTCTTCGATGGGTTCGGGAAATTTGAGTGTTCTCAAGAATGCGATCAGATCGGCCCGCGAAGCTTTGTCGCGCATGCCCGCATAGGCCATCCGGTTTCCCCGTACGTAGCCGCGCGGATTGGCGATATAACCGTCGAGCGTCTCTTCGGTCCAGACGAGGCCCTCCGACGCGGCGTTCCGCATGCCGCGCGAATAAACGTAGCCGGTCCGCGTTGCGGCATCGCGGCCAACGATGTTGTTGAGGATCGGCCCGGTCCGGTTCCGTGCCTTTGCGCCGATCTCGTGGCAGGCGTCGCATTGGCTGAAGAGCGCCTTGCCCTTTTCGGCACTGCCATCCGCCATTGCATCGCCACCCCCCGTCAAGGTGCCCGTCAAAGTGAATGTGAGGCCGAGTAGGGCTGGAAAAACAAACCGGAGCATCGTTTTTGGTATCTCGATCAAGCTTGTAGTGGAAATAGCCGTCTTATCTAAACGGAGCCTGTGTTCGTTTTCTACCCCGGCGAGAGGAAATCCGCTGAACTGCCTGTGAAGCGGGCGCAAACTGTTGCGAATGGGGCGCATTCCGGCACCGTTCCCCGGTCAACTGATAGGCCGGCCACGCGGTTTTCGCGGCTGGCGGAGGTGGACGACGCGATTACGCCGCGGCTTCATGGCCCGCTTGCGGCCCTGGTCCCGGGTCAGATTCCGGGCCCTGTTCCAGAAACGTCAGGTCGAGGCCTTCGTCCCAATAGGGTTCCGGCCCGAACAGATCCGCCAGGAAATCGATGAACACCCGGACCCGCGCGGGCAGGAAGCGCCGGCTGGGATAGACGGCGTAGACGCCCACGCGCCGCGATTCCCGAAAATCGGGCAGCACGATCTGAAGGTCTCCGCGTTGCAAGGCGGGGCCGACGTCCCAGGTCGAACGAAGCGCGATGCCGAGGCCGGCGATCACGGTTTCGCGCACCACTTCGCTCGAATTGGTCTGCAGGTTGCCCGACACGCGCACCGCTGTCGGCCCGTCCGGTCCCTCGAGCTGCCACAGGTCCTGATGGGTGGCGAACAGGCAGTTGTGCCGGGTCAGTTCGTTGAGCGTCTTGGGCACGCCCTCGCGTTCCAGATAGGCTGGCGAGGCGCAGATCACCCGGTGGTTTGGCGCCAGCCGCCGCGCGATCAGGCTCGAGTTCTCCAGAGCCGCGATGCGCACGGCCAGGTCGTATCCCTCGCCGACGATGTCGACGAAGGTATCCGACAGCACCAGGCTGAGCTTCAGTTCGGGGTAGAGCGCGGCGAACTTGCCGAGACTGGGCGCCAGATGCATCCGGCCGAACGAGGTCGGGGCGGCGATTTTCAATGTGCCGCGTGGCGCCGCGTTGCGGCGGGTGACGTAGGATTCGGCTTCCTCTATCGACGCCAGAATGCCGACGACCCGTTCGTAGTAGCCCTGTCCGTCCTCGGTCAGCGCGATCTGCCGCGTCGTGCGCTGCAGAAGCCGCGCGCCGAGCCGTTCCTCCAGCCGCCGGATCCGTTTCGAGATGACAGCCGGCGACAGGCCCATCTCCCGCCCGGCGCCCGACATGCTTCCCGCCGTCACGACGCGCGCGAAGATTTCCATATCCGTCAGATCGGTCATATCCTCCCCCTTAGCGTTTGTTCCTTCAGGGAAACAATTCTTGTTGATTTTTTCTCTTGTGAGTAAGTGATACGCTGCCAAACTAGGTCAAGAAAAAAATGGATTCGAATAATAATACTTAGGGCCTATCGGAGGAGATTCCCCATGTCTTCCTTGGAGTTACCCGCTGTCGACCCGGCCATCCTCGCGAAGCGCGACCGCATTGTCGACCGCTTGCGGGAGATCGTCGGCGCCCGCTGGGTCATCGCCGATCAGGATGAATTGCGCGCCTATGAAACCGATGCGCTGACCGCCTATCGCCAGATCCCGCTGGCCGTAGCCCTTCCAGCCACCACCGGCGAAGTCAGCCGCGTTCTCGCCGTTTTGAACGAGGAGGGCGTCAAGGTGATCGGCCGCGGCGCGGGAACCTCGCTTGCCGGCGGCGCGCTGCCCCTGGCCGATTCCGTCGTCGTCGGCGTCTCGCGGATGAGCGGCGTGATCGAAATCGACACGGCCAATCGCGCGATCCGGGTCCAGTCCGGCATCACCAATCTCGGCGTCTCCGGCGCCGTCGATCATCTCGGCTTCTTCTACGCGCCCGATCCGTCAAGCCAGCTCGCCTGCACCATCGCCGGCAACGTCGGCATGAATTCCGGCGGCGCCCACTGCCTGAAGTACGGCGTGACCACCAACAACCTGCTCGGCCTGACCGTCGTCCTGATCGACGGCACCGTGATCGAACTCGGCGGAACCCATCTGGACGCGCCGGGCTATGACCTGATCGGCCTGATGACCGGCTCGGAAGGCCAACTCGGCATCGTCACCGAGGCGGTCCTGCGGATTCTGCCGAAGGCCGAAGGCGCGCGCCCCGTCCTTGTCGGCTTCAATTCCAGCGCCGACGCCGGTGCCTGTGTCTCCGACATCATCGGCCAGGGGCTGCTGCCGGTCGCCATCGAGTTCATGGACAGGCCCGCGATCCGCATATGCGAGGACTTCGCGCACGCCGGTTACCCCCTCGATGTCGAGGCGATGCTGATCATCGAGGTCGAGGGCTCCGAAGCCGAGATCGCCGAGCAGCTGGCCCGCATCATCGCGGTCGCCCGCAACAACGGCGCGGTCCACGTTCGCGAGGCGAAGACGCCCGCCGAGAGCGCCGCCATCTGGGTCGGCCGCAAGTCCGCCTTCGGCGCCATGGGCCGCATCTCCGACTACATGTGCATGGACGGCACGATTCCCACGGGCCGCCTGCCCGAGGTTCTGGTCAAGATCTCGGAGATCTGCGAGAGCTACGGCCTCGCCGTCGCCAATATCTTCCACGCCGGCGACGGCAACCTGCACCCGCTGGTGCTCTACGACGTCAACGATCCCGAACAGCTTCAGAAGGTCGAGGAGTGCGGCGCCGACATCCTCCGGCTCTGCGTCGAGGTCGGCGGCTGTCTCACCGGCGAGCACGGCGTCGGCATCGAGAAGCGCGACCTGATGACCTGCCAGTTCAACGCGACTGATCTCGATCAGCAGATGCGCATCAAGTCCATGCTCGATCCGCAATGGCTGCTCAATCCGGCCAAGGTCTTCCCGCTCCAGGGCCGGCCCGAACC
>CAJQNW010000457.1 GCA_905479765.1 uncultured Tepidamorphus sp. | reverse complement strand
ATCACGGTGGAGGATGCGCCGTTCCTGGCGGTCGAGATGGCGGTCGAGGGGGAGGGCGAGAACCGGCGCATCGGCTTCCGCACGAATGTCGACGATTTCGTGGAGGCCGACGCCGATCATCCGCTGCGATTCGAGGTCGAGGCGGAGTCCGGCGGGCTCAAGCCCTACATTCTGGTCCGCGGCCGGCTGGAGGCGCTGGTGGTTCGCTCGGTGTTCTACGATCTGGTCGAGCTTGGCGAGGAGCGGACTGTGGATGAAACCGTCATGTTCGGCGTCTGGAGCTGCGGAACCTTCTTTGCGATGGCGCCGGCTGATTCGCTGGCGGGGTTCAGATGAGCGATTTGCGCGAGGATTCCGGGGCGCAACAGGTGTATTCGCCGCCGGCGCTGTTCGCCCCGTCGGCGTTTCGCGGGCTGGCCCGTCACAAGTTGCGGCGGTCTCCGCCGGCGGGCGACCTGGACGCGAGCCTGCCGCCGGATGTCGGCGACCATGATCTGAACGCCGGCCAGACCGTGCCGGCTCTTTACGACGGCCCGCCGCGCCGCGCCGCCGTCCTGGTTCCGGCCGTCGCGCGCGACGAGGGGACAACCGTGCTATTGACCCAGCGGACCGAGCATCTGTCGGCCCATCCCGGTCAGATCGCCTTTCCCGGCGGCAAGATCGAGGGAACCGACGCCACGCCGCTGGCTGCCGCCCTGCGCGAAACCCGCGAGGAGATCGGAATACCGGCCGATGCAATCGATCCGCTCGGCTATCTCGATCTCTACCAGACCGGGACGGGGTTCCGTATCGTGCCCGTCGTTGCCATGATCGAGCCTGGATATGACCTGGAAATCGATGAAAACGAGGTAGCCGCCGTGTTCGAAGTGCCACTCGCCTTCCTGATGAGCCCGACAAACCATCAGCGCCACAGCCGCGAGCTGTTCGGGCGGACGCGGCACTTCTATGCAATGCCGTATGAGGAAAACTTCATCTGGGGGGCGACGGCGGGGATCATTCGCAACCTGTACAACCGGGTGTACGGCTGATGGCCCGCGTGATCGCGCTTGAGTTGCTGCTGTTTGCGCTGCCGTTCATCGGCTACGCGTTCTACCTGTATTTCTCCCGGCTCGATCCGACGAAGCGGGAGGCCTGGGAGAACAGCCCGATCTACTGGCTGGCGATCGGCGGGCTCTTGCTGATGATCGCGGGCTTCGTGGTGACGGCGACCTTCAGCGGCGCCCCGCCCGACGCGACATACACGCCGGCGCAGATGCGCGACGGCAAGATCGAACCCGGACACCTCGATTGAGCGAAGAAGACGCGGGATTGAGTACGAAAACGCCGGACTTTCTTCCAGATGGCGATTGGATAAGGCTGCCGCCGCTGTCGCGGGTTCTGGAGGTCCTGAACCAGGACGGCGTCGAGACGCGGGTCGTCGGCGGCGCGGTGCGCGATGCCCTGCTCGGACGGCCGCATGGGGATGTCGACTGCGCCACCACCGCCTCGACCGACAAGATCACGGCGCTGGTGGAAGCCGCCGGGCTGAAGGCGATTCCAACCGGGGTGGCGCACGGCACGATCACCGTCGTCGCCAAGGGCCATCCCTTCGAGGTGACGACGCTGCGCCATGACGTGGAAACCCACGGGCGGCACGCCACGGTCGCCTTCGGGGCCGATTGGGAGCAGGACGCGCAGCGGCGTGATTTCACGATGAACGCGCTTTACGTGGGCCGGGACGGGCGCCTGTACGATCCCGTCAACGGCTACGGCGATATCCTGGCGCGGCGCGTGCGGTTCATCGGCGAGGCGACGGCGCGAATCCGCGAGGATTTCCTTCGCATCCTGCGGTTCTTCCGGTTCCACGCGCAGTTTGCCGAAGGCGCGCCCGATCCGGCCGGCCTGACAGCCGCGATCCATGAGCGGCGCGGGCTTCTTGGCCTGTCGGGCGAGCGTCTCAGGCAGGAAATCTTCCGGCTGCTGGTCGCGCCCGGCGCGGTGCCGACAGCCGAAATCATGGCGAACTGCGGTATCCTCGGCATCGTCACGGGAGGCGTTGCCTATCTGCCGTCGCTTGCCAGGCAGGCGGACAACGAAGCGGCAGCCGGCATGGCGCCGGACCCGATCTTGCGGCTTGCCGCGCTCGCGGTGGCGATCCCGGAGGACGCGGAGCGGCTCACCAAGCGGTTGCGGCTTTCGAATGCCGAACACCGGCGGCTCGCAACGGCAGCGGCGGGGTGGTGGCGGCTCAACCCCGTCATGGAGGAGGACGCACGCAAGACCCTGCTCTACCGGATCGGACCGGAAGCCTACCGGGACCGGGCAGCGCTTGCCTTCGCCCGCTCCGGCGCGGCTGCCGACGATCCGCGCTGGCGCGACCTCGCCGGTCTGCCGGATCGCTGGGCGGCGCCGGTTTTTCCGGTAAGAGGCGCCGATCTGATGGGACTTGGGATTCCGAGCGGGCCGGAATTGGGGCAGATGCTCTGTCAGCTCGAGGCGGACTGGATCGCCGGCGGATTCGCAATGGACCGCGCAGGGCTTCTGGAGTACGCCCGGGATATGCGCCGGTCCTGAAAACCGGCCCGGAACGGTCATCCGGCGTCAGGTCGCCCCAATCAACGTCGTCTAGATCGCAGCTAGATCGCAGCCTTGCGCAACGCATCCTGCTGCCGAATGATTTCGGGGACGGGGATGTCGGTTGTCGGCTTGGGGACGCCGAACAGGTAGCCCTGCGCCTGGTGGCACCCCATGGTGCGCAGGAGCGCGGCCTGATCGGGGGTCTCGACGCCTTCAGCGATGATTTCCAACTGCAGAGCCTCGCCCAGATCGATGATTGCCTTGACGATTGCCGCTGTTTTGCGCTCCTCGGCGAGCTGTTGAATGAAGGAGCGGTCGATCTTGATCTTGTCGATGGGAAACCGCGACAGATAGCTCAGGCTCGAATAGCCGGTGCCGAAGTCGTCCAGCGCGATCGACACGCCAAGCGCCCGCAGGCGGTTGAGGGTGGCCAGCGCGATTTCTGTATTCTGCAGCAGTACAGTCTCGGTGATCTCGATCTCGAGCCGGTCCGGCGCCAGCCGTGACCAGCGCAGGCCCCGCTCGATGATGTCGGCGACATCGCCGGCGCGGAACTGCGCGGCGGATATGTTGACCGCCAGCTTGGTGGTGGCCGGCCATTCTTTCGCGGTCTTGCAGGCGTTCAGAAGCAACCATTCGCAAAGCGGCGTGATCAGTCCGCAGGATTCGGCAGCGGGAATAAAGACGGTCGGCGATACCACGCCCAGCTTCGGGTTCGTCCACCGCGCCAGGGCCTCGTAGCCAACGAGAGCGCCGCTGCGCAAGTCGTATTGCGGCTGATAGTGGACATTGAAGCGATCCGACCCGAGATCACGGCGCAGTTCGTCCTCGACGAGCCGCTTGCGCCGCAGTTCCAGATCCAGGTCACTGGTGAAAAAGCGTATCGTGTTGCGGCCGTCAGCCTTGGCCCGGTAAAGGGCCAGGTCTGCGTTCTTCATCAGTCCTTCGACGGTGCTGCCGTCGGCCGGCGCGAGCGCGATGCCGACACTGATGGATGTCACGACTTCATTGCCGTCGATCTCGTGAGCAATCGATGCGCTGCGCAGAAAACGGGCCGCGGCTTTCCGGAGCGCCGTTTCGTTCTCGTAGTCCTCGATGAGCACCGCGAATTCATCTCCCGACAGTCGTGCCACGGTGGCCTTGGGACCCGAGACGGAGAGAATACGTTCCGCGGTGGCCTTGAGAATGCGGTCGCCGACCGGGTGGCCGAGCGTGTCGTTGATGTCCTTGAAGTTATCGACATCGATGCCGATGACGGCAATCTTTGTCCCGGTCCGAAAGGCCCGTTCCAGGGCGCGCTCCAGCCGCAGCTTGAATTGTGCCCGGTTTGCCAGCTTCGTCAGCACATCGTGCATGGCAAGGAAGCGAATCTCTTCTTCCGCCGTCCACCGCTCCTTGATGTAGCGCCAGAACATCAGCAGCGTGATTACGACACCGACGATGCCGAGAAGCCGCGTCATCAGGCGGCGCGATTGCATTGCCGAAGACAGCATGAGCGCGTCAGCCGTCTGATCGACGTCGAGACGGATCACCCCGATCAAATTGCCGATCGAGAACAGCGGCGCGTAAAAAACGGTCCGGAACTCTCCCGGCCGCTCCGGCGCGACGCGATTGTATTGCGTGGTTCCGGTCCGTATCGCGCGCTCGAATGTGGCGCGATCCATCGCGGAGCTGAACTCGAACGCGTCGCGGGCCGGGGACCCGCCAGGTGCGGCGATCCGTCCCCGATCGTCCAGCACGAGCACCGACCTCAGATCGGCACGCAGGCTCTCGGATCCGGGAATCTCGATCGTCCGGAGAACCGTCCCCTGGACTTCGGGGACCGGGATCTTCAGGCCAGGACCGATATGTCCTTGTAGGTAATCGTGAACAGTATCGACAATAGCTTCCGCCTGAATCCGCAACGATCGGAATTCTATAAATTTGCCGCCTATATATCCCGCCGCATACAAAGATATCGCCAATCCGCACAGGGCGGGAAGCACCATCAAATCTGCCCGCTTATTGCGGATTTTCATGATTATCCCGGATCGAAGGCTGACTTCATCCGGAAAACGTCTAATTTTGAATGCCTAATATCGAGGTAAGGTTTTAGATTGACGTTACGTTAAAATGGTGCGGCTCAGGGCCAGATCACCATCGGCGGCATCGACGAGAGGATCGAGTCGACATTGCCGCCGGTTTTCAGGCCGAAGATCGTTCCGCGATCGTAGAGCAGATTGAATTCGACGTAGCGGCCGCGACGGATCAGTTGCTCTTTGCGGTCGGCATCAGTCCAGGGCAGCGCGAAATTACGGCGCACGAGGTCTGGGTAGACGCCGAGAAACGACTCGCCGACCGCCTTCGTGAAGGCGAGATCGGCGTCCCAGTCGCCGGTGTCGACGTGATCGTAGAAAATTCCACCGATGCCGCGCGGTTCGTTTCGGTGAGGCAGGAAGAAATAGCGGTCGCACCACTCCTTGTATTCCTGCCAGTTACGGCCCGACTGCTCGCAGGCTGAGCGCATGGCGGCATGGAAATCGCGTGAGTCCGGATCGTCCTGGGTGCGCCGGCGGTCCAGCACGGGCGTCAGGTCAGCGCCGCCGCCGAACCAGGACTGCGTCGTCACCACGAAGCGGGTGTTCATGTGGACGGCGGGCACATGCGGGTTGTGCAGGTGGGCGATCAGCGAGATGCCGCTGGCCCAGAAGCGCGGGTCTTCGGCGGCGCCGGGGATCTGGCCGCGAAATTCGGGGCTGAATTCGCCGTGCACCGTGGAACAGTGGACGCCGACCTTCTCGAACACCCGGCCCGACATCATCGACATGACCCCGCTGCCGCCCGCGGCGCCGGAATGGTCGGCGCGGTCCCAGGGGGTGCGCGTGAACCGGCCCGGCGGTTGATCGGCCATCGGCGTGCCGACAGGCAGAGCGTCCTCGATTGCCTCGAAGGCTGCGCAGATCCGGTCGCGCAGGGCCTCGAACCACGCGCGTGCGGTCTGCTTGCGGGATTCGAGTGCGGTTTCGTCGGTCGTTGTGCTGGAGGTCTCGCTCATAGGGTCGTCCCCGTAGGCCATCCGTGGCCAATCGGCAACAGCGAACGGCTCGATACGACATTCCGCCGCGCATGGGGTGTATTTATTCTTCCGCAGGGGTATATGACCGCTCACTCGCTTGCAGACGTGCGGATTTTTTAGCCGTCGGCCGGCGAGGTACAGCGCACACAACCGCTTCTGGAGCCCTCGATGCAAATGATCTTCAAACGATCGCATTGACGCACCGCAGCAGAGTTCCCGGGTCCGATCCGTGACCCGCCGGCTCCGCATCCGGTGCGTTTCAACCCAACGCCGCCGTATGTCTGGAGCCGACCATGTTTGCCCTCTTCGAATCCATTATCGATCCCCTCGCGCCGGGACGTGATGCGCGTCCGCCGGACAGCCTCGTCAGGTTCATCTGGCACTACGTCCGTCCGGTGTGGAAAACGCTGGCCATGCTGGTCGTGGTGGCGGGCGCCGTGGCGCTGATCGAGGTCAGCCTGTTCGATTTCATCGGGCGGATCGTCGATCTCATGAAGGATACGCCGCCCGCCGACCTGTTCGCCGAATACGGCGTCACGTTCCTATGGATGGCGGCGGTCGTGGTGCTGTTGCGGCCGCTCGTCTACGCGGTGCATCTGCTGATCGTGCATCAGGCCGTCGAACCGAGCCTGACCAACCTGGTGCGCTGGCAGACGCATCGCTATGTGTTGCGCCAGAGCGTCGGCTTCTTCCAGAACGACTTCGCCGGCCGGCTCGCCAACAAGATCATCCAGACCGGCCCGGCGTTGCGGCAGGCCATCGTCAGCCTGATCGACGCGGTCTGGTACGTCGTCGTCTACACGGGAAGCGGACTGTTCCTGTTCGGCGAGGCCGATATCCGGCTGACGATTCCGCTGGCGCTGTGGATCGTCGCCTATGTCGTCGTGCTGTGGACCTTCGTGCCGCGGGTCAAGGACCACGCCACGATCATGTCGGAGGCGCGCTCGATGCTGACCGGGCGCATCGTCGACAGCTACACCAACGTCATGACGGTGAAGCTGTTCGCGCACGCGGAGCGGGAGGACGACTACGCCCGCGAGGCGATCGACGACCACACCGTGAAGTTCCGCGCGATGATGCGGCAGATCTCCGCCATGAACCTGTCGCTGATCGCGATCAACGGCCTGCTGATCGCCGGCACCATGGGAATGGCGCTGTGGCTGTGGCAGGGCGGCGCCATCACCATCGGCGCGGTGGCGCTTGCGGCCGGTCTCGTCATGCGCATCAACGCGATGTCGGGCTGGATCATGTGGGTGATGACGGAGATCTTCGAGAACCTTGGCACGGTCGCCGAGGGGATGGAGGCGATCTCGCAGCCGTACTCCGTGGTCGACTATCCGAAAGCCCGGCCCTTGCGGGTGGATCGCGGCGATATCCGCTTCGAGGACGTGTCGTTCCACTACGGCAAGACCGGCGGCGTCATCGACGACCTGTCGCTGGCCATCGCGCCGGGCGAGCGGGTCGGGCTGGTCGGGCGGTCGGGCGCGGGCAAGTCGACGTTGGTCAACCTGCTGCTCAGGTTCCACGACGTGGAGGCGGGCAGGATCCTGATCGACGGCCAGGACATCTCGGGCGTCACCCAGGAAAGCCTGCGCGCGGCGATCGGCATGGTCACGCAGGACACCTCGCTGCTACACCGGTCGGTGCGCGACAACGTGCGCTACGGACAGCCGGAGGCCAGCGACGAGGCGATCTGGGCGGCACTCGGACGCGCCCACGCGGACGTGTTCGTGCCCGATCTGGTCGACCTGGCAGGCCGGCGCGGTCTGGAGGCGCACGTCGGAGAGCGCGGCGTCAAGCTGTCGGGCGGCCAGCGCCAGCGCGTGGCGATCGCCCGGGTGCTGCTCAAGGACGCGCCGATCCTGATCCTCGACGAGGCCACCTCGGCGCTCGATTCGGAGATCGAGGCGGCGATCCAGGAGGACCTGGAGGCGCTGATGGAAGACAAGACGGTGATCGCCATAGCCCACCGCCTGTCGACCATCGCGCGGATGGACCGGCTGGTGGTGATGGAAGCCGGACGCGTCGTGGAGACGGGCACGCATGCCGAGCTGATCGCGCGCGCGGGGATCTACGCCCGCCTGTGGCAGCGCCAGTCGGGCGGTTTCCTCGGCGAGATCGGCTCGGAGACCGCCGCCCAGGCGGTCCTGACCTAAGCTGGACCGGCGGCTGGAAGGCCGCCGGTCTGGCGCCCCGATCCTAAAAATCCTGAGCTGGGCCGGCGGCCGGCAAGCCGCCGGTCTGGCGCAGGGCCTCGCTGAGCACGATGGCCGCGGCGACCGCGACGTTCATCGACCTGAGGCCGGGGCGCATGGGAATCAGAACACGCGAATCTGCCGCAGCGTGAACGTCGTCCGGGACCCCCCGCGACTCGCTTCCAAGCAACAAAGTGTCGTTGCCGGAGTAGGTAAAATCACTGTAGGGCAGGGCTGCTTTCGTGCTGGCGAGCACCAGCCTGCGGCCGTCGGAACGGAGTGCTTCCAGGAATTGCGCGAACGCGACGTGCCGGACCAGGTCGACATGGTCGAGATAGTCCATGCCGGCCCGTCTGAAATGCCTCTCCGACCAGGGAAACCCAGCGGGTTCAATGATATCCACCGGGGTGCCGAAACACGCGCCCAGGCGCAGGATCGTGCCGGTGTTCTGGGGGATGTCGGGTTCGAAGAGCGCCAGACGGATCAATGACAAACCAGCCTTTTTAGAAATATTCGCGACAATTGGCCTCGCCTTCCTTTGGTGCGCTGGACAACGCCGGTCAAGAGTGCAAAAAGAATTCCCGCCCGCCTGGTCGGTGGGCACGCCTATTCGTGCCGTTTCGGCCGGCGGGCGTATCGATAATATGACATTCGGGGATTTGGACGTGGCCCACGCCCATACGGACACGCAAGAGCCGACACGCCGGGATTTTCTCTACATCGCAACAGGGGCTGTCACCGCCGTCGGTGCCGCCGCAGTGCTGTGGCCGTTCATCGACCAGATGAATCCGGACGCCAGCGTGCAGGCGCTCGCCTCGATCGAGGTGGACATCACCTCCGTCGAGGTCGGACAGAGCCTCACCGTGATGTGGCGCGGCAAGCCGGTATTCATTCGCCATCGCACGGAAGCGGAGATCGAGGAGGCCAATGCCGTCCCGATCGGCGATCTTCCCGATCCGATCGCGCGCAATGCCAACCTGCCGGCCGATGCCGAGGCCACCGACGCCAACCGCGTCTTCGCCACCGGCGAGGCCGAGCCGCGCCTCGAGTGGCTGCTGATGGTCGGCGTCTGCACCCATCTGGGTTGCGTCCCGCTGGGTGAGCAGGGCGATTATGACGGCTGGTTCTGCCCGTGCCACGGGTCGCACTACGATTCGGCCGGGCGCATCCGCAAGGGGCCGGCGCCGCGCAATCTCGACGTGCCGGAATACGAATTCGTGTCCGACACACTGATCCGCGTCGGTTAAGAAAATCCGGGGGCTGAACAGAATCACATGAGCGGGCACTCGACCATTCATTATAAAAACCCGGTGGTGCGGTGGATCGACACGCGCCTGCCGATCATCTCCACGATGCAGGTCAACGCGATGGATTTTCCAACGCCGAAGAACCTGAACTATTTCTGGACATTCGGCGGAATCCTGACGCTGTTCCTGGGCATCCAGATCGTCACCGGGCTGATCCTGGCGATGCACTACACGGCGCATGTCAGCCTGGCGTTCAACAGCGTCGAGCATATCATGCGCGACGTGAACTACGGCTGGCTGCTGCGCTACATGCACGCCAACGGCGCGTCGTTCTTCTTCATCGCCGTCTATATCCATATCTTCCGCGGGCTCTACTACGGCTCCTACAAGCAGCCGCGCGAGCTCCTCTGGATGATCGGCGTCGTGATCCTCCTGCTGATGATGGCCACCGCCTTCATGGGCTACGTGCTGCCGTGGGGCCAGATGAGCTTCTGGGGCGCCACCGTCATCACCAACCTGTTCAGCGCCATCCCGCTGGTCGGCACGGCCATCGTCGAGTGGCTGTGGGGCGGCTTCGCGGTCGGCAATCCGACGCTGAACCGGTTCTACAGCCTGCATTACCTGCTGCCGTTCGTGCTGGCCGCAGTGGTGTTCCTGCACATCTGGGCGCTGCACGTGCCGGGCAACAACAACCCCTCGGGCGTCGAGGTGAAGTCGGACAAGGACACGATCCCCTTCCATCCGTACTACACGGTGAAGGATTTCTTCGCGATCATCGTCTTCCTGTTCTTCTACGCCGCGTTCGTGTTCTACCTGCCCAACACGCTCGGCCACACCGACAACTACATCCCGGCCAATCCGCTGGTGACGCCCGCGCACATCGTGCCGGAATGGTACTTCCTGCCGTTCTACGCGATCCTGCGCGCCGTTCCCGACAAGCTTGGCGGCGTCATCGCGATGTTCGCGGCGATCGCGGTGCTGTTCGTGCTGCCGTGGCTCGACACGTCGAAGGTCAAGTCGGCGACATTCCGGCCGCTGTATCGCCAGTTCTTCTGGATCCTGGTGATTACCTGCATCGGACTTGGCTATCTCGGCGCCAAGCCGCCGGAGGGTGGATACGTCATCGCGTCGCGGATCCTGACGATCTACTACTTCGCCCACTTCCTGGTCATCCTGCCGCTTCTCGGCATCTTTGAACGGACGAAGCCGCTGCCTGCGTCGATCTCGGAATCGGTCCTGGCGAAACATGGCGGCGGTGGCGCCACGGCTGCGGCCGGGGCGGCGTCGGCACCGGAAAACAGAGGCTGAGGGCGGGGAAAATGACGATGCGATCCGCAAAGACGAAAGCCATGATCCTCACCCGTATCGCACCGGTGGCGCTGACAGCCGCCATCGCGGCCGGGGCCCTCGCGGTTCCTGCGCAGGCGGCCGAGGAAACGCACGCGCTGAAAAGCGTGCACTTCTCCTTCGACGGCCCGTTCGGCACCTTCGATCGCGGCCAGCTGCAGCGCGGCTACAAGGTCTATGTCGAGGTCTGCTCGAGCTGTCACTCGATGGACCTGCTGGCGTTCCGCAACCTGTCCGAAGAGGGCGGGCCGGATTTCACGCCGGAGCAGGTGCGCGTGCTGGCCGCCGATTTCCCGCGTGAAGTGATCGACGGGCCAGACGATGTCGGCGACATGTTCGAGCGGCCGGGCAAGCCGTCGGACAATTTCCCGCCGCCGTTCCCCAACCAGGCCGCTGCGCGCGCCTCCAACAATGGCGCCCTGCCGCCGGATTTCTCGGTGCTGGCCAAGGCGCGGCACGCGGGTCCGGAATACATCTATTCGCTGCTGACGGGCTACGAGGATGCACCGGCACACATGGAGATGCGGGACGGCTCCTACTACAATCCGTATTTCCCCGGCGGACAGATCTCGATGGCGCCGCCGCTCTCGGACGAACTGGTCGAATACACCGACGATTCGCCGATGACGACAGAGCAGTATGCCAAGGACATCTCGGCGTTCCTAATGTGGGCGGCAGAGCCCAAGATGGAAGAGCGCAAGCGTATCGGCTTCCAGGTCATGGTGTTCCTGGTGGTGCTTGGCGGACTGCTCTACTTCACCAAGCAGAAGCTGTGGCGCGACGTCGAGCACTGAGCCTTAGCCATCAAGTGGCCGGGCACTGAGTTCGAACCGTCATGATGCAGTTTTTAAAGGGGCCGTTCGCGGCCCCTTTTTCATGCCTGGAAAGTGTTGCGCGCCATATGCCTTTGGCTGCATAGTCGCAGCTACCGGGGCCAACGGCAGACGCCCCGTCAGGCAAGAGCGCCCAAGTCTGCTTCCTTGAGGCATGCGTGCCGGTAAGGAGGCAATGATGGTCGCTTCGATCACAGCCCAGCAGCTTTCCAGTATACTCGGTCAGGCGTCCGCGCCGGTCGTTCTCGACGTGCGCCGGGCCGCGGCGTTCGACGCTTCGCAGCACATGGTGCCGGCGAGCCTGCGGCGCGATCCCGATTGCGTCGATCAGTGGATCGGGGCTCTCCGGCCGGATCGCCAGATCGTGGTGTATTGCGTTCACGGACACGAGGTGAGCCAGGGCGTGGCGGCGGCGCTCGCGGCGGCGGGACGTGACGTGCGATTCCTGGCCGGCGGTATCGAGGACTGGATTGCCGCGGGACTGCCGACGTCAAGAAAGCATGGCGGGGCAGGGCGATGACGGCCGAGAAGATGCGCCCCGGCGATGTCGTTCCGCTTCGCGAGGCGGCCGGGGCCTGGGCGCGGATCGCGGCACTGAGCTTCGGCGGGCCGGCCGGCCAGATCGCGCTGATGCACAGGGTGCTGGTCGAGGAGAAGCGCTGGATCGGCGACACGCGGTTCCTGCATGCCCTGAACTTCTGCATGCTGCTGCCGGGTCCCGAGGCGCAGCAGCTTGCCGTCTATGTCGGCTGGCTCTTGAACCGGACCCTGGGCGGTCTCATCGCGGGTGTCCTGTTTGTCCTGCCGGGTGCTGTTTCGATTCTGGCGCTCAGCATGGTCTACGTGCTCTACGGCAAGCTGGCGCCGGTGGAAGCGCTGTTCTTCGGCCTCAAGGCGGCGGTGCTGGCGATCGTCCTTCAGGCCGTGGTGAAGATCGGCAGGCGCGCGTTGAAGAACCGCGAGATGGTGGCCATCGCTGCCGCGTCGCTGATCGCGATCTATGTATTCAACGTGCCGTTTCCGCTGATCGTCGCGGCCGCCGGTCTGATCGGTTATGTCGCCGGTCGCATGGGTCACCCGAGCTTCCAGTCCGGCGGAGGCCACGGACAGGTCGGCAAGCATGTCGATGACGCCGATACCGCGCTTGGGATCGACGTGCCCGCCCACGCGCGGCCGAACCGCGCATGGAGCCTGCGTATCGCTGCCATTTGCCTGGTGCTGTGGCTGGCGCCGACGGCGCTGCTTGTGTGGATTGCCGGGCCAGAAAACGTGTTCAGCGAGATCGCGCTGTTCTTCTCGATGCTGGCCGTCGTCACCTTTGGCGGGGCCTATGCGGTGCTTGCCTGGATGGCGCAGGCGGCGGTCGAGAACTACGGCTGGCTGGCGCCGGGCGAGATGCTCGACGGGTTGGGGCTGGCGGAGACGACGCCGGGCCCGCTGATCATGGTCACGCAGTTCGTCGGGTTCCTGGCGGCGTTTCGCCAGGCGACCGGCCTGCCGCCCCTGCTCGCCGGTACGCTGGGGGCCTTGCTGACCACCTGGGTCACCTTCGCGCCGTGCTTTTTGTGGATCTTCCTCGGCGCGCCCTACATCGAGCGGCTGCGCGGCAACACCGCACTGTCGGCGGCCCTGTCGACCATCACGGCGGCTGTCGTCGGCGTCATCCTCAACCTGTCGATCTGGTTTTCGCTGCACGTGCTGTTCACGGAGGTGGTGGCCGTGCGGGCGCCGGGCATCGCGCTCGATGTGCCGATACTCGCGTCGCTCGACCCGGCCGCCGCGGTGCTGACGGGGGCCGCGATCCTCGCCGTCTTCGTCCTGGGGCTCGGCATGGGCTGGGTCCTCGGCGGAGCGGCCGCGGCCGGTTTGCTGCTTTGGGCGATCGGCGCCTGACGCATAGCTGCTCCCTGCATATCCGGCCGGTTTGAATCTGTCGTCCCGCCAATGTTTAACTTCAGGCGATGATTCGGACTGTTCGCGGCAATTTCCACGTTCAAGAGAGGGTGAATTCGATGCTAGCTCGGCATTTCAGCACAGGCCGGCGGATATTCGCATGGCTCGTGATCGCCTGCGTGACGGGCACGGCTCTTCCCGCCGCCGGCCTCGCGCAGGACCCCCCGGCGCCGACTTCCGACCAGCCGGAGTCGGGCCAACCGGCCTCCGTTCCGTCCGGCGATACGGCCACGACGAACCTTCCGGACCGCGTGACGGTCGGCGTCCACATCAGCCCGCCCTTCGTCATGAAGGACGGCGACGGCTATACCGGCATGGCATTCGACCTGTGGGAGGAAATCACCGACGGTCTGAATGTCGAAACCGAGTATGTCGTAGTCCCGACCGTGAAGGAACTTGTCGACAAGACCGCGAGCGGCGAGATCGATGCGGCGGTCACCAATCTGACCATCAACAAGCGGCGCGCGGAGCGGATCGATTTCACCCAACCCTGGTTCGATGGCGGCCTGCGGATCATGATCGACGAGTCTCACGGGGCGGGGTTCTGGGCCATGGTCCGGGGCCTGAACGACGCCGGTTATCTGAGAGCCTATGCCTGGATCGCCTTCGTCATCGTCATCGCCACGCTGCTGCTGACGCTGTTCGACAGGCGCTTCGACAAGGACTTTCCGCCGCGCTGGCGCGAGGGTATCGCCGACAGCTTCTACACCGTGATGTCGGTGGCCACCACCGGGCGGATGTCGCGCAAGAACCTGTTCGGCTGGGTCGGGCGCATCTGGTCGGCGCTGTGGCTCGTCTGCGGCGTCGCCGTTCTGGCCTATGTCACCTCGACGGTTACGAGCGTCATGACGACGATCGCGCTGACCAGCCACATCAGCAACGCCGCCGATCTGCCCGGCAAGACAATTGGCGTACTGAGCGGCGCCACGGCGGAGGAATATGCCGAGGAGAACGGCCTCGCCTTCAGAACCTTCAACGATTTCGACCGGGCCGTCTCCGCGATGATGCGGGGCCGGGTCGACGCGATCGTCGGCGATGCGCCCAATCTCGAGTACTACGCATTTTCCAACCCGGATCGCCCGGTCTCCGTGGTCGGCCCGATCTTCCAGCCCGAGAAATACGGATTCGGGATCGCCCGGTCCTCCAACCTCGCGCGGCCCGTGACACTGGAGATCCTCGGGGCCTACGAGGTCGAGCAGATCGAAGCCCTCAGGGCGAAGTATTTCGGCGAACGGCCGTGATCGGTACTGCCACCGTTCTTCCGGGGCCGTTGCCCAGCAGGACATGGGCGCCCATGGACACTTGCACGGGGGCGGTCACCCGATAAAACAGGCGTGCAAGGGCACTCAATCAGGGGATCAGGATGGCAAAGGCCAAGCTCGGCATCATCGGCGGTTCAGGCGTCTACGATCTTCCGGGGCTGAAGAACCCGCGTTGGGAGCATGTCCCGACCCCGTGGGGAGAGCCGTCGGACCAGTTGCATTTCGGCGAGCTCGACGGGCTGGAGATGGTCTTCCTGCCCCGGCACGGGCGGGGGCACCGGATTCCGCCTACCGAGATCAACTACCGCGCCAACATCGACGCCCTGAAGCGGGCCGGCTGCACCGACGTCGTGTCGATTTCCGCCGTCGGCTCGTTCCGCGAGGAGTTGAGCCCCGGCACCTTCGTGCTGGTCGACCAGTTCATCGACCGGACGTTCGCGCGCCAGAAGAGCTTCTTCGGCACCGGCTGCGTCGCCCACGTGGCGTTCGCCCATCCCGTCAGCCCGGGGCTCGCCGACAAGGTCGAGGCGGCCGCGCGGGCCGAGGACATGCCGGTCAGGCGTGGCGGCACCTACCTGGTGATGGAGGGTCCGCAGTTCTCGACGCTGGCTGAATCGCTTCTCTACAAGTCCTGGGGCTGCGACGTGATCGGCATGACCAACATGCCGGAGGCCAAGCTCGCCCGCGAGGCGGAGCTTTGCTACTGCACCGTCGCGATGGTCACCGACTACGACTGCTGGCATCCCGACCACGGCGACGTCGACGTTCCCTCGATCCTGAAAATCGTGGCGGAAAACGCCGACAAGGCGCGCCGGCTGGTGCGCCGCGTGGCGACGGATTTTCCACGCGAGCACGAACCCTGTCCGATCGGCTCGGACTCCAGCCTCGACACCGCCATCATCACCCAGCCGGGAGACCGCGATCCGGCGCTGGTGGCAAAGCTCGACGCCGTGGCCGGGCGCGTTTTTGGCGCGCTGTAGCGAACTGCGTGAAGGCGGGATACGGGCTAGCGCTGAAACCCGCCCATCATCGCACCCATGCCGCCGAAGACGCCTGCGAGCAGCGTCATGATGATGCCCATGATCAGCGACACGATGATGGCTGCGGGAATCGCGGCCAGCGTCCACTTGATGAATATGACGACGAGCCGGAAGAACGGGATTTCGACGTCTGTAATGGTCACGCGCGTATTCGAGTCCATCTGCATCTCCTGAATCATCTATCAAGATATGCAGGGTCGGGCCACACGGGGCCGCAAGGCAAGGGGAAGTTCGATGAAACCGGTGATCAATACGCGCGCGGGGCTGGATCTGAAGGCGCTGGTGCGGACGATTCCCGATTATCCGAAGCCCGGCATCCTGTTCCGTGACGTGACGACGCTGCTTGCCGATCGAGCCGGATTGCGCGCTTCCGTCGACGAACTGATCTGGCCGTTTCTCGGCGTGGCGTTCGATCATGTGGCGGGCATCGAGGCGCGGGGCTTCATCCTCGGCGGGGCGGTCGCGCACGAGCTTGGCCGCGGGT
Organism: uncultured Tepidamorphus sp.; assembly: GCA_905479765.1. Classification (GTDB taxonomy): domain Bacteria; phylum Pseudomonadota; class Alphaproteobacteria; order Rhizobiales; family Tepidamorphaceae; genus Microbaculum. The sequence goes on along the minus strand of CAJQNW010000457.1, from coordinate 1,956 downwards.
TCATTCCGATCCGCAAGAAGGGCAAGCTGCCCTTCAAGACGATCGGACAGGACTACGAACTCGAATACGGCATCGACACGGTGGAGATCCATGCCGACGCGATCGGTGAGGGCGACACGGTGCTGCTGGTCGACGATCTGGTAGCAACCGGCGGCACGGCGGATGCGGCAATCGACCTGATCCGCAAGTCCGGCGGCGAGGTGATCGCCGCCTGTTTCGTCATCGACCTGCCCGACCTGGGCGGCGCGGAGCGGTTGCGTCGCAAGGGAGTGAGCGTCCATACGCTGATGGCATTCGAGGGCGACTGACGTTTACTTGCAAACAGGGAGTGCCAAGGCGTGGAACCCAGGTCCGTGTGGTCTGTGGACCCGGATCGCTGCGTCGAATCCGGGTATCTCCACGTCGGCGAATGTCGGCTCGAAACCGATTAACCCAAGATTCAGGGATTGCCGCCAAGAATCGCAATGGTTGAAAAAACTTAGACAACGCAACTATTTGGGGCTTGCTGGGGAATTCCATGGATACCAACGATTCTCGTCCGATTGACGCGGCCGATGACGCCAATGACGTGATCGCCGAAACCGGTTCGAATGAGCTTCACTCTACGGATGTCTCTGCAGCCGAAAAGGACGTTCCGACCGGCTCCGGCGCCGGACGTCGCGGATTTGGCCTCAGAGGGCGGTTGATGCTGGCGTTCGGGGTGGTCGCCGCTGCCGGGCTGGTATCGGCCGGCGTGGCTCTGGTTCAGTTCGGCTCGATCCAGACGAGTCTCGACAAGGTCACGAAACAAAGCCTGCCGGCGATCACGGCCGCTGAAGACATCGCTGCTGAAAGCGCGCTGCTCGCGGCGGCCGCGCCGGTGCTGGATGGCGCGCGCAACCAGTCCGATCGCGAGAAAACGATCCTGACCCTGGAGGAGCGCTTCGAACAGCTGTTCGGAAATGTCGAGAAGCTTTCCAAGCTTGGCGTGGACAGCGCTCAGGTCGAGGCAATCGAGCTTCAGAGCCACCAGATGCTTGACTCCATCGAGGAGCAGAACGAGTTCGTTCGCCAGCGGCTGGACGCCGCCAAGGCCCGTGAAGACGCGGTTTCCAAGCTCGGCAATGCGCACCAGAAACTTCTCAATACCTTGACGCCGCTTATCGCCGATACGGACAACGCCTTCAGCGCGGCCAGCGCCAAGGTGATGGTAACGGCGGAAAAAGGGATCAAGGATCTCGCCGACGAGGGTGTGGGAACGCTCGTCCAGCTCTATGAGGTCCAGGAGAGCGTCGGGCGTCTGGCCCGTGCCATCAATGACGGTGCCAACGCCGCGAATGTCGAGGAGATCGAGGAGGCCTGGCGCGGCGCGGTTCCGCAGTCTTCGCGGCTGCATACCGCGATCGCCAAACTGGACAAAAACCCTGATATGGAAACGCTCGTCGCCCTGTCGCGCGACGTGATCGGTGTGACGATCGGCGACAAGAGCATCTACGAGCAACGCAAGGAAATCGTCGGCCCCGACGGAGGCGGCATCGGCGCAATCCAGGCGGCCGGTGAAGTCGATCGCATGGTCGGCCTGACGGATTCGCTTGAGGAAAAAATCCAGAACGCCATTACACCGCTGTTGCGGCGCGCACAGGTGGGCATCAAGCTCGCGGGCATCGAACTGCAGAATGGAACCGACGAGGCGATGCGCGGGCTGATCGACGTTCAGCTCCCGCACTACCGGACCTATCTCGAACTCGCGGCCAAGGCGAACCGGCTGGCCGGGTTGATCGCGACGGCGGCGACGGCTCCGAACGCGTTCACCCTTGTCCAGACGCAGCGTGACCTGGGACAGGAGACGGGCCACCTTCAGATCACGGCGTTGAATCTCGACGAAGACCAGGCCGAGCTTAAGGCCATGGTGAAGGAGCTGGTTGCTTTCGCCGAGGGGCCGGACAGCCTGGCGGCGATCCGGCAGGCGGAACTCGA
>CAJQNW010000456.1 GCA_905479765.1 uncultured Tepidamorphus sp. | reverse complement strand
GGGCTTCATCGCCGCCGGCGTCGTCGTCGGCCCGTTCGGGCTGGGGCGCTTCCAGTTCGATTTCCCGCTGATCGGCTTCCTCGTCATCGACGATCCGCACGCCGTCGAGCCGTTTGCCGAGCTCGGCGTGGTGTTCCTGCTGTTCGTGCTCGGCCTGGAACTGTCGTTTACCAGGCTGTGGGAGATGAAGCGCTACGTGCTGGGCGTCGGCACGGCGCAGTCCGTCGGTACGGCGCTGCTGATCTTCGCCGCCGTCCTGGCGCTCGGCCAGCCGGTGCCCGTCGCCCTCACCGTCGGCCTGGCGCTGGCGCTGTCGTCGACGGCGATCGTCATGCAGCTGCTGGTCGAGGAGCGCCGGCTCGCCTCCCACACCGGGCGGCTGTCGCTGTCTGTGCTGCTGATGCAGGACCTGATGGTGGTGCCCGCCCTGATCATCGTCGCCCTGCTGGCCGAGCAGGAGGTCGCCGCCTGGGGCGAGATCGGCCTGGCGCTGGTCGAGGCCGCCGTGGCGATCGCCGCGATCCTGCTGTTCGGCCGCTTCGTGCTCCGCCCCCTGCTCCGCCAGGCAGCCCTCACCGGCATCCGCGAGCTGATCATGGCGATCGTCGTGTTCACGGTGATCGCGGCGGCAATAGGCACCGAGGCGGCGGGCCTGTCGGCCGAGCTCGGCGCGTTCCTGGCAGGCCTGTTGCTGGCCGAAAGCGAGTACCGCCACCAGATCGAGGTCGACATCGAGCCGTTCAAGGGCCTGCTGCTCGGCCTGTTCTTCATCACGGTGGGCATGAGCATCGACCCGGTCGTCGTCGCCGAGATGTTCCTGTGGATCGTGCCCGCCGTCGCTGGCCTGATCGCACTGAAGACCGCCGTCACCTTCTTTGCCGCCCGCCTGTTCAAGGTGCCGCTGGCCCAGGCCGCCGAGAGCGCGATCCTGCTCGCCCAGGCCGGCGAGTTCGGCTTCGTGCTGTTCGCGCTCGCTGCCTCCAACGGCATCCTCTCGGTGGAGGCCGCGCAGTTCCTGATCGTCGTCGTCGGCCTGTCGATGGCCGCCACCCCGTTCCTGTCGCGCCTCGGCGTCACCGCCGCGCGCCGGCTCGAGACGATCGAGCACGGCGCCGTCACACCCGACAAGGCGATCGACGCGCTGGAGGGCCACGTCGTGATCGGCGGCTTCGGCCGGGTCGGCCGGGCGATTGCCCGGATAATGGACTCCGAGAACGTGCCGTTCGTCGCCATCGACCAGAACGCCCGCCTCGTCGGCCAGGAGCGCAAGGCCGGCCGGCACATCTTCTTCGGCGACGCGGGCCGCGAGGAAATCCTCGACCGCGCCGGCGCCGACCGTGCCAGGGCCTTCATCGTCACGGTCGATTCGCCGCAGAATGCCGAACACATGGTCCGCGCCGCCCGCCACCGACGGCCCGACGCCAAGGTCTATGCCCGCGCCCGCGATTCCGAACACGCGGCGACCCTGTCGAGGGCCGGCGCGACGGTCGTCGTACCGGAAGCCGTCGAAGGCTCCCTGCGGCTGGCCGGCCAGATACTGTCCGGACTGGGCTGGCCGGAAGACGCCGTATCGCATCGCATCGATCAGGAGCGCGAACGCGAGCTGGTGCTGCTGGAGACCGGTGAGGACTAGATGCAGGGATGGTTCGCGGCGATATTCGCAAGCGCTGGCGGGAACAAACCCCGACCGGGGGCCCGCCGCAGGGGCAATCAGCCGCGGCGCGCGGCGTTCGAGATCATCGAGGAAGGCCCCAGCGACCACGCCCTGCCGGTGATCGTCGACGTGGTACTGGTCACTCTCATCTGCATCAACGTGTTGGCGGTTTGCCTGGAAACCGTCCCGGAGTTCTATGCGAAATACAATACGGCATTCCGCCTGATCGAGCTTATCTCGGTCGCGGTTTTCACCGTCGAGTACGCGGTGCGCGTGTGGGTCGCGCCCGAGCACCTGCCCTATTCAGGCATGAGTCCCGCCAAGGCGCGGCTCAAGTACATGCTGTCGCCCTATGCGATCATCGATCTTCTGGCAATCCTGCCGTTCTATCTTGCCTTCTTCGTCCCCTGGGACCTCCGGCTATTGCGGGTCTTCCGGCTGGTCCGCTTCTTCAAGCTGGCGCGCTACTCGACGGGCCTGCGCAGCCTCGGCCGCGCCGTCGAGACGGAGTGGCGGGCGCTGGCCGCCTGCCTGATCATCATGGCGGGCCTCATTCTGGTTGCAGGCGCCCTGATGTATGCCGCCGAGCGCAACGCCCAGCCCGACGTATTCGGCACCATCCCGCAATCGCTGTGGTGGGCGGTCGTCACGCTGACGACGGTCGGCTACGGCGATGTCGTGCCGGTCACCGTCAGCGGCAAGATGCTCGGTGGTGTCGTCATGCTGTTCGGGCTGGCCATGTTCGCGCTGCCGCTCGGCATCGTCGCCACCGCCTTCGCCCAGGAAGTGCACCGGCGCGAGTTCGTCGTCACCTGGTCGATGGTTGCGCGCGTGCCGCTGTTCTCGACGCTGGATGCCACCGAGATCGCCGAGATCATGACCCTCCTGAAGGCCCACACCATTCCCGCCGGCGGCGTCATCGTGCGCCGCGGCGAACCGGCCGATGCCATGTACTTCATCGCCAGCGGCGAAGTGGAACTCGAACTGAAGACCAAGGCCGTCCGCATGTGCGCCGGCGACTTCTTCGGCGAGGTCGCGATCCTCAGGAAAGCCCGCCGCTCGGCCACGGCACTCGCGGTGACACGGACGAACGTTTTGGCGCTCGGGGCCGACGATTTTCACATGCTTCTCGAGCGCCGGCCCGAACTCGCCGAGAGCATACGGAAACTCGCAACGGAGCGTGTCAACAAGGAACGCGTCGTGCGCGGCGGCGATATCATCTCAGAGGAACTGGATCTGGCCGAGGACACAGACGAACCGACCCCGCCGGAGGAAGAAGCCAGGGACTGATCGTCCGATACGGCACCGCCCACCGGGCACTATGATCGCACCGATTCGGGATGTTTCGACGGAGGGCGGCCCATGGCCGGACAGGCGCAGTCACTACGGCATCGGATTTACACGATCCTTGAACGGGAGGATCCCAACGACAAAACGGCGAAGATCGTCTTCCGGATCATCGTCACCGTCATCATCATCAATGTCAGCGCCGCGGTCCTCTACACCGACGCCCGCTTCGCCCACATGTTCCCCAATGACCTGCGCGTTATCGAAACGGTCTCGGTGACCGTCTTCGCCATAGAATATGTCGTACGCCTGTGGTCCTGCGTCGAAAGCCCCCACTATCGTGGAATGTCGGCTCTGCAGGCGCGGCTGCGCTATTCGGTAACGCCCGGTGCGATCATCGATCTGATTGCGCTCGTCCCCTTCTTCGCCATCCATTTCCTGTCCGCAGACATGCGCAGCCTCGCGATGCTGCGACTCCTGCGGTTCTTCAAGCTCGCACGCTATTCGCCCGGCCTGTCTTCGGTTATCGAGGCGCTGCGCGCCGAGCGCCACGGCCTCATCGCCTGCCTCGTCGTCCTTGCCGGCGCGATCCTGGTGTCGGCCTCGGCGATCTACGCGGCTGAAGGCGGAGCCCAGCCCGACAAGTTCGGCTCGATTCCGGAATCCATGTGGTGGGCCGTCGTCACCGTCACGACGGTCGGCTACGGCGACGTGGTCCCGGTCACGACAATCGGCCGCATCATCGGCGGCATTACAATGGTCGCCGGCATCTTCATGCTCGCCCTGCCGGTCGGCATCTTTGCCACCGCCTTCATCGAGGTGATCCGGCGGCGTGCCTTCGTGGTCACCTGGGGCATGGTCGCAAGGCTGCCGGTCTTCGCCACGCTCGACGCCGCCGCGCTGGCCGAGATCGTACCGCGTCTCAGGGCCCGCAGCGTCGACGCCGGCGAAATCATCGTGCCGCGCGGCGAGGTGCCCCGCGCGATCTTCTTCATCGTCTCCGGCCTCGTCGAGGTGGACACTGGAGGCAACCGCGAGAAACTCGGCGAAAGCCAGTATTTCGGCGAGATAAAGGCATCCCGCCTGAGCCTCGTCGACGCTCGCGTCCGCGCCGTGGAGGTAACCCAGCTCCTGATCCTCGCCGGAGACGACATCGACGACGTCGCCGCCGGTAACCAGGAGGTCGCCGACCGCCTCTCGACGGTCGCAACCTATGCCGTGACCTGATCGCCATGTCCGTTTGATGGACCGCCCCGCCAGTCTCCGCTCATCCCCGCGCATGCGCGGATCGGACTGCCGTGACCTCGACCCTGCGACTCGACGGCGGTTCCCGCGTGAGCGGGAATGAGCTGAATGGTCGCAACCGCCGCAACCCGTTCTTGACTCCCCTTCACAACTGGTACATTGGTACATAAATACCAACTAAGAGGACGGCCATGATCGAACGCGTCCAGACCGGCGTGCGCATCGAGAAGCGCCTGCTGAAGGTCCTCAAGGGCGTCGCCGAACTGAAGGACGTCAGCCTCGGCGACCTGATCGAGGGCATCGTGCTGCACGCCTTCGAGGGCAAGGCGCCGTTTTCCGACGACACGCTTGCCGCCATTGCCGAGTTGATGCGGATCTACGGCCTCAACCTAACGGCCGAGGACGCGCATCGGCTGACGGAGGATGGAGCGACCAATGGATGACCGCGATTTCCTGTCCGCATTGGAAACAGCCACGCTGGACCCTGCCGCGTTCACTCACCGCGCCCACGTCCGCGCCGGCTTCCTGATCCTGCGCGAGGCGCCCACCTTCGGCGCGGCGCTCGATCGGATCGAGCGCGCGATCCGCGCCTTCGCCGCGAAACACGGCAAGGACGGGCTCTACCACGCGACGGTCACGGTGGCCTTCATGACGCTGATCCATGCGCGCATGGCCGCCCAAGGCACCTCCGGCTGGGAAACCTTCGCCGCAGGCAATCCCGACCTGTTCGAAGCCGACGTGCTCGCCCGCTACTATCCGAAGGAATTCCTGGCGAACCCCGCGGCGAGGGCGGTGTTCCAATTACCGCCGGCTGGCGAAGCGGCGTAGCCCGGCCTCTCTTCCCCACTCATCCCCGCGAAAGCGGGGATCGGGTTGCGGGGGGCGTGACGTTGCCAAACGATGGCGATTCCCGCTTTCGCGGGAATGAGTGGATTTTCGGAAAGAGCGGCTTTTGGGACAGCCCGGTACCATTCCCGGTCCGACACCAACTGCTCCGCCTCTGACCCCAGCCACTCCCCGCTCATCCCCGCGAAAGCGGGGATCGCCCAGCGGTCTATATCAGACTGTCGTAGAGATCCTTCCAAACAGGATTCTCGCGCTCGATGAGCTCGATCTTCCAGGCTCGGTTCCACTTCTTGATCTGACGTTCGCGCTGGAACGCCATCTCCCGGGACGCGTGCTGTTCGTACCAAACCAGCATTTTCACACCATATCGGCGCGTGAATCCGGGGACCGCACCGGCTATGCTCCCAAGCCCGTCGCGCGAGGTCGTCGGTTATTCCGACATAGAGCACTCCGTCACGACGGTTTGCGAGGATATAGACGTAGAAGGCCATGCCTCGAGGCTACCCGGTTCCCGCTTTCGCGGGAACGAGCGGCTTTGGGAAAGGCTTCGCCTTATTCCCGGTATTGCCCCGACCCGGCCCCAGCCTCTCCCGTTCTTCCCCGGCCCTCCCCGAACATCCCCGGCCCCTTTTCGCCGCTCATCCCGGCCTCTCTTCCCGCTCATCCCCGGCCTCTCTTCCCCGCTCATCCCCGCGAAAGCGGGGATCGGGTAGCGGGAGGCGTGACGGTGCCAAACGATGGCGATTCCCGCTTTCGCGGGAATGAGCGAAATGGGTAGGGAGAGCCTCAAACAAAAAAGGGCGCGGAAAACCGCGCCCTTCTTCAATTCCGGCGGGTCGACCGTCCTGCTCAGGCGGCCGGCCGCCTCAGGCCATTGCGGCTTGCAGGTTCTCGTCGACCTTGTCGAGGAAGCCGGTCGTGGTCAGCCATTTCTGGTCGGGGCCGACCAGCAGCGCCAGGTCCTTGGTCATGAAGCCGGACTGGACGGTGTCGACGCAGACCGTCTCCAGCGTCTTGGCGAACTTGGCGAGATCGTCGTTGCCGTCCAGTTTGGCGCGGTGCGCTAGGCCGCGCGTCCAGGCGAAGATCGAGGCGATCGAGTTGGTCGACGTATCCTGGCCCTTCTGGTGCTGGCGGTAATGGCGCGTCACCGTGCCGTGGGCTGCTTCCGCTTCGACTGTCTTGCCGTCCGGCGTCATCAGCACCGAGGTCATCAGGCCGAGCGACCCGAAGCCCTGCGCCACCGTATCGGACTGCACATCGCCGTCGTAGTTCTTGCAGGCCCACACATAGCCGCCCGACCATTTCATCGCGGCAGCCACCATGTCGTCGATCAGCCGGTGCTCGTAGGTGATGTTCTTGGCGGCGTATTTGTCGGCGAACTCCGCGTCGAAGATCTCCTGGAAGATGTCCTTGAAGCGCCCGTCATAGGCCTTCATGATCGTGTTCTTGGTCGACAGGTACAGCGGATAGCCGCGGTTCAGCGCGTAGTTCATCGAGGCGCGGGCGAAGTCGCGGATCGAGTCGTCGAGGTTGTACATGGCCATCGCGACGCCCGAGCCCGGCGCGTCGAACACCTCGCGCTCGATCGTCTCGCCGTCCTCGCCGACGAACTTGATGGTCAGCTTGCCCTTGCCGGGGAACAGGAAGTCGGTGGCGCGGTACTGGTCGCCATAGGCATGACGGCCGATGATGATCGGCTGGGTCCAGCCCGGCACCAGGCGCGGCACGTTGTTGCAGATGATCGGCTCGCGGAAGATGACGCCGCCCAGGATGTTGCGGATCGTGCCGTTCGGCGAGCGGTACATGCGCTTCAGGCCGAATTCCTCGACGCGCGCCTCGTCCGGGGTGATGGTCGCGCATTTGACGCCGACGCCGTACTTCTTGATGGCCTCGGCCGCGTCGACCGTCACCTGGTCGTCGGTCTCGTCGCGGTACTCGATGCCCAGGTCGTAATACTTCAGATCGATATCCAGGTACGGATGGATCAGCTTGTCCTTGATGAGCTGCCAGATAATCCGGGTCATCTCGTCGCCGTCGAGCTCGACAACCGGATTTTCGACCTTGATCTTCGCCATGAATTGGGCCCTTCGCGTCATGGAATGGATATCGGGATGAAGTGCCGGCAGCCGCGTTGACCGCGCCGCCGGCGGGATAAGTCGCGGCCCCTATAGCACCCCCTTGGGCGAGTTTGAAGCCGACGATGGGCGGAAGGACGCGGTTCCTGTCAAAAACCGCCGCATGGATTTGCCGCAATGGCTGCATGGGTCCTGGATCAAGTCCAGGACACGGCTCGCAAAAGGGCACGGCCGTGCCACGCAAACACGCGCGTGCCCCGGACTTGATCCGCGGCCCATGCGGCGTCGGCCTCATGTCGATTACCAGGCGATCCGCCCTCGACCCCTTTCCGCCGATCCTGTATCGGACTGCGAGACCCAACCGAACCCGGACTGCCCGTGACCGCCTCTCCCGCCCCGACCATCATCCTCGTCTCGCCCCAGCTTGGCGAGAACATCGGCATGGTCGCCCGCGCCATGGCCAATTTCGGCCTCACCGACCTGCGGCTGGTGACCCCGCGCGACATCTGGCCGAACCCGAAGGCCCTTGCCGCGGCGTCGGGCGCCGACTGGGTGGTCGAAGGCGCGCGCGTCTTCAGCTCGACGGCCGACGCGATCGCCGATCTCGGCCTCGTGCTCGCCACCACAGCCAGGCCGCGCGAGATGCCCAAGCCGATCCTCGATCCGCAGGCCGCCGCCGAGCGGCTGGCCTCCCGCATCGACGCGGGCGAGAAGGCCGGCATCCTCTTCGGCGGCGAGCGCTCCGGCCTCGACAACGACGACGTGGCCTATGCCGATGCGGTGATCACCT
>CAJQNW010000455.1 GCA_905479765.1 uncultured Tepidamorphus sp. | reverse complement strand
TCGTCGCTTCGTTCGTCAACCACATCGCCGAATCCGAGGGCGGAACCGCCTTCTATTCCCGCCTTACCGCGTCGTGGGATATCCGGCCGTCACGGGTGAGCCCGACCGCCGATACCCAATGGGGCACGGAGCGCGCCGGCGCCGGCGCGGTGCTTGTCGCTGCGATCAACGAGAAGACGATCACAATCCGCGACAAGGTTGACGACACCTCGGTCGTGAACCAGGCGGCCACGGCGGCCGCCAACGAGAAGGTCGACCGGGTCCGGGCCGAATGGCGGCGATGGGTATGGGAAGACGATGCCCGCCGCGAACGGCTTGCCCGGATCTACAACGATACCTTCAACACCAACGTCGAACGGGCCTACGACGGCAGCCACCTGACCCTGCCGGGCAAGGTCGGCGACGACATCATCGAGCTCCGGCCGCATCAGAAAAACTACGTCTGGCGATCGCTGCAATCCCCGACTGTGCTCGCGGATCACACCGTGGGTGCCGGCAAGACCTTCGCGCTGATCGCGGCAGTGATGGAGAAGCGGCGGATCGGGCAGGCCCGCAAACCGATGCTGACCGTCCCTAACCACCTGGTGGGCCAGTGGGCGAAGGACTTCGTGAAGCTCTACCCGGGCGCAAAGGTGCTCGCGGCGACCAAGCGCGACTTCGAGGCGGCCAACCGGAAACGGCTGTTCGCCCGCATCACCACGGGCGATTGGGATGCCATCATCGTCGCGCACTCGTCTTTCGGCAAGATCGGCGTATCCCCGGAGTTCGAGAAGGCCTTCATCGAGGAAGAGCTTGCCGACATCGAGAAGTCCATTAAGGAGCTCCGGGAAGCGGCCGGCGAGAAGTCTCGTAACGTCGCCCAGCTCACCAAACAGCGTGACAGCCGGAAAGCCAAGCTGCAGCGTATCCTCGACGCCGGCGCGAAGGACAAGGGGCTCACGTTCGATGAGCTCGGCATCGACTTCATCGGTGTCGACGAGGCCCACGAGTTCAAGAACCTCGCGTTCACGACGAGCATGCAGAGGGTCGGCGGCCTCGGCAATCCGCAGGGCAGCCAGAAGGCGGCCGACCTTTACATGAAGATCGCCTCGGTCATGGAGCGCACCGGGGGGGGGAACATCATGTTCGCCACCGGGACGCCCCTCTCCAACACCATGGCCGAAATGTACACGATGCAGCGCTACCTGGACGGTCAGGCGCTGAAAGACATGGGGCTTTCGCACTTCGACGCCTGGGCCCGGGTGTTCGGCGAAGTCGTGACCGATTGGGAGCTCTCGCCTTCCGGCGCCTACAAGCTCGCCAGCCGGTTCGCGAAGTTCGTGAACATGCCCGAGCTGATGCAGCGGTACCGGACATTCGCCGACGTCATCACCAACGACGACATCAAGGCGATGCTGGCCCGCGCGGGCAAAACCCTGCCGCTGCCCCGGGTCAAAGGCGGCAAGCCGACCAATATCGTGGTCGAGCGGTCCAATGCGCAGGCCGGCTACATCGGCGAGGCCGACAAAGACGGCCAGTTCCCAAAAGGTACGCTCATCTGGCGCGCCGAGAACCTGCCGAAACGGCCGGGGCCGGGCGACGACAACATGCTCAAGATCATGTCGGACGCCCGGAAGGCAGCACTCGACATGCGCCTCGTCGCGCCTGGCGCCAGCGATGTCGCGGGATCGAAGACCCATGTGGCGGCCGACAACATCCACCGGATCTACAAGGCCTGGACCGCACAACGCGGCACCCAGCTCGTGTTCATCGACCTGTCCACGCCGAAAAAGGCCGCGGCGAAGGAAGAAGCCCGCATTCGCGACCTGATCAAGAAGGCCGAGGCAGGCGACGAGAAGGCGCAGGCCTCGCTCGACAGGATGACGCCCGATGAGTTCCTTGCGCTCGATGGCAAGTTCTCGGTCTACGACGATCTCAGGCAAAAGCTCATCGATCGCGGCATCCCCGACGCCGAGATCGCGTTCATCCACGACGCCAACACCGAACAGCAGAAGGAAGAGCTGTTCGGCAAGGTGCGCTCCGGCCGGATCCGGGTGTTGTTCGGCTCGACCCCGAAGATGGGCGCCGGCACCAACGTTCAGAACCGGCTTGTCGGTCTGCATCACATCGATGCCCCGTGGCGGCCCTCGGACCTCGAGCAGCGCGACGGCCGAGGCATCAGGCAGGGCAACGAGCTGTACGCCGAAGATCCTGACGGCTTCGAGATCGAAATCCTGCGCTATGCCACCAAGAACACCCTCGACGCCCGCCAGTGGCAAACGATCGAGGGCAAGGCGCGGTTCATCCAGCAGGTCCGCAAGGGTGACAGCACGGTCCGCGTCATCGAGGACATCGGCGGCGAGGCGGCAAACGCGGCCGAGATGAAGGCGGCCGCCAGCGGCAACCCGCTTATCCTTGAAGAAATGGATCTGCGCCAGAAACTCAGGCGCCTCGAAAACCGTCGATCGGAGCACGACCGCGAGCAGCACCGTATCAAGCGCAGCGTCCGTCAGGCGAAGGAGCGGATCGAACACCTCAACAGCCGCATGCCGGGGGCCGAGCAGG
>CAJQNW010000454.1 GCA_905479765.1 uncultured Tepidamorphus sp. | reverse complement strand
CCCGACACCTGGGATCACCTGCGCGCCCGCTATCGCCTCGGTCGCGATCCGTTCGATCCGCGCGACAACATCCTCGCGGGCGCAGCCTATTTGCGCGAGATGTATGACCGCTACAGCGCCATTCCGGCCATGCTGGCGGCCTACAATGCGGGGCCAGCCCGCTATGACGAGTACCTCGCCACGGGGCGACCGTTGCCTGCCGAGACGCGCGCCTATGTCGATTTGCTTGCGCCCGCGCTTGGCGCCGCTGCGCCGTCGCTGAACGCTCAGGCCGCACCGCCATCGCCTCCGGACTGGCGCGAGGCACCGCTTTTCGTCCCGCGCTCAAACGACCATCGGACTGTCGACAACCGTGCCTCCGAGGAGCCGTCGAAGACGCCCCACTCCCCCGTCCCGGAGGAGCGCGAGCCCAATCAACAGCCACAGTCGGAATCCGTATTCGTCGCCCACGGCAGCACAAGGGGCTCGTCGTGACCGACGCCATGTGCATTCGTGCCCTGTCGGGCTCTGGCATAGCATGGCGAGCGCAAGTGGGGGCGGCAGCCCCAACAACCGAACGATGGCAGGATAAAAGGGCGCACATTGCGCGCCGGTCGGTCGGTTGTTTTGCTTGGATTTTCTGGTGCGTTCCGCACATTGCCGGGCCTTGGCGCAATGTGCGCCGGCCGCTCAAATGCCTGTGTCTACGCGGGTTTTCGCACATTGCGGAGCGATCCCATGGCCGATGATCGCGAGTTCCGCATCCGTCCCGGCCGCATCCGCTCGACACGTGCGCAGGCCGCGCGCCCCTTCATCGCCCAGGCGCTCGCGGCCGCGAAGAAGGCGGGCGGCGGCGTGTCGCGCTCCGGCCGCGTCGTTTCCCGCAACCGCTCGCGCTTCGGGCTCGGCCAGCGCGCCAGCATCCAGGCCAACCGGCTCATCACGGCGCGCTCGCGCGGCGCGGTGATCAAGGCGCGTGTGGTCCGGCATTCCGCGCGCGCCGCGCCGCTCGGCACGCATCTCGATTATCTGCGCCGCGACGGCGTGACCCGCGATGGCGAGAGGGCGCGGCTGTTCGGGCCGGGAGAGGAGGATGCGGATGGACGCGCCTTCGCCGAGCGCTGCGAGGACGACCGCCACCATTTCCGATTCATCGTCTCGCCCGACGACGCGCTGGAAATGTCTGACCTCAAATCCTTCACCCGCGATCTTGTCGGCCAGATGGAGAAGGACCTCGGCACTGAGATCGATTGGGTGGCCGTCGATCACTGGAACACGGAACACCCGCATGTTCATCTGATCGTGCGCGGTGTGCGCGACGACGGCCAGGACCTCGTCATCTCGCGCGACTATATCAAGGAGGGCATGCGCGATCGGGCGCGCGACCTGATCACCCAGGAGCTCGGGCCGCGCACCGACCTCGATATCCGGCGCAGCCTCGAGAACCAGATCGCGTCGGAGCGCTGGACGCAGCTCGATCGCCAGCTCCTTCGCGACAGCCGGCGCACTGGCATTATCGACCTCGCACCGCATCCGGGCGAGCAGCCCGACGAATTCCACGCGCTCAAGGTCGGGCGGCTGCGCAAGCTGGAGACGCTCGGCCTGGCCGAGCAGGTCGGCCCCGGCCAATGGATGATCGACGACAAGGCGGAGGGCACGCTGCGCGAACTTGGCGAACGCGGTGACATCATCAAGCGCATGCACCGGGCGCTGACCGAGCGCGGCATCGGGCGCGGATCTGCGGATTACGTGCTGGCCGCCGAAAGTCTCGACACGCCGATCGTCGGCCGCCTGGTCGAACGTGGACTCGACGACGAACTGAAGGGCACGGCCTATGCCGTGGTCGACGGCGTCGACGGACGGACCCACCACATCAAGCTCGCCGATCTCGACGCGGCCGGCGACAGCACGCCAGGCTCGATCGTCGAGCTGCGCGCCTATGACGACTCCAGCGGACAGCGGCGTGTCGCGCTCGCGGTGCGTTCCGATCTCGACATCGAACGGCAGGTGACCGCATCGGGCGCAACCTGGCTGGATCGGCAAAACATCGCGCGTGATCCCGCAGCTCTGTCGGAAGGCGGGTTCGGCGCCGAAGTCCGCGATGCTCTGGACCGGCGTGCAGATCACCTGATCGAGCAAGGCTTCGCCGAACGGCAGGGCCGGCGGATCATCTTCAGTCGCAATCTCCTCAACACGCTCGGCCGGCGCGAAGTGGACACACTCGGCGAGAAGCTCGCGGCTCAGACCGGCCAGCCCTTCCAGCGTGCGACCAACGGCGAGTATGTCGCCGGCGCCTATCGCCAGCGCTTCACACTCTCATCCGGTCGCTTCGCGATGATCGACGATGGCCTCGGCTTCCAACTCGTGCCCTGGACCCCCTCGCTGGAAAAGCACCTGGGCCGCCATGTCTCCGGCGTCACACGCGGCGACGGCGGCGTCGACTGGAGTTTCGGACGCAAGCGGGGGCTGGGCCGGTGACGCCTCCGCTAGAAGCCCTCCGATTTCTTACCGACGGCCGCCGTTTCTGCGACGAGCAAAGAATAAGCTTGAGAGCGGCAGACATGGCCCGCAGCGTGCAGATATTTGCGCGGAACATAGACCATGTCGGGAACGAAAATTCTCTGGGGCCAGATCCTCATCGTCTTCACGATTGTCCTCGTCACCACCTGGACGGCAACACAATGGACGGCCTGGCGCCTCGGCTTCCAGTCCCAGCTCGGCCAACCCTGGTTCGAGATAGGCGGCTGGCCGATCTACTATCCCCCGGCCTTCTTCTGGTGGTGGTATTTCTATGACGCCTACGCCCCGCCGATCTTCATCGAGGGCGCGATCATCGCGGCCTCTGGCGGCTTCATCGCGATCGCGGTGGCGATCCTGATGTCCGTCTGGCGGGCGCGCGAGGCACAGAGTGTCGATACCTACGGGTCGGCGCGCTGGGCGCGGCCCGATGAGGTCAAGGCGGCCGGCCTGCTCGGACCCGACGGCGTCGTTCTCGGCAAGCTCCATGACCATTATCTGCGCCATGAAGGACCGGAACATGTCCTGTGCTTCGCGCCGACCCGTTCGGGCAAGGGTGTCGGTCTGGTCGTCCCGTCGTTGCTGACCTGGCCAGGCTCCGCAATCGTCCATGACATCAAGGGCGAGAACTGGCAGCTCACAGCCGGCTTTCGCGCTCGGCACGGCCGCGTCCTGCTGTTCGATCCGACCAACCCGACTTCGTCGGCCTACAACCCGCTGCTGGAAGTGCGGCGCGGTGAATGGGAGGTTCGTGATGTCCAGAACATCGCCGACATCCTCGTCGATCCCGAGGGCTCGCTGGAAAAGCGCAATCACTG
>CAJQNW010000453.1 GCA_905479765.1 uncultured Tepidamorphus sp. | reverse complement strand
AACCTAAATGGTCTCGCTCAAGCTTTTCCGCAATCTCCGCTCACTCCCGCGAAGGCGGGAGTCCAGGGCCATACGGAAGGACCGTGCCTAAAACCCCGGATTCCCGCCTTCGCGGGAATGAGCGGAATTAGAGGATAGGCTTTTCGGCCATGGCCGGCTGCGTGGTCGCTCAGCTCCGCTCCTCGGCGCCCAGTTCGATCGGCCGGCCGTGCGGCGTTGCCCTGGCGGCGCGGTCCCAGGCGGCTTCGCGTGTCGACCGTTCGGCCTCGGGCACGACGCCCTTGCGATCCAGCATCTTTTCCAACGCGGCGAGCCAGGCGCTGTAGTAGGCGTCGTCGCCCGTCGCGTCCGTCCCCGCCTCGGCCAGTTCCGTGCCAAGCGTCTCGGCCCATTCGCTCCAGGTGAAGACGCCGCCGGCGTTCAGCTCGACGGTCATGGCGAATGCCTGCGCATGCCAGGGCTCGGCGAAGACCGGCCCGTCTTTGTCGCGCGGCAGCGCCGGCAATGCGGCGAGCGCTTCGGCGACTTTGGGGCGGGCGGCCTCAGGCCGGGTCAAGATAGGGCTCCCACAAGTCGACCTGGACGGTATCGAGCGGCGAGGCTTCCTCGCCCCACAGTTCGCGAGCGGTGAAGCGGACCGCGTAGAGCCAGTGCGGCCGTTCGCCGAGACCGTGGGCGTTTGAGTCCGGGAAGACGTGATTGCCGTGGATGCGGGTGACCGTTCCGGTGCGGCCGCGCGCGTAGCGCACCAGACGGGTGTGGCCCTCGGGGTTGATGTTCTTCGCACGGACCGTGTCGCCAACCTTGAAACGGGCGGGGTCGCTCGCAGGCCGTTCATAGGGGGTGCCGCTGGCCATGACGCCGGCGACGTCTTCGGCCCGCAGGATACGCTCGACGGGGATCGGAGGCGTCGTCATCTTGCCGGTTTCGATTTCCTCGGGCGTGATCATGTCGCGCTCGCTCATCAGCTTCTCGATGCCGGCGAGCCAGATCTGGTAGTAGCTGGACGACAGGTACTGCGCCGGCGGCAGGCTCTCGCGGGCGTGGCGGGAGGTGTCGATGTTCCAGCCGCCAGGCGCCGATGTGGCGAGCGTCAGGGCCAGCACGCGCCGCTCCCAGTCGGCGTGGAAGATCGGCTCGGCCGGTTCCGGGACGACGGGACCGAAATCCTGCATCCCGCCCATGTCGTGGACACCGTTCATTTGAGCAATCCCTCCGCGCGGGCTTCGTCGGGCGACAGCGCCAGCCCGGTGCCGATCATCGAATTGCGGGTGACGAGGGCGGCGAGTTCCTCCTCGCTCAGTTCCTCGGTGTGGTCGGGCCGCATCGGGATCACCAGGTAGCGGACCTCGGCGGTTGAATCCCAGACGCGGACCTCGGTTTCCTCCGACAGCTCGACACCGAATTCCGACAGGACGCCGCGCGGATCGATTACCGCCCGCGAGCGATAGGGCGGCGACTTGTACCAGACGGGCGGCAGGCCGAGCACCGCCCACGGATAGCAGGAGCACAGCGTGCAGACGACCATGTTGTGGGTCTCGGGCGTGTTCTCGGCGATCACCATGTGCTCGCCCTGACGGCCGGTGTAGTCGAGTTCGGCGATTGCCGCGGTGGCGTCCTCGCGCAGGCGCTCCAGATAGTCCGGATCGCTCCAGGCTTTGGCGACGACGCGGGCGCCGTTTCTCGGGCCGACCTTGTGCTCGTAGGTGTCGATCAGCGCATCGAGTGCGGCCGGATCGACATAGCCCTTCTCGACCAGCAGCGATTCCAGCGCGCGGACCCTGAGCGCCGTCGGGGACAATTCCGAGCTTTCGTGGTCATGATCATGCTGGTGATCGCCGGACATGCGCGTTTCCTCACAACAGATTTGCTTTGCCAGATTCTAGACAGGGCCGGGGTCTCAGGCCAGTGTTTTGAAAACCGGGAGGAATATTACATGAAACTTGATGGTATCCGCGCTTGCGTCTTCGATGCCTACGGTACGCTGTTCAACGTGCATGCGCCTGTCGGCAAAGTGGCCGCCGCGCTCGGCGACAAGGCCGATGCGGTGTCGAAGATGTGGCGCGACAAGCAGCTCCAGTACACCTGGCTCAGAAGCCTGATGGGCGCGCACTCCGATTTCCGTGTCGTCACTGCCGACGCGCTCGACTATGCGCTCGACGCGAACGGGGTATCGGATGCGGAGCTCAGGGCGAAGCTGCTCGATCTCTACATGACGCTCGACGCCTACCCCGACGCGCGGCGCTGCCTGGAATCGTTGAAGCAAAAGGGGCTGACGACAGCGATCCTGTCGAACGGTTCGCCGGAGATGCTGGAAGCCGCGACCCGCTCGGCGGGGCTTGATACTCATCTCGACCACGTCCTGTCGGTTGAGACGGTGGGTATCTACAAGCCGGATTCGCGCGTCTACCAGCTTGCCGTTGACGAGATCGGGATCCCCGCGCAGGAAATGATGTTCGTCTCGATGAACGCGTGGGACGCCAGCGGTGCGGCCAACTTCGGCTTCAAGGTCGCCCGCCTCGACAGGTTGGACATGCCGCCCGACAATCTGCCGGGCGACATTGCCGCCACCATCAAGACGCTGGACGAGGTGCCGCAGCTGATCGGGTGACGCTTATTCCGCCGCCGACCGAACCGCCGCACGCTCGGAACGATGGCTGCGCAGGGCGTTGCCGAATGCCTCGAATAGCTTCCGCGAGGCCGGATCGCTGCCGGACCAGTACTCGGGATGCCACTGCACACCCAGCGCGAAAGCCCTGGCGCCGCGGACCGATACGGATTCGATCGTGCCGTCCGGCGCGGTCGCCTCAATCTCCAGGCCGTCGGCCAGCCGGTCGATCGCCTGGCGATGCAGCGAATTGACCAGAATCGGCTCGGTGCCGAGAATCCCGGCGAGGTGGCCACCGGGGCGAATGTCGATGGTCTGGCGGATGGCGAAGCGCTCGTCCTGGACCGTCGAGTCCGGCGCGCGGTGGTCCAGGCGGTCGGGCGCCTCGTGTATTTCCGTGACGATCGAGCCGCCGAGCGCGACGTTGAGCTCCTGGAATCCGCGGCAAATCGCGAAAAGCGGCAATCCGCGCTCAATGGTCGCACGGATCAGCGGAAGAGCGGTTGCGTCGCGCGCCTCGTCGAAGGGCTCGTAGGCCGGTGTCGGCAATTTTCCATAGTGGCCGGGATGAACGTTGGATTTACTGCCGGTCAGCATGACGCCGTCGACAGTGTCGAGGATCGCCGAATAATCGAACTCGCCACCCAGCGCCGGAACGATGATCGGCATGGCGCCTGAAACATGGGCAGCGGCCTCCAGATACTGAGCGGCGACCGAATGCCAGCGGTAGCCTTCGAAGGCTTTAATATCAGCGGGAACGGCGATTACCGGGTGATTCCCGGCCTGACCCAGAACGCCAGCGTTCATGGGAAATTCCTTTCCATCGTTAACCGGCATCTGGCCGGCAATTCGCACATATTGCCGTAACTCTAGG
>CAJQNW010000452.1 GCA_905479765.1 uncultured Tepidamorphus sp. | reverse complement strand
CCGCGAGCGCCATCTGGCCCGGCATAGATCCGAAATAGAGCAGGCACAGGATCGCGGCGATCGCCGACAGGATGACGCTGAAGGCATACAGCGCGTAGTCGGCGTTCGCGACGTCCGGCAGGTAGCCGAAATAGGTCGGCTCGGGGACATTGAATCCGTCCGAGCCGCCAATCATCGTCATCTTTGCCAGGACGCCGTACAGCACCATCGACATGGCCATCGTCAGCATGGCGAAGAAGATGCCCCGGTAGCGGGCGATCAGCGGGCCGAGGATGCCCGCGGCGATGCCGCCGGCAACCGCGCCGATCAGGACGAGCACCACGATCTCGGTAATCCCGAGGTGCAGCGCCAGCAGGCCGGAGGCATAGGCGCCGAGACAGTAGACGAGCCCCTGCCCGAACGAGACGAGACCGCCGCGCATCAGCGCCACGATACCCAGCGCGACGAGCCCGAAGGCCATCGCGCGCGTCAGGGTGAAGAGCAGCCAGTTCGGCAGCGCCAGGCCGCCGAACACGAAGATCACGGCGACCACGACCAGGGACAGGACCGAGAACAGCGTGCGGTTCATTGCAGAGGCCTCATATCTTCCGGGCCTCGACCCGCTGGAACAGCCCCTCAGGCCGGAAGATCAGCACGATCACCATGACGAGGTAGATGATGAAGATCTCCGCCTCCGGCACTTGGTGGACCGCGAAGGAGCGCGCGAGCCCGACGATCAATGCGCCGATTGCCGCGCCGGGGATGCTGCCGAGGCCGCCGATGATGACGACGGCGAAGCTGACGACGATGACGCTGACGCTGATGCCCGGCTGAACGGAGATGAGCGGGCTCGTGAAGGCGCCGCCGAGTGCTGCCAAGAACACGCCGAGGCCGAAGGCGAGCAGATAGACCCGGCTAACATTGACGCCCATGCTGGCGCTCATTTCTGGATCGTGGATGACGGACACGACGATCTTGCCGATCCGTGTCTTGTTGATGCCGAGCCAGACGGCGAGCCCGCAGATGACGGCAAGCGCGATCAGCATCAGGTCGTAGCCGACGTAGAACAGGTTGCCGATCTGGACATTGCCGAACAGCAGGCGCGGCTGGAACACGTAGTAAGGCTGGACGCCCCAGATCAGCTTCGTCACGTCTTCCAGGATCAGGAATACGGCATAGGTGACGAGCAGGATCAGAACTTCGTCGCGCCCGTAAAACAGGCGCAGGAGCCCGCGCTCCAGGATCGGCGCGACGACGATCGCCACAGCGAGCGCCGATAAAAACATGGCCACGATGGTAAAGCCGTCCGGCAGGCCAAGCCCCGCAACCACCGGAACGGCGGTGGCCGCGGCATAGGCGCCGATGGCGTAGAGGCCGCCGTGCGCGATGTTGAGGATACGCAGGACCCCAAACACGAGAGTCAGGCCCAGAGCGACGATGAACAACCAGGATCCATAGATCAAGCCGTCCACGACGATCGTCAGGAGCAGGTTCATTCAGGCGGCTCCGGGTGAGGCGCCGGGGCCGCGCGAACAGCCCCGGCGCAGGAGTACGGTATCAGGAGATCAGTCGCAGTCGGCGTCCGGGAAGCCGGCCGAGATCCATTCGGTGCTCTTCATGCCGTCCTTCGGGTTCACGCAGCGCGCCTTGAAGCGGATGATGTCGCCGAGGATGATGTTTCCATTGTCATCCTTCATCGTGGTTCCGAAGCCGATCGGCTGGATCGCCTGGTGGCCATTGGAAATCGCCATCTCGATCTCGCCGCCCGGGCTTTCCCAGCTCAGCCCCTTCATAGCCGCGGCGAGTTCCTCGTCCGTCGGCTTCTTGCCGCCGTTCTCGGCCATCGCCTTCTCGACTGCCGTTTTCAGGCCGAGTAGAGCCTGCGCCATGCGATAGGGCGCCTGCACGGGGAAGACGTCAAAGGTCTCCGAATAGTTGTCGAACCACCACTTGTTGAGTTCGGTGTCGGGGGCCATGAAGCCGTAGGCGCCGCGCGCGCCGACGATCACGCCTTCCGGCATGTTGGCGCCGAGCGGCGGCATCACATGGTCACCGGCGCTGTAGACGACCTGGCTCTGCTGGTAGAGACCACGTGGCAGGGCCTGAAGGGTCAGGGCCTGCAGGTCGCCGCCCCAAAGCGAGGAGTGGACAACGTCGACGGGCTTCTGCATCAGAGCCGAGACCTCGGTACCGTACTGGCCCGCGCCGAAGGCAGGGAACAACTCGGCCTCGACTTTGGCGTCCGGATAGATCTGGCCCATGGCGGCCTGGAAGTCGGCCCAGCTGTCGTGGCCCCAGGCGTAGTCCTGATTGATGCCGGAATAGGAAGAGACGTCTACATCCTTGGCCTTCAGGTAGTGGACCAGCCCGACGTTGTCCTGCGTCGCGTGGGCCGCGGTGCGGAAGACGTACTCGTAGTCGCCGTCCTCGAAGATGCGCGGCGTGCCGCAGTCGTAGAGGATGGTGAACTGCTTCAACTCGTCGGCGACCGGCGCGATCGCAAGGCAATCGCCCGAGGACACGTAGCCGACGACGGCGTCGACTTCCTCGCGCTGCACGAGATTGCGGAACTCCTGGACCTGGGTCGAGGCGCCGCCGGCTTCATCGAGGACGACCGCCTCGATCTTCATGCCGCCGAACCCCTTGGTGTTGTACGGGGCCGGAACCTCGCCGGCATTCAGCTTCTCGACGAGCATCTTGCCGCCATTCCAGGCGGGCACGCCGAAGCTCTGGGCCGCCTGGCCGGATAGGAATGTCACGACACCGATTTTGAATGTGTCTTCCTGCGCGTACGCCACGGTCGAAGTACCGAACGCAGCAACTCCCGCTAGCGAGACGCCGGCCAGGATACCCAACAGTCGATTCGATTTCATTGTTTCCTCCCTGTTTTATTGCACCCAGATTTTATTCTAGACGACACTTTGTCAATTTTGGCTTGGACAGACTATATCGATCCCGACAGAAACCGACCGGTGATCTATGTCATTTGACTCAGCAAGTGGACCAGTCCGCGATGTCCTGTGCGGAACAAAGGCTGCCAAGCACGGCTAGTATTTCGATCGACGGCCATGCCCGGGATCGCCGAGTCATCCAACGCAGGTGAATGTCAGCGTGATTGGTCTTCGCCCTGAGTATTACGGGACGCATTCGCTTCGCCGCACGAAGGCTTCGATCATCTACAAGGCAACCGGCAACCTGCGAGCAGTGCAAACCCTGCTTGGCCACACCAAGATCGAGAACACGGTTCGATACCTTTGTGTAGACGTCGAAGACGCCTTGCAGGAGAACTCGATCTAACCGCCGAGCAGCAGAAAGCCTTGTCTCAGAACTACGGTCACGACAACTTGGCGACGACCATGTCGTACGACATGCATGGTCCCTTCGGCCGGCAGGCGGAAATTATGCGGGGGCTGGCGAAGAATCGCGGCGAAAGCGCCTAGAAGTTTGCTCGTCGTGGCGATACGGGCCGAAGCACCAATGGAAACTCACAAAGGCAGATAAAAAACATTAATGATAACAAAGAGAAGATTGGTACAGCTGCCCCGACTTGAACGGGGGACCTCCTGATCCACAATCAGGCGCTCTAACCAACTGAGCTACAGCTGCACGGCAATCGGGCTGTAAATACGAGCAAAGCCGGGCCGGTGCAAGGGCCGGCTGGCAAGTCTGGTCGATACCCACCGGGCAAGACGCCGCGCAGCAAAAAGCCCGGCGGTTGAGCCGGGCTTTTCGGTATCGCGTGCGTTCGGTGGAACGAAGTGCCTTAGACGGCGACTTTCCACTGGGTCATCGCCTTGGCGACGCCCTCGGTCAGCGGCTTGGTGGTTTCCGCCTGCATCTTGTTGGCCAGGTCCTGAATTTCCTTGGCCTGCGAGGTCATCGTATCGAACTGCTTGCGGGCGAATTCCGTCTGCAGCTCAACGACCTCTGACAGGGACTTCACACCGAGCATCTTCTCGACGAGTTCGAAGCCGGCATTGAAGTTGGTCTTGGCGGCGCCGAGCGCCTTCGCCTGGAAATCGGTTGCGCCCTTGTTCACGGTCGCGAACGTGTCTTCCATTGCGTCGGTCGCCTCTTCGGCCATCGACTTGTAGGAATCGTAGGCTTCCTTGGCCTGCATAACGCCCTTCTCGGCCATCTCGCGGACGGCGGCCGGCATTTCGAACGTGGCGAATGCGGGAATGTCTTTCTTGGCGGCGGCAGCCTTCGGGGCGGCCTTTTCTTTCGTAGCGGTCATGTCGAGCATCCTTGTGCGGTTTGCGATCGGCCGGCGGGCCTGCAGCCGCCGATGCCGTGAATCAGAGTATTTCCGATCCGCCGCGACCAGGAACGTATTCCACATGCCGCAGCGAACCTGAAGGCAATATAGGAACGGCTATTGTGCAATGCAACAGGAAAAATATTGCAGTGCACAAAAAATGAAGAACGTCGCATCTTACCCTGGGGCAGGGTATCTCGAATCCGGCTCAACTCTTACGCTGCAGGCTGTCCGCCTGGATCGGTCAATCGGTCTTGGTCTTCTTCCCGGCTCTGGCGACGGTCCTGGTCAGTTTCTCGCCCTGCTTGGTGAAGGCAGCCATCTGGCGCTCGATGAATCTGGACTGAACATTCACCATGTCCTCGATCGTGCGCGAGCTGACCATCTGCTTGGCGAAATCGAAATTCGCAGCCATGTTCTCCTCGGCGAAGGAAATCGCGTCTTCGCCGAGCGTCCGGACATTTTCCTGGGCGCTTGCAGCGGATGTGCCGAAGCCGCCAATGGCTTTCTGGGCGGCGGCCAGATAGTCGTCGAATGCCTTGCGGGCCTGCTCGACACTGGTCTCGGCGAAGTCGCGCATGGGGTTTGGAATGTCAAATTTGTCAGTCACGCTCGTCTCCTTCGTCTGCTTATACACGTCAGCCTGTGGGATTTAACCATACAAGCGCATGCCGCGCCCTCCGGACAGTCCCGCCGCTGGACGGCCCTCGTAGGCTACGACTATAACAGCCCTATGTGACGGGTCGGCAGGCTTGTGCGGCGGCAGGCCCGTACTCCGCTCTTCGAGGGGTCGAGAGCCGGAACGGCCCGCGGTAACGGCGGGAAATTGACTGGATGCCGACATGAGCGGCCCTCTCGACGAGTCCATTGAAGCGCACCTTCCCGGAGCGCTGCGCACGCCTGGCGTCGCTGCGGCGGTGCTTGGCGTCGCGCCTGCCTGGGTGTGGGATGTCGCGGAAGGGCGAATCCTGCTGTCCAGTGTTGCCGGTCTCGGCTTCTTTGGCGAAAGCGATGTCGCATCGCTGGCCGCGCGCCGGTTCGACATGAACCGTCCGGGACTGAACCAGCTCGCCCGTCTCGGCCGCAGTCTGCCTCGCGATGGCCGAGGGCGCTTGTCGCTGCTGCGGTTCTTCGTCGGTCTTCGCGATATATCGCTTCCCTGCCAGTGCAGCCTCTTGGCAGACCTCGGCAACGAGATTGTCCTCGTGGTGGCCGGCAGCGGCGGTACGACCGATGCCGGAATAGGCGATCGCTTTACGACCCTGTTTTCGGCTTCGTCCGAACCGCTCGTCCTGCGCGGGGCCGCCGGCGAAATCTGCCGCAACGCCGCCGCCGCTGATCTGACAGACGACACTGAAGGCGCAGAGACGGTCGATGTCGAGTTGCCGGAAGGCCGTTTCACGCTGGTCCTCGCTCCGGAAACACACGAGGATGAATCTGGGGTAGACGGGGCAGTCACCGAAGAAACCGGCGCGGCTGGCGCTGAAAAAGATCTGGAATCGAGTGACGACCTGAACGGTCGCCCACATCTCGAACCGGCCGATACTTCCGGACCGGTCGAATTCCCCGAGCCGATCAAGGCCGGGCTGCCGGCTGGCGGGCCAGCGCCGGGTAGCCAGCGCCGCATGGTGCCGGAGATGCGCCGTTTTACGTTCCAGCTCGATCCCGATGGACGCTTCGTTGAAGTCGGCGCAGGTTTTGCCGCGCTGGTCGGACCGAAAGCCGCCGAGGTAATCGGTCGCACATGGCAGGATCTCGATGCCGAAATGCGGCTCGACAGAGTTGGCAAATTGTCGAGGGCGCTCGAAACCCGGGATACATGGAGTGATATCCAGATCGCCTGGCCGACGGATTTTGGTGAAGTGGCGCAGTTGCGCCTGTCCGCGTTGCCACGTTTTGGCGAGGGCCGTGCCTTTGCGGGCTTTCGTGGTTTCGCCGACGTATTGGCGGTAACACCGATCGCGGAACCTGACGTAACGGTGGAAAATGCGGTCGAACCCGCATCCGAAGACGCGGTTGATCCTGCCGAAGGCGCCCTGGAAGAGCCTGGTGACGCGTCGGAGGATACAGCGGGGACGTTGACACCGATCTCCGGTCCCGAACCGGCCGGGGCACCAGCGGCCGAACCCGAAGACGAAGGTGCGGTGCCCGATGTCTCGGACGCCGAGCGTCCAGGAGAAACCATCGAAGAGGACGCGGAGGTTGCGGCCGGCACGGCGGAAACGGAAGCCGAAGCCGACAACTTGGGATCCCGTGTTTTTCAGTTGCACCCGTTCAAGCCGGCCTCGGTCGAGGAAGGTGCGCTGAACGACCGCGAGCGCGGTGCCTTCAAGGCAATCGCCGAGGCGCTGGGCGCGCGCTGGGCGGGTCAAAGCGAGCTCGATACGGTGCCGGAATCTCGAACGGAGCCGCCGGAGAGCGAACCGGAAACTCCGGTCGCTGATGCCGTCGACGAAGCCCGGCAGCCCGCTGCGCCCGAACTCCGCAAGAAGCCGGCGCTCGCGAAAACGACCGGGCCCGCCAAAGTGGCTGAACCGGAGGAACGGGCCGGACCGGGTCTGGTCTTCGAGGTTATGGACAGGATACCGCTCGGCCTGGCGGTGCTGCGCGACAACAAGGTGCTCGCGGCCAATCGCGCTTTCCTTGAGCTGTTCGGGTTTCCCGATGTCGGCGACCTGGAATTCGCCGGCGGCATCGGCGCGCTCCTGGAAGGCCGCGGCAGTGACGACGAGCCGGGGACGGCCGTCACCGCGCGGCGGCGTGACGGGAGCCCGATACTGGTCGAGGCGAGGCTTGGCCGCACGCCGTGGACCGATGGTCCGGCAATGCTGATGAGCGTACGCTCCGCCGAACCTGTAATCGGCGAGGAGGAAGATGGCGAAGGTGCCGACGCGCTGTCCCCGGTCGAGCTGCGCGCCGTTCTGGATGCCGCGTTTGACGGTGTCTTCGTGCTCGATGCCGATGGAGAAATCGTATCGGTGAACGCCGGTGGCGCGCGGCTGCTTGAAAGGGAGGCCGATGCGCTTGTTGCCCGGCCCTTTACCGACCTGGTCGCCGAGGATGACCGGTCCGCCGTAGCCGACCTGCTGCGCGGCCTCCTGGAGGGGAGTGTTCCGAGCGTTCTGGAACAGGGCCGTGAAATCTCTGTGCTTGGCGCCGATGGTGCGATTCCGGTTCAACTCAGTCTCGGTCCCCTCGACACCGGCGAGGAATGGCGGATCTGCGCCGTGCTGCGTGACTTGAGCGAGTGGACGGAAGCCAAAGCCGACCTGGTCGCCGCGCGCAAGCGCGCCGAGGCCGCCAGCGACCAGAAATCCGATTTCCTGGCCAAGATGAGCCATGAGATCCGCACACCCCTGAACGGCATCATCGGGTTCTCGGAAGTAATCCTCGAGGAACGCTTCGGCCCGCTCAGCAATGACCGCTACCGCGAGTACATGAAGGATATCCGCGAAAGCGGCGAGCTCCTGATGAGCCTGGTCAATGATCTGCTGGACCTTTCCAAGGTCGAAGCGGGCAAGCTGGAGATGTCGTTTACCGGCGTCCGCCTCAACGATCTGGTCGAGCAGTCGGTCGCGGTCATGCAGCCCCAGTCCAGCCGTGCCCGGGTGATCATCCGCACAAGCCTGGGCCGTGGCGTACCCGCCGTGGTTGCCGACACGCGCTCGATCCGTCAGGTGCTGCTGAATATCCTCTCCAATGCGATCAAGTTCACCCCGCCCGGCGGCCAGGTGATCGTTTCCACCGCGCTCGGCGATACCGGCGAGGTTTTCCTGCGCATCCGCGACACCGGTGTCGGCATGTCGGAAACCGATGTCGCCACTGCCATGGAGCCGTTCCGCCAGCTCCCGGTCACGCCGTCGACCGGCGAACGGGGCACGGGCCTCGGCCTTCCGCTGGCCAAGGCGCTGACCGAGGCGAACCGGGCGAACTTCTCGTTGCAGAGTAAGGCGGGCGAGGGAACATTGGTTGAAATCAGCTTCCCGCAGCAGCGCGTTCTGGCGGAGTAGGGCGGGGCGTATCCTTGAGCCCCTTCACCGGGAAATCATGCCGCAGCGTTAGATTCGCTATGTCGGAGTTCGGCCAGTGTGCAGTCTGGTGGGCCAGGGAATAGTTTGCCGTTTGAAGCAATGAGATGGAAATACAGTCCAGAATCTGGACTTTGTTAGAACCAATATTTGAGTCGCGTTTCCATTCAAAATGTAGAAATCTTCTAATTCAAAACAAACTCGACTTTCATTGTCGGAATTAGTTGACTCTCATCCGCGCATCGGGAATCGTCGGCGCTCGCACCGGCACCTGCCGGCATCAGGGCCAGTGATGGCCCACGGCCTTTGATGGTGAGGCCTTGAACCTTGCCGATTGGAGGAAATAATGACGCCGAGTTTTCCACGGTCGTTCACGACCGGATCTGCCAGCCTTCTCCTCGCCTCGACGATTTTCGGTTTTACCGGAGCCCTGACCGTCCCGGCTCCCGCAGCCGCCGCGGAGGTCAACGTCTACACGACACGCGAACCGGGGTTGATCCAGCCGCTGTTCGACGCATTCACCGCTGAGACCGGAACCAAGGTGAACGTGCTGTTCGGCAAGGACGAGCTGATCGAGCGCATCCAGGCCGAGGGCGCAAACAGCCCCGCGGATCTGCTGATCACCGTCGACGTCGGCACGCTGAAGCGTGCCAAGGATGCGGACATCACCCAGCCGATTACGTCCGAAACTGTGGCGGCGAATATACCGGTGCAGTACCGCGACGCCGACGGCGCATGGGTCGGATTGTCCCAGCGCGCCCGTGTCGTCTATGCCTCGAAGGATCGCGTCCCGCAGGACACGATCACCTACGAGGAACTCGCTGATCCGAAGTGGCGCGGCAAGATTTGCACCCGCACCGGCCAGCATCCCTACAACATCGGCCTGTTCGCCTCTCAGGTCGCCCATGAGGGCGAGGAGAAGACCAAGGAGTGGCTCGCCGGCGTCCGCGACAACCTCGCCCGCAAGCCGACCGGCAACGACCGCGCCCAGGCCAAGGGCATCTTCGCTGGCGAATGCGATCTGGCGCTCGGCAATACCTATTACATGGGCCTCATGCAGACCAACGAGCAGGAGCCCGAGCAGAAGGACTGGGCCAAGGCGATCAAGGTGCTGTTCCCCGATTCCGAAGGCCGCGGCACCCACGTCAACATCTCCGGCGTGATGCTGACAAAGAACGCGCCGAACAAGGATGACGCGGTCGAGCTGATCGAGTTCCTGACCGCCGACGAGGCGCAGAGCCTCTACGCCGAGGTCAATTTCGAATACCCGCTGAAACCCGGCGTTCCGGCCTCCGACATCGTCGCCTCATGGGGTGAGTTGAAGGCGGACACCCTGCCGCTGTCCGATGTCGCCGAAAACCGCGCCAAGGCGAGCGAACTGGTCGACGAAGTCAATTTCGATGGGGGCCCGAGCTCTTGAGGCAACTCCGGAGCGGACCGGCTTTGCGGCCGGATCCGCTCCAGGGGCGCTCGCGCTCGGCGGAAAGTGAAGACCATGACGGATATGCCGAAGGATTTTTCGCAGTCGGTGCCGGTCACGCTCGACAAGCGTGCCGAACGGCTTGTCGTTCTTGGCATGCGCGGCTGGCTTGCCGGTTACGAGACTGGCGACATCGCCTGTTGGGAAGCGGTCTGGAACGATTATTGCCGCGAATTGGGTCCGACGCGCGCCAAACGGGTCGTTTCGGAGCTGGCCGGGTGGATTCGCACGTTGCGGGCTGAAACCTGCCGGTCGATCGAAAGCTATCCCCGGCCATGTCGCTACATGTGTCGCGACGAGTGCCTGGCCTTGCGCCTGGTGTCGGGTTGCCAGAAAGGCATGAAGCCGCTGGCCAGCGACTCCGCCTGCCAGCTCATAGCCTGCGCCCGGATCGACGAACTCGTGAAGGCTGCCGAATGCCTGGCTGCCGAACTCGCCGAGGCCGGGCTCGAGCTCGAACCGATCACCGACGAGGTGATGACCGCATTCAGCGAGCGACCGGCACCGGCGGCCCTTAGCTGATTGCGGCGAGTGGAAAGACATGATCTGATTTCGGCGGACTGGAGATGCAGCGGGCGGTGAACGGCGGTGACGGCCAAGGTGAAGTGCGTCACCGCTCCGCTCTGCGGCATCACCCTTTCATGGTGGCCGGTTCGCTGGCGATCGCGGCGCTCGCCGTCGCGCCGATCTTTGCCTTGGTAGTGATTGCTCTTGGCGGCGATCCCTCGATCTGGCCGCACCTTCTCTCCACCGTCCTGCCGCGTGTGACCCTGACCACCGGCCTCCTGATGCTCGGCGTCGGATTGCTGACCTCCATCATCGGCATCGCCGGTGCCTGGCTCGTCTCCATGTGCCGGTTTCCGGGTCGGGGCCTGCTCGAGTGGATGCTGTTGCTGCCGCTCGCGGTGCCGACCTATGTGGTCGCTTATTGCTACGTCGAGATCCTCGATTCGGTCGGTCCGGTGCAGACGTTCATCCGCGCCGTCTTCGGGTTCCAGAGCGCCCGCGATTACTGGTTCCCCGATATCCGCACGCTCGGCGGCGCCGTTTTCGTGA
Source organism: uncultured Tepidamorphus sp. (assembly GCA_905479765.1). Lineage (GTDB taxonomy): Bacteria > Pseudomonadota > Alphaproteobacteria > Rhizobiales > Tepidamorphaceae > Microbaculum. The sequence goes on along the minus strand of CAJQNW010000452.1, from coordinate 4,315 downwards.
TGGGTTTCGTGCTCTACCCCTATGTCTACCTGACGGTGCGGGCGACATTCCTCATGCAGTCGATGTGTGTGCTCGATGTCAGCCGCACCCTCGGCAAGACGGCCTACGGCGCGTTTTTCCAGGTGGCGCTGCCGCTTGCCCGTCCCGCCGTCGTCGTCGGAGTGACGCTGGCGCTGATGGAATGCCTCAACGATATCGGCGCCGTCCAGTTCCTCGGTGTGCAGACGCTGACACTGTCGGTCTATTCGACCTGGACTAATCGCGGCGATCTCGCCGGCGCCGCGCAGATTGCCTGTGTCATGCTGATCGTGGTGTTGTTCCTCGTCTGGCTTGAACGCCGCGGACGCCGCCTGCAGCGGTTCCACCAGACGTCCCGCCGCATGCAGGCCTTGCCGGACTATCCGCTAAAAGGTTGGCGCGCCGCGGGTGCGCTCGCCGTCTGTGGCCTGCCGGTTCTGATCGGATTCGTGTTTCCGGCGCTTTATCTCTTGCACGCCGCAGCGCGCCGCTTCTCCGCCGATTTCGGCCCGAGCTACTTTACGCTGACCGCCAACAGCGTCGGGCTGTCGCTGACCGCATCCGCCGTCGCGGTCGCCACCGCTCTGGTGCTCGCCTATGCCGCGCGGCTGACCGGCGCTCGTCCGGTGCAGCTTCTCACCCGGATCGCCAGCGTCGGCTATGCCGTGCCGGGTACCGTGCTCGCCGTCGGCATCCTGATCCCGCTTGCCGCGCTCGACAACATGATCGATGGGCTGGCGCGCTCGCTCGTCGGCATTTCCACGGGCCTGTTGCTGACCGGATCCACGGCTGCACTGGTCTATGCCTACACGACGCGGTTTCTCGCGGTCTCCTTCGGTACGGTCGAGGCCGGACTGGAGCGGGTGACGCCGAATATCGACATGGCCGCCCGGTCTCTCGGCCGCACGCCGGCAGCCGCCATGCGCGAGGTACACCTGCCATTGCTGCGGCCGGCGGTGGTCACGGCGGCGCTGCTGGTCTTCGTCGACTCTATGAAGGAGCTGCCGGCGACGATCCTGCTGCGTCCGTTCAACTTCGAGACGCTGGCGACCCATGTCTATACCTATGCGTCAATGGAAATGGTCGAGCAGGGGGCAATCGCCGCGTTGACGATCGTGCTGGCCGGCCTTGTCCCGGTTGCGCTTCTGGCCCGCACGTCCCGGCTGCCGCAGCGAGTTGCCAATCAGGCGGTTCGAGGTGCGATTCCTAATATTTGATCACTGCTGCTTGCCGCAGGCCCGCGACTCGCCACAATTGGTGTCCGGACGCACAGATGCGTCCTAACAAGAGCTTCTGGAGGAATCGATGCGCGAGAAGGAGCTGCGTCTCGCTCTCGTGCTGTACGGCGGCGTCTCGCTCGCCGTCTACATGTTCGGGGTCTGTCGGGAGATTTCGAAGCTCGTCCGGGCATCGAAACAGTTCCACGGTGTGCCGCCAGCCCAGCGCGCGACAGCGCCCTTTCCGAACGAAGGTGCAGAGAACCCGCGCGAATCCGATACCGAGGCAGTCTATTTCGAGCTGTTCCGGCAGCTTGCCCGCCATACCGAGCTGCGCGTCATCGTCGACGTGATTGCCGGCGCTTCGGCGGGCGGCATCAACGGCATTTTTCTGGCCCGCTCGCTCGCTCATGATCTGCCGCTCGCGCCGCTGCGCGATATGTGGCTGGAGAACGCGGACGTCACGCAGTTGATCGAGGAAGGGGCGCTGGCGGGGCGCTGGAGCAAGCCATTCATGAGGCCCTTCGTCAGCCGCATCTTGCGCTACGACCCGACACTGGCGGAGAACAACGAGACACGCGACAAGCTCGACCGGTTCGTCCGGTCGCGCTGGTTCAAGCCGCCATTCTCCGGCGATCGCTTTACCGGCTGGATGTTCGACGCCGCCGAGGCGATGGGGGAGGGTAGAGCGGGCGAGTCCCTGCTACCCGAGGATCATGCGCTCGACCTGTTTGTGTCGATCACCGACTACAACGGCCATCCCCGCCGGGTAGCCCTCGACGATCCGCCCTTCGCCATCGAACTGGACCATCAGTTCAACATGGCCTTTCGCTACCGCCGCCGCGCCTCGGGTCTCGTAGAAAGCGAATTTGATCGCGCCTCGATCCCCGGACTGATCTTCGCCGCGCGCGCAACGTCTTCATTCCCCGGAGCCTTCCCGCCCGCCACGATCGCGGAGACCGAGGCTGTCCTGCGCGCCCGCGACCTGGACTGGCCGGGTCTCGACGAATTCATTCGCGACAAGCTGACCGAGGTGACGCGCGACGGCCGCGATCCGCGTACCATTCCCTTCGTCGACGGCGCCGTCGTGACCAACAAGCCGTTCGCCGCCGCCTTGTCGGCCCTGACCGGACGGCCCGCCAATCGCGAGGTGGTTCGGCGCATCATCTTCGTCGATCCGAACCCGGACATCGAGTTCTCCGACAGCGAGATGCTGCCGGGTTTCTTTAGGGCGATTTTCGCGTCTCTCACCGAGATCCCGCGCAACGAACCGATCCACCACGAACTCGAACGGGTCGCGGCCCTGAACGAGCAGATCTCCGTGGTCTCGGAGGTCGTCGATTCGGCGCGTCCGCGCATCCGCATGCTGGTCCAGTCGATCCTTGACCAGGATCGGGACGACGCGCCTTCCGCCGCCATCTTCGCCGCCTGGCGCGACACGGCAAACCGTGGCGCGGCTATGGAAGCAGGCTTCGCCTTCGAGAGCTATTTGCACCTGAAGATACTGACGGTGGCGCGGCGCCTGCGCACCATCATCGAAACGATCGCGGACGAGGACCTCGCCGGTCTCGGCACGCGGATGGCGCGGCCGCTGCTGATTGAATCCCGAGATCCAGACGGCCGCGTTTCGGCGGAGGCGATCGCCTTCCTGCGTGCCTTTGATGCCGATTTCCGCGTCCGACGTCTGCGCTTCGTCATCCGGCACCTGAACGAGCTCTACCACGCGACACTGCCTGCGGCCGCCGGCGAACCGGTCGATTCCGCCAAGCTCGATGATCTGAAGACCGAACTCTACGACCTGCTCGATGGCATCAAGGCGCGCATGGCAGCGCCTCCCGAAGACCCGCAAGCGCTGGCGGCGGCGCGGCGTCTTGCTGATCCAAAATCGACGGTGGACGAACGGATGGCGGCAATCGAGCACCTCGGCCGCGATCTCGGCCTGGAGGACGTCGACGATCGGCTCGACGAGATCTTTTCGGTCATGGTGCTGAATTATTTGCCGGAGTGGGCCCGAACCGAATTGATCGTCGCCTACGTCGGCTTCCCCTTCTTCGACGTGCTCACCCTGCCGATGACGCAATGGGAAGATCTCGATGAACTCGACATCATCCGCGTTTTCCGCATCTCGCCGTCCGACGCCAAGGCGATCCGCGTAGGCACGGCGATGCAGAAGCTGAAGGGCATCCGCCTGCGCCGTTTCGGAGCCTTCTTCAACCGTGCCTGGCGCGAGAATGACTACCTGTGGGGCCGCCTCGTCTCCGCCGACCGTCTCGTCACCGTGGTACTGACGGCGGCGGGTGACGCCGCCAGGGGCATCGATGCGCTGGCAGTGAAAAAGGCGCTGTTCAAGTCGATCCTCGAGGCCGAACGACCGCACTTGAAGGCGGACGAAACCCTGGTTTCGGAACTGATGGCCGAGGTCGAGCAGATCGAAGCAGGGATGTTTCCGAACTAGCGGCTTTCCGGCCTCGGTTCACGTCTGCACATGTGCCGGATCCATCCAGAACATCTCCCAGATGTGACCATCGGGATCGTTGAAGGCGCGGCCATACATGAAGCCGTGGTCCTGAGGGTCTCGGGTCTCGGTGGCACCGGCCTCGATGGCCTTTTCCAGGAAGGCGTCGACCGCTTCGCGGCTTTCACACGACAGCGCGGTCATCACCTCGGTTGTTTTCGTGGCGTCCGCGATTTCTTTCGGCGTGAAGCCCTTGAACATCGGTTCGGTCAAGAGCATGGCGTAGATGTTCTCGGCGATCACCATGCAGGCGCCGTGCTCGTTGGTGAACTGCGGATTGAAATCAAATCCGAGTGCCGCGAAGAAATCCATCGAACGGTCGAGGTTCTTTACCGGCAGGTTCATGAAAATATCGGTCATGTTCAGGTCCTGATTCACAAGGGATTGCGATGTGGGGCGGCGATCAGCTCAATAAGCGCAGACTTGCTCTGACGGTATCCGGATCGATTTCGCCAAGCGTCTGGTCGACCGCGCCATGCGTCTGCTTCCAGATCGGCAAGGCCTCGACGAGAACGCGCCGGCCGGCAACGGTCAGGACCGGCAATCGGCCGCGTTTGTCGTTCGG
>CAJQNW010000451.1 GCA_905479765.1 uncultured Tepidamorphus sp. | reverse complement strand
ATCGCCGCGACGATCACGGCGGACAATCAGCGCCGCGGGAAGAAGGGCCTCAAACCGGTACGCGTGCGGATCGGGCTGCATTCGGGAAAGGCGGTGGTCGGCAATATCGGTGCGCCGGGCCGGGTCAACTACACCATCGTCGGCGACACGGTGAACGTCGCGCAGCGCATCGAATCACTCGGGCACAAACTCGATGCGGGTGAAGACGTGACCGTGCTGATGAGCGCGGAAACGGCGGTGCTGGCCGGTGTCGGCGCCGAGGGCGAGAATGTCGGGGAACACCGGCTGGCGGGGGTTCCCGAGCCGGTGGCGGTCGTGCGCCTGCACACCCACGTGACCGTCAAGCTGCCACCGATCGCCGAGCCGCTGCCGGTGAAATAGAAGACAGGCGGGCCGTTCGGCCCGGCTTAGTCGAACAGGTCGAGGTCGAGACGGTAGCTGATGCCGATGCCGGCGGTGAACTGGTTCTCGCTGCCGGCGGTCGTGACGATCGGCGAATCCGCGGCGCCGCCAATCAGGCGCTCGTAGCCGGCGCGGAAGTGGAGGTCGACCTTTTCAGTCCACGAATAGACCGCGTTGGCCTGCAATCCGACGGTCTTGAAGCCGGAGCCGGCGTTGTAGGCGGCCAGGCCGGATGCCGCGGACTGGCCGGGCGTCACCGAATAGTAGGTGTTGAAATAATCGGAGTCCGCGAAGCTCACGTTCGGGCCGGCGCGTACGACCCAGACGTCGGTGGGACGCCAGACGGCGTAGAGCGCGGCCTCGCCAACGAAACCGTCATAACCGCCGAAGCCACGCCGCACGGCGGCGTAGGCTCCCCAGTGATTCACTTCATAGGCGGCCTTGATGCCGGCCTCGAAGGCCGCGTCGACATCGCCGAGGCCGTTCAGGGCCGCGTTGGATGTCTGGTCGCGCTCGCCGACGAACCCGAAGGACGGGCCGATCGTGAAGCCGACGGTGCGACCGCCGAAATCGCCGAGACCCGGCAATCTCAGGTATTCCAGCGAAACGATCGGCCATGGCACGACTTCGTAGTCGTTGGATCCGCTGTAATCGGGCTGGAAAAGGCCGCCGATACCGACGCGGACCGAAAGATCGGTGGTCGAGGTGTCGATGCCTTCCTCAAGGACCTGGTCGGCGGCGTAGGCCGTAACGCCCAGGCCAAGGGTCGAAAGCCCGAAAGCTGCAGCGGCCAGCGCCGATGTCGCGAATTTCACGTCCTTTGCCCTCCACGACCGCGATACCTGATCAGCGGTACTTACGCAGGATTGCTGCTTAACGATCACAAATCGTAAACGCCTTTATAGCGGAGCGAAGCCCAACGGCCAGCCTTTTTGCTGATTCACACCGACCCGATGGTCTTCAGCTTGGCGCGCGGATGGATCTCGTTCTGCGACATGACCGCGGTCTGGGCGCGGAACCGTTCGATAATCGAGCGAACGTAATAGCGGGAGGTCGGGCTTGTCAGCAGCACGGGAATCTCGCCCTGCCGGGCGGCTTCCTCGAAGCGGTCCCGGATATCCATGATGAACTGCTGCAGCTTCGACGGCGCCATGGCGAGTTGCTTGTCCTCGCCTTCGCCGTGCAGGGATTCGATGAAGGCCCGCTCCCAGTCCGGCGACAGCGCGATGATCGGCACATAGCCGCCGGGCGCCTGATGCTGGGCGCAGAGCTGGCGGCCGAGCCGCGAGCGGACGTGCTCGGTGATCGAGCGCGTGCCGTGGGCGCGGCCGGCGATCTCGGCGATGCCCTCGAGAATGGTCGGCAGATCACGGATGGATGCGCGTTCGTCGAGCAGGGCCTGCAGGACGCGCTGAATGCCGGAAATCGTGATCTGGCCGGGCACCATATCGTCGACCAGCTTCTGCTGCTCCTTGGGCAGGTCCTGAAGCAGCTTGGAAACCTCCGCGTAGGACAGGAGCTCCGACATGTTGGCGCGGATCAGCTCGGTCAGGTGGGTCGAAATGACGGTCGCCGGATCGACGACGGTCAGGCCCTTCATCTGGGCCTCGTCGCGCAATGCCGTGTCGATCCAGGTGGCGGGCAGGCCGAATGTCGGCTCGGTGGTGTGGATGCCCGGCATGTCGATCTTCTTGCCTTCCGGATCCATCACCATGTCCTGGCCGGGATAGACGGTGCCCTTGCCGGATTCGACCTCCTTGATCTTCACCACGTAGGCGTTCGGCTCGAGATGCATGTTGTCGAGCAGGCGCACCGGCGGCATGACGAAGCCCATGTCGGCGGCCAACTGGCGGCGAAGCGCCTTGATCTGGCCCGTCAGGCGGTCTTCGCCTTCCGTCGCGTTGATCAGCGGCAGCAGCGCGTAGCCGATCTCGATCTTGACGTCGTCGATGGCGAGCGCCGAGGAGATCGGTTCCTCCGTGGGCGTCGCCACTGCTGCTGCCTCATCGACCGTCGCCTGTTTCTGGTCGGATTCCTCACGATGGGTCTTCGAGGATTTCCAGGCCAGGAAACCGGCGCCTCCGGCCAGCGCCAGGAACGGGATCATCGGGATGCCCGGCAGGAGCGACATCACCACCATCACGAAGGACGACATGCCGAGCGCCTTCGGATAGCCCGACAGCTGGCTGATCAGCGCCTTGTCGGCCGACCCGACAACGCCGGCCTTGGACACCAGCAGGCCGGCGGCGGTCGACACGACCAGCGCGGGGATCTGCGAGACAAGCCCGTCACCGACGGTCAGCAGCGTATAGGTGGTGCTGGCCTCCAGCATCGTCAGCCCGTTCTGGGCGACACCGACGATCATGCCGCCGATGACGTTGATGAAGGTGATCAGCAGGCCGGCGATGGCGTCGCCGCGAACGAATTTCGAGGCGCCGTCCATGGCGCCGAAAAAGGAGGATTCATCCTCCAGTTTCTTGCGTCGCTCGCGCGCCTCGGTGTCGTCGATCAGGCCAGCCGACAGGTCGGCGTCGATGGCCATCTGCTTGCCCGGCATGGCATCGAGGGTAAAGCGGGCGGCGACTTCCGCGATGCGGCCCGAGCCCTTGGTGATGACCACGAAGTTCACGATCACCAGAATGGCGAAGACGATGATGCCGATAACGAAATTGCCGCGCATCACGAAGTTGCCGAAGGCCTCGATGACGGCGCCGGCGGCGTCCGTGCCCTCGTGGCCCTTTGCCAGGATCAGCCGCGTCGAGGCGAGATTGAGCGCCAGCCTGAGCATGGTGGCGATCAGCAGCACCGTGGGAAAGGCCGAGAACTCCAGCGGCGTGTGGATGAACAGCGCCGTCATCAGGACCAGCACCGAGAAGATGATCGAGACCGCCAGCAGCAGGTCGAGCATCAGCGGCGGCATCGGCAGGATAAGCACGACGATGATCATCATCACGCCCATCGCCAGCGCGATGTCGCCGCGCCGGAGCATCGTGATGACGTCGCCGATCGAGGACATGCCCCCGCCGGAGGGTGCCTTAACGTTGCTGGCCGTGGTGTCGGTCAATTCACTGCGCCCCCCGCGCCAATTCGGACCCGGCAATAATTGCCGGGGGTATGGTTAGCGAGTGGTTAATTTTCGCGTGCAGCGCCGCGCCGGCGCCGGAATTCTTTGGCCAGGGCTTCCCAGCTTTGGCGCTGCCGCACGAAATGACCGTTTGCAGCCGATGTGCTGGTCACCGCAAAGACGGCACGCGCCGATAGTGCCGGGGGAAGCAGCGCGCCGTCGATCGTGCCGCACGCCAGATTGGCGATATTCAGGACAGACCTGGCAACGCTCAGTCCGTGAAAGGCGACGATCCCGGGCTGCCACTCCGCCAACAGTTGGAACAAGCGATCGCGATCGGCGTCGGAGACCGGAGCTTGATCGCCGTGGACAGTCGTTTTCTTGATGTCGGTCAGGCCGATGCCGTACTCGGGCAAGCTGAAATCCTGCCGCCAGTCGATGCCGGCCGGGACGAGTCCGACCTCATGCAGGGTCTGCCAGAAGCGGTTTGATGACGCCGCGTAGTAATGGCCGACGCGCGCGGAAACGGGACCGGCCTGTTCACCGCAGATCACAAGCGTCACTCCCGGCATTCCGATGTCGGGCAATACCGCCATTGCGGTGGACCTCAGCGTGCGGCCACGCGTGTTTCCCCGGGGCTGGGGACCGAAAACCCTTCGTCTGTATAGAGATGCAGCTTGTTGCGGAGCGTTCTGATCGAAATTCCGAGGATATTTGCGGCGTGGGTGCGATTGCCGAGGCAATGATCGAGCGTATCGAGGATAAGGTCGCGCTCGACTTCGGCGACGGTGCGTCCGACCAGGCTGCGGGTCACCGCCTCGGCGGTCAGGGCCGCCTGCGTGGCGACGCGATCCTCGTGTCCGCCGATCATCGCATCGAGACGCGAGCCGTCGGGCATGCGCAGCGCTTCGGCGCCGATGTCGTCGCCGGTCGACAAAAGCACCGCGCGGTGGATTGTGTTCTCGAGTTCGCGCACGTTGCCCGGCCAGCGGCTCATCGCGAGCTGCCGGCGTGCGTCGTCCGAAAGCGGACGGTGCGGCAGGCCATTCGCTTCGGCATACCGGCCGGCGAAATGATCTGCGAGCGCCAGGACGTCGCCGGGCCTGTCGCGCAACGCCGGGATCTTCAGGTTGACCACGTTCAGCCGGTAGTACAGGTCCTCGCGGAAGCTGCCCTCGCGCACCGTTTCGGCGAGATTGCGGTTGGAGGTCGCCAGAATGCGGATATTGACGGGCACCGGCCGATTGCCGCCGACCCGGTCGATGATGCGCTCCTGGATGGCGCGCAGCAGCTTGGCCTGCAGGCGTACGTCCATCTCGGAAATCTCGTCGAGCAGCAGCGTGCCGCCGTCGGCCTCCTCGAACTTGCCGATACGGCGGGCGACGGCGCCGGTGAAGGCGCCTTTCTCATGGCCGAACAGTTCGGATTCCAGCAGCGCCTCGGGGATGGCGGCGCAATTGATCGAGATGAACGGGCGGTCGGCGCGATTGGAGCGTTGGTGAACGTGGCGGGCGAGCACCTCCTTGCCGGTTCCCGATTCGCCCGTGATCAGCACGCTCGCGTCGGAGGGAGCGATCTGCTCCGCCAGCTTGATCACGTTGGCCATCGCCTCGTCGCGATAGATGAGCGCATGGCCGTCCTGGGCGACGGCGGCCAGAACCGCGGCGATCAGCTCGGGATCCGGGGGCAGGGGGATGTATTCCTTGGCGCCGGCGCGGATCGCGTCGACGGCGGCGCGGGCGTCGTTCTGAATGCCGCAGGCGACGATCGGCACGCAGATGCGCTCGTGATCGAGACGCATCACCAGATCGGCGATGTCGATCGTGACCTCGACCATCAGAAGATCGGCGCCCCGGCCGGTCCGCAGTGCCTTCATCGCTTCGTCGAGGGTCTCTGCGTGGAGTACCTTGGCGCCGCGATCCATGGCGATACGGGTTGCCGTGGAAAGCTGCCCCCGCAAAGACCCGATGATCATCAGTCTCATCGTCTTTAGTTCCCTTGTACTCGTTACCGTCCTGGTCCCGATACGGTTCTAGCCGCCGTCAGCCGCGGTCCTTGATGATTTCGGTCATGGTCACGCCGAGGCGTTCCTCGACGAGGACGACCTCGCCGCGCGCCACCAGGCGATCGTTGACATAGATATCGATGGCTTCGCCCACCTTGCGGTCGAGCTCGACGACCGCGCCGGCCTTCAGCTTCAGGAGTTCGGCGACATCCATTCGCGATCGCCCGAGCACGGCAGACACCTTGACCGGGACGTCGAAGACCGCCTCCAGGTCCGCGGCCGAATGGGTGGTCGGTTCTTCGTCGCTCGCGGCCCGCTGCTCGGATTCGTCGAGCGGCGCGTTCTTCTCAATCTCGCCGAACGGGCTTTCGGTTTCGTCACTCATTGCTCTCGTCCCCTGGTGCCGGGCGCGTGCCCGACTTGACGGCTATGAACTTGTCGACCGCGGCTTCGATCGCTTGCCGGATCTCGCCGACGTTGCGCACGACGCCGCCGTCGGCCCAGTCGATGCGACCGTCGCCGGGTGCGATGTCCGGCTCGCCGAGCACGACGACACGGCCGGTGAAACCGGTCTCGGAGGCGACCGCGTCGAACCTGGCGCGCATCGGCTCGACCAGGTCTTCGGATATCCGGACCGCGACATGCGGCACGTCGCGAATTCCACTGAGGCAGCCACGCAGAAGCTCGGCCATTTCCACGGTCGGTTCGCGGGAAATCAGCGCAGGGACCAGCCGGCCGACCGCCGTCATCGCAAGATCCACCGCGGCCGTTTCGGTTTCACCCCGGTGCGCCTCGACGTGCTGGGTAAACTGGGTCATCGCGGCGACCAGTTGCTGGAGGCTGGCCGCGATGCGGCCTTCGATAGCGTCCTCGGCCGCGCGGCGACCTTCGGCAACACCGGCGGCATGGCCTTCGCTCCGGGCAGTGGCGACGGCGGCTTCCAGCGCTTCCGTGCTGAAGGCCGGCGGCGACTTCTTGGCTCCGCCCGCGTCGAGAGAGAAAATCTCGTCGAACATGTACCGCGCCGGCTTCATCGTATCGTGTGTCTGTGTGCTGTCGGTCATCGCGCCACCTCAGTAGATCAGTTCTTCGTCGCCGCGATTCTTCGAGATCATGATCTCGCCCTTGGCGGCCAGGTCCTTGGCGAGATTGACCATTTGCGATTGTGCGTCGTCGACGTCGCGCAACCGTACCGGTCCCATCACCTCCATGTCGTCGCGCAGCATGGTGGCGGCGCGGGACGACATGTTCGACAGGAAGAACTCGCGCAGCGTCTCGTTGGCGCCCTTCATGGCGATCGCCAGCTTGTCCTTGTCGACGTGACGCAGCAGCGTCTGGGCCGCGGCATTGTCGAGCTGGGCGAGGTCCTCGAAGGTAAACATCAGCGTCTTGATCTGCTCGGCCGCATCGCGGTTGTGTTCCTCCAGCGAGGTCATGAACCGCGACTCGGTCTGCCGGTCGAAATTGTTGAAGATGTCGGCCATCTGCTCGTGGGCGTCGCGGCGCTGGGTCTTGGCCAGGTTCGACATGAACTCCAGCCGCAGCGTCTGCTCGAGCCCTTCCAGGATTTCCTTCTGGACCGACTCCATGCGGAGCATCCGGTTGACCACTTCCAGGGCGAGGTCTTCCGGCAGGATGGCGAGTACGCGGGCGGTGTGCTCCGGCTTGATCTTCGAGAGCACCACCGCGATGGTCTGCGGGTATTCGTTCTTCAGGTAATTGGCGAGGACCTGCTCCTGAACGTTCGACAGCTTTTCCCACATGTTGCGTCCGGCGGGGCCACGGATCTCCTCCATGATCACGTTGACGCGGTCGCCGGGCAGGAACTGCTGCAGCAGTCGTTCGGTGGAGTCGAAATTGCCGACAACGGCGCCGGCGTGGCCCATGTCGAGAACGAACTCGACCATGAGCTTCTCGATCAGCTCGCTCTTGATCTTGCCGAGCTTCGCCATCGCGACCGAGATCAGCCGGACTTCCTCGTCGTCCAGCTGCTGCCAGATCTGCTGGCCGTGTTCCTGGCCGAGTGCCAGCAACAAGACAGCGGCGCGTTCGGCGCCCTGCAGATCGCCGATGGATTCCGGTGAGTATGGTGCCGGGGCGGCGGCGGGTTCCCTGATCACGCTGCGGCCTCGTGGATCCAGTTGCGGATGATCGTCAAGGCCTCGTTCGGATTCTGTTCGATCAGTTTACCGACCTTCTTGAGCGACTGGGCCTGCACTTCGCCGATCTGCTCGGCAAAGCTGATCGCCTCGAAGGTCTGCGGAACCGGGACGTTCGCCTTTTCAGTCGCGCCGGCCGGTCCGGTCAGTTGAGGGGTTTCGCCGGTGCTGCCGGTATCACTGCCGGCTTCACCGGCGGTCACCATTTCGGTGCCCGATCCCATGCGGTCCGGGGCCAGGATGCGGCGGACCAGCGGGCGGGCGACGAACAGCAGGACCAGCATGCCCAGCAGGAACAGCACGCCAAGTTCGGCGAACCGCATGAAATCGCCCTTGGTAAAGGTCGGAATGAGCGAATCCTCGGCTTCAAGCAACATGCCCTGAGGCGCGGCGGCGAAGCGCAGGTTGGCGACTTCCACCGTGTCGCCGCGATCCGTGTCGAAACCGACCGCGGAGCGCACCAGGGCGGCGATGCGGTCGAGCTGTTCCTGCGTCCTGGGTTCGTAGACGGTCTCGCCGTCGGCGTTCTGGGTATAGATGCCGTCTACGACGACGGCGACGGACAGGCGCTTGACCTGGCCGGGCTCGATGACCTCAGTCTTCGTGGTGCGGGAGATCTC
>CAJQNW010000450.1 GCA_905479765.1 uncultured Tepidamorphus sp. | reverse complement strand
TCCTTGCTATCGGAGAGGCGCAGGCAACTGCCCTCGAAATCGACCTCGCTCCATTTGAGCTCCACGATCTCGGTCTTGCGGCATCCGGTCAGGGCGATGAGTTGCAGGATCTCAGTGTGGATTTTGTAATGATCACTCTTGCGGGCGCGCGCGAGAATTTCGCCGAGCGTCCGGTATTCGGCCTCGCTGAGGCGCCGGTCGCGGACCTTATACTTCGGCTTCTTGAGCCCGTGCGTGGGGTTGTGTTCAACAATGCCGAGCTGGACGGCGTAGGTGAATATGCCGCCGAGCAGGCCCATTGCCCGCGTCGCCGTTCCCGGCCCACCGCGGACAATCGCACGTCCACGGAGCCTTTCGGTCTTCACTGAAACGCGGGTCTTCCCAGCTATGATGTCTCGCATCAGATTGTTCATGTCGGCCTTGGTGATGTCTTGAACGCGACGATTACCGACGAGCGGGATGATGTGCCGGCGGATGCGGCCGGTATCCACTTCGACCGTCGACGCCTTCTTGGGCCGGCCGCCTTTGCCAAGGATGAGCCCGGCCTGCATGTCCGCGACATACTGTTCGCAGAGCTGCTTCATAGTCAGCGCCTTGCGGTCCAGTTCACGCTCTTCGGCTGGGTTCTCGCCTTGCGCGACGCGGCCGAGTTGAACCTTGGCTTCCCGGCGCGCCGTTTCCGGAGTCCACACGCCGTGAAGGCCGATTGTGTACCGGCGGGACCGTCCGCGGGTGCGGTATTGGATGACGTAGCTGCGCTTGCCTGAGGTGAAGACGCGCAGGCCGAAGCCGGGCAGTTCGTCATCCCAGATCACGTAGTCCTTGTCGCCCGGCTCGGCGGAATCGACGATGCGTTTGCTGATCCTCGGCACGCTTTTCAGTCCCTTCCGGGCCCGATTTCGCGTAAGCACCACGTAAGCACTTGGAGGCAAATTCGGGCGTATTCTCGGATAGGGACTTCGGAGCAGCGGAGACGAAAAAGCTAGTGTTTTCCGAGGTCTATCGTGCTTTGGCGTACCCTATCGCGCAAATCGGATGGGCTACTAGACCAGCTCCGAAGGCAGAGGTCACAGGTTCGACTCCTGTCGGGTGCGCCAAAATTCCAAGTAAAAACAATATGTTAGCACTCGACCATCGATGGCGCTACGGCTGCTCGGACTTCATGGGACAAATTTGGGACAATCCAGATTAACCTCTGGAAATGCCCCGCGCCCAGTTCGCGCACCGCCATAGGAATAACCGCTGCTCCAATAACGAGTCAGAAGCTAGGCGAATACGGGCTGGCGTTCGTTTTCGGCCCAGAGTCGCAGTCGGTGGGTATGTTGCTTGCCGCAGAGCAGCATCACGAAAGCCGACATTGGCGTGTCGCGCAGCATTTCTGCCCGCTGGACGACCGCAGCGAGACCGGCGCCAGCAGGTCAGTCTTGTATGGACCAGCAGACCGTCCAATTGTTCATTCCGCAGCCAGACCGCCCGTTTCAAACGCGCCTTCGACCTGCCAACGCTGCGCGATTTCGCCTAAGGAATCGAGCACGTGGCGCAGGTCGTCGCCGCGCTCTGTCAAGCCGTAGGTGACCGCTGGCGGAATTGTTTGCGTCTGATCACGCCAGATCACTCCGGCCGCCTGCAACATCCGTAACCGTTCGGTCAGCACCCGTGTTGAAATTCCTGGCACTGCCCTTTTCATCGCGCCGAAACGTTGTGGCCCGCCATCACTCAGGACCCAGAGAATATAGGTTGTCCACGGCCCCATCAGCAGGCGCAGCATGGAATCCATGGGACATAAAGGGGGTGTTTTCTGTTTCATTTGGTGGTTCACAAACAGTAGTTACTTTTCAGTGCCTACTTTCTTTTCAAAAGCTTGTAGCTTTATAAATCCTATGGTGAAAATCGAAACCAGGCAAGGGGACAGGGAAATGCACCACCCCTTTTAGCAGGGAGTAAAGGAAATCGCTTGGGAAAAGGCCCAGGCTTTTTTTCAAAGAGGAACATCGAAAATGAGCGCCAAAACTGTGAAAATTATCTACTGGACTGCAACCGGGCTGGTTGTGCTGGTCTATCTCGGCGGAGCGACCTTTTATGTCACGGCCCATGACATGGTTGTCGGGATGTATGAGGGCCTGTTGCATTACCCGACCTATATTATCTGGCCACTTGCCATCCTCAAGATCGTCGCGGCTGCCGTAATTCTGTGGCGCCCATCGACGTTCCTGTCCGATTTCGCCTATGCGGCGATGTTCTGGCACCTGCTGCTGGCCGCTTCGGCGCATATGGCTGCAGGCGATCCGGGCTGGCCACCGGCGATTGTCGCCTTGGCTGCACTGATCATATCGTTCCTGACGCAAAACCGGGTGCGTGAAAAAAAATCGCCCTACGGTGATTTTTTGAATAGCGCAGCATAACCGGATTCTCGGACAACCATATGCCGGGCGGGGGACAGCACACTCTGCCCGCAAAACAGGCAAAAGGACGCAGTATATGACCCGGATGCCGACGATGTTCATTCCACACGGCGGAGGCCCATGTTTCTTCATGGACTGGGACCCGCCTGAAACCTGGAACCGGCAGCGCCAATTCCTTGCGGATATGCCTGCATCATTGCCGGAAAACCCCAAGGCGTTGCTGGTGATCTCGGGCCATTGGGAAGAGCAGCAATTCACGGTGCAGAAAAACCCGGCCCCGCCGCTGTTGTACGACTACGGTGGCTTTCCACCCCACACCTTCGAACTGACCTGGCCCGCGCCCGGAGATCCCGCGCTGTCTGACAAGGTGCAGGTGCTGATTGAGGGGGCCGGGTTTTCCTGCCTCGTCGAAGAGGCGCGTGGCTATGATCACGGCGTGTTCATTCCGCTCAAGGTGGCCTTCCCGCAGGCCGGCATTCCTTGCGTGCAGCTTAGCCTGCGCAGCGATCTTGACCCAACTGCGCATCTGGCGGTCGGCCGGGCGCTGGCCCCGCTGCGCGACGAAGGAGTGCTGATCATCGGTTCGGGCAATACCTATCACAATATGCAAAAGATGATGCGCGCGATGCAGGGCGGTGCCACCGGAGCCGTGAACGGGCAGGAATTCGACCGCTGGCTAAGCGATGCCGCCACTCTGCCCGATCCGGCCGAGCGTGATCAGATGCTGGCTCAGTGGGACACCGCCCCCGGTGCCCGCGATGCAAATCCCCGCGAAGAACACCTGGTTCCACTGCATGTGGCCGCGGGGGCCGCTCTTGCCGACCAAGGCGTGAAAACGTTGGAGGATCACGTGCTCGGAGCAGTCGAAAGCGCGTTTACCTTCGGCTGAATCCCACCAGACTTTTGAACATTCAAATCCAACCCGAAAAACCCAGGAAAACCAATGACAAAAATTCAAAACGGCCCTTTCATCGTCACCGGCGCATCCGGCCAGCTTGGCCGACAGGTCATCGACAACCTGATTGCGGCGGGTGCCGGCCCGATCATCGCCGTCTCTCGTTCACCGGAAAAGCTGGCCGATCTGGCCGATAAGGGCGTCGAGGCCCGCAAGGGCGATTTCAACGATCCCGCGTCGCTGGGTTTAGCCTTTGCTGGCGGCAAGCGTCTGCTGATCATCTCGACCGACGATCTGGAGCCGGGCAAGCGATTAGCGGCGCATAAGAATGCCATCGCCGCCGCAGTCAAGGAAGGGATCACACATATCGTCTATACCTCGCTGACGAACCCGGTCGAGGAAAGCCCGATCACCTTTTCCACAGATCACCGCGACACCGAGGCGTTGATCAAGGATACCGGAGCCAGCCATACCATCCTGCGCAACAACCTCTACACTGATCTGGTGCTGATGGGTGGTGGGAAAAGCATTGGTATGGGGAAACATTTCGCCGCTGCTGCCGAGGGAAAAACCGGCTATGTCACCCGCGCCGATTGCGCCCGCGCCGCCGCAGTTGCCCTGATGCAGGAAACCGGATCAAGCATTCTGAACATCACTGGCCCTGAGGCAATCACGCAAGGCGACATCGCGGCCATCCTTTCGGAAATCGCGGGCAAGGACATTCCCTATATCCCGATCTCCACCGATGATCTGGTTCAGGCCATGGTCGGCGCTGGCTTGCCAGAGTTCATGGCAAGGGTTTTTGCATCGTTCGACGAGGCGATGGCTAGTAACTATCTGGGCGTTGCAACGGGCGATCTGGACAAACTGACCGGATGGGCTGGACAGTCTGCGCGTGATTTCCTGATTGCCAACAAAGCGACCCTGCTGGCCCCGCCACAGCATTAAGGAAATCAAGATGAAGCTTTACAACGCCAATTTCTCGCCAAACGCCCTTCGGGTGCGAGCCGTTGCCCTGGAGCTGGGGATCGACCTTGAAATCATCGAGGTCGACATACGCGGCGGTGACAACCGCAGCGATGAATTTCTGTCGATGAATCCCAACGCGAAGGTGCCGGTACTGGTGGACGGCGATTTCGTGATCTGGGAATCGCGCGCCATCAATTCGTATCTGGCCAGCAAGAAACCCGAGCGCGGTCTTTATCCCGAAGATCCAAAGGCCCGCGCAACGGTGGATCAGTGGCTTTATTGGCAGACGATCCACCTTGGCCCAGCGATGCAGAAACTTTCGTTCGAAAGGTTCCTGAAGGCAAAATTCGGCATGGGTGATGCGGATCAGGCCATCATCGACGCCGAACTGAAGAATGTCGATCAGTTCCTGGCGGTGCTCGAGATCGGGCTTGAAGGCAAGGACTGGATCGCAGGCAATCTCAGCGTGGCGGATTTTGCGCTGGCCTCGACATTCATGTACCGAGCGCAGTCTGACATCTCGCTTGACGATCTGCCGAATGTCGCGGCCTGGATCGAACGGCTTGAGGCGCGCGCCTCGTGGAAGGATGCGTTTGCACCCGTGCTGGCCCTGTTTGGCGGTTAGGATTTCACGGAAACGTTTGCAGGGGCGAGCGATTCATCCCGCCCCCCAAAGAAGACCATATCGTGCAGATTGGACCATACACACTCGCAGATTCGGGCGCCGGCCAGGATAACTATTTAGATGGCGATCGGGCCGCTCGAACCACAAATCCCTGATGAACGCGATCGAGATCTTGGCAATCCGCGTCGCTCTGGATGTCCGCAAGGTTTTGGGGGCCTTCCCTAAAAAAACCAGAAAGGCTGGAAATGTTTGAACTAACACCCACATCGGCCCGCGACCAGAGACCACCGACTGCGCGCCACGCGAGCAGGTAAGCCGAAACCCCGACGTCGAAACTTACCAAAACCTCAAAGCCGAACGGCTGAGCAAGGAACAGCGCGATATCTTGTTATTGAAGCTCGAATGGGCTCAAACCCGTCGTTCGCTACATGTCCATTCAATCTTGCACCCGCGCCACCGAACTCGGATCTTGTAAAGACTATCGTGTGCCTCGAACCGCCCACGCCCGTGCAGCGAGCAAGATCCGTCCGTCTGGGTCCGTTGGCAACGTCTCGGCAAGACGGGTCCTAAGCGCCTCCCGCCGGTCTTCGTCGAGGGACATGCAGTAGCCAGGTGCGGGTGCCATGCCTGACAAGAACGGGGTCCAATAATCGTCAAAACCCTGAAACGGCGTCACGATGTCGATGGGGGCCGTCGCGATGTCTTGCAGCCCAGCAGACACAAACAATGCTTCAAGTGCGTCCGGGCGGCAGATTGGAAATCGGACCCCTTCATCCTTGTCCCGTGCGCCTGGATCCAGAGCAACGGCTGCGTCCCAGAAATATCGCATGAACTGGACGTGACCTGCGTAGTCCCACACGTAGGCTGCGACGGTTCCACCGTCTGTGACGCAACGAATCGTCTCGGCCAATGCCCGATTTTTGTCGGGAATGAAATTCAATACCAGTCCCGATACGGCACAGTCGGCGGCGCCATCATCCAACGGGATTTCATCGCCGGACCCTTGTCGGAACCGCGCTAGTGGATCGCTGGTTCGGTCGCGGGCCAGCGCCAAGAACCCTTCCGACGGCTCGACACCTACGACTGACTTCGGTTTGCAGGTTTCAAGAATCTGACTCGTCAAAGCCCCGGTGCCACATCCGAGATCGAGCCAGCGAAGACCGGGCGGCACATCCAGCCATGACAGGAACTCGAGCCCGGTCTTCCGGCTCCACCTGCCGACATACATTTCGTAGCCATCGCCATCAGTCCATTTGTCCTGCATGGCCATGCTCCCCCGGGGTTGATATGGAAGCAAACTACCATAAGGGATTCTTGAAGTCCGCTTCGGGGCTCGAAGCCGCCCTTCGCCAAATGACCCTTCAATAACCGCAAGGGCCGAGAGCCGAACCAGCTCTTCTGCTGTTTAAGACGTCACTTAAATTGAAAAAATCGCATCGAGTGCGTCAATTCAAAACTTCGCTGCTCTTCCATCTCGTGGAAAATACTCGCCAAGAAACTTCATGAATTTTCGCACTCCCGGCTCTTGGTAAGCCTCCTTTGAAGCCACGAGCCAGAGCCCGCTGGTCAGGTCTTCGGTCGTGAAACACATTACCAGATCGGGCAATGGGTCACCTTCAACGCAGGGAAGCACACCGACGGCTTCTTCGGTCCGAAGAGAGGCCGACATGGCTACTACGGAATCGACTGTGCTGACGATCTTTGACCTGTCGACATGTTGATCCAACCAATTCAAGAGCTTCACGCCTTTTACCATCGCGGCAGGGTAGCTCAGAACCGGGTGGTCGATTAAGTCATCTATTGAACGCGGCATCCCGTTCGCCGCCAGATAGGCTTTGCTGCAATAAAGCCCCCATCTGACGGGCGGAAGCTTTCTGACGATTAATGTATCGCCCTCGATATTGTCGCTGGCACGGATTGCAATATCCGCCTCACCACTTTCCAAAGATACATATTGCTCGGACGCATTTGCCTCAAAATGGGAGTTCGGATTGTGCTTTCTGAATTCCGAGATCAACGGAAGCACCCAGTGGGTCATACTGGAATGTGCAGCGGTGACCCTTATTGTCCCGTCTGATGCACGTCCCAAATGGCTTGCCCGTGCCAGGACCTTGTCTGCGGCCTCTCCCATGCCCGCGGCAACTTCAAACAATGCGCTTCCTTGAGCAGTCACGGCATAACCCCGGGTGTTGCGCTCAAACAAGGTCAGCCCCAACGCCGTCTCCAGCGCATGCATGCGTCTGCCAACGGTAGTCTGGTTGATGTTCAATTTTCTCGAAGCGGCCAACGTCGACCCTTCGCGCGCGACGGCAAGGAATATGCGTATGTCGTTCCAATCGAGCATCAGACACTCGCCCCCGCGGGCATTCTGCACGGATGCCTAGCTGTTCTGCAAGCGCGGAGCTACCGAACGACCCCTGCCGGGATCAGATTGACATAGCGATCCGTTCAACTCAGGAGACAGGACATGACCGCCTTGCCAGTCAAGACCCGCGAGATGCACAATCATCACATCGACAGCACGGTCTGGAATGATATCGATTTCCGGGACGATGACATTGTCATCGCGACATATGCCAAATCCGGCACGTCGTGGATGCAGCAGATTGTCAGTCAGTTGATTTTTCCCGGTCAGGAAGGTCTGCCTGTCGCCGAGATGTCGCCTTGGGTTGACCTTCGAGTGCCGCCCAAAGAGGTCAAACTTCCGGCGATTGCGGCACAAACTCATCGGCGATTTCTGAAAACTCATCTGCCGGTCGATGCCCTCGTGTTCTCTGAAAAGGCGAAATACATCTATGTCGGGCGGGATGCGCGGGATGTCATTTGGTCATTGCACAATCACCACTCGACAGCAAACGAGGCGTGGTATGACGCACTGAACAACACGCCCGGGCGCGTAGGCCCCGAAATCGGCAGACCACCGGAAAGTCCGGTCGAGTATTTTACCGACTGGCTGGACAATGACGGCGCGCCGTTTTGGCCCTATTGGGAAAATGTCCGTAGCTGGTGGGCGTTGCGCGATCTTGCAAACGTGAAGCTAATCCACTTTGCCGATCTCAAACGTGATCTGCCTGGCCAAATTCGCGACATCGCCGCCTTTCTTGACATTGACGTGGCACCGAACACGATGGATAGCGTCCTGCATCACTGTTCTTTCAGCTATATGAAGGAGAATGCCTCGGACTCGGTGCCACTTGGCGGTGCATTCTGGGATGGTGGCGCAAAGACATTCATTCACAAAGGGACAAACGGGCGTTGGCGCGACCAACTCGGCGCCGATGTGAGTGAGCGGTATTTGGCACGCGCCGAGCAAGAGTTGGGGCACGCTTGCGCCCGGTGGCTGGCGCAGGGATCACTTGGCTGACCGAAATCCGGCAAGGCGGGCCAGTACAGCCCGCCTGCCTGTGTCCATGACCGCGTGCGTTTTCGGTAGTTTGGGCTCAGACCTGCCATTCCCGGCGCCTTTGATTAACGGCAGCAATAGGCCGAGAGCAGACTGTCGGCTTGCGGGCAGTCCGAATAGTGATGGCGGACATGCGACGCAATCGCACCGAGTTCCGTGGTGAGCCCAATTGCAACCTTCGGCGTGGTTTCTTGAATCGGCAGAACCGGCCTTTGGTTGCCATTCACGAAGCTAACAGTATTTGGCGGCTCCTAACCCGTGGCAGACATCGGACTTGGGCGCCAAATTCATTCGGTTTTTCATCTGTTTCGCCAAAACCGACAGGGCCGACGCGCCCTCCTCCTATTGCGCTACAATACCCGAAGACACAGACTTCAGCCGTACGTCCGTTCCTCGATTGGCGTCGATTTGATGCGTGAAAGTAACTCGTGCAGCAGGGCTTCCTCTGCGCGGTTGAGCTTCGCGCGCGCGTTCCAAACCACATGCACGTCAATTTCCGGCATCTTGTCATAGGGCGGCAGGTGCCAGAGCTGGCCAGCGTCGACGTCGCGTTGCGCCACGTGAACCGGCAACGGCCCGATGCCCAGGCCGGCGATGATCATACGCCGGACCTCTTCCAGGTGACTGGACGTGCCGATGACGTGCTCGCCGAGATCGGCTTCGGCACGCATTAGCGTCACCGGCTTCAGCACATCGTGGAGACGATCGGTCTCGAAGCTGACCGAAGCATATCCGGCGAGATCCCGGCGTTTCAGCCCGTCGCGCCCGAACAGGGGATGCGGCGGACCGCAAAAAAGGCCGAAAAATTCGCGGTACAGGCGACTGTATTCGAGTTTCGGATTGCGGTCGCGCACCAGACAAATGGCGAAGCTGGCGCTTCTTTCGGCGACGGCGGCGATTGCGTCGCGGCTCGTGTGGACATCGACCGACAACGTCGCCTTGGGATATTTGGCGTGGAAATGCGACAAGGCGTCGTCGAAGACCGGGCAGACGACATGGCTCGCCACGGCGATTTTCACATGCCCCCGCACGTCGTCTGTGACATCGCGCATCAGCGTCGTGAGGCGAAAGATCGATCCTTGGATGTCCACCGCTTCGCGGTAGATCAGCTCGCCGACGTCGGTCAGCCTGTAGTGGCCCGGCGAACGGTCGATCAGCTTCTTGCCGAGCCTGTTCTCCAGCCTTTTCAATGCGGTGGAGACGGTCGGCTGGGCGAGCCGGAGCTTTTGCGCCGCCTCGGTGACCGAGCGGGATTCCGCCAATACAATGAAAGTTCGCAGCAGATTCCAGTCGAGTTCGCGGACAAGGCGTTCGGACGAGCGAATTGGCGTCGTGGCAATTGCCATAGGGCAAACCTATAGACGGAATTCCTCTTATCTATTTGATGAATGATGACCGCGCCGCCAATGTCAAGGCATCCGAGTTGCGGAAGGACATTGAATGTCGGTCGAACGCCGCGAGGCCCGTCAGCCCTGGATCCTGCTGTCGCCCGCACTGGCGGCCATTGCGCTGCTTCTGTTCGTGCCGCTCGTCTTCATCCTGATCTATTCGTTCTGGCTGCGAACGGCCACGGGCGCGGATCAGATCGGCTTCTTTCTCGACAATTGGCAGGAAGCGCTGAGCGATCGGTTTTATCGCGACATTCTGCTCGGTACGCTGAAGATCGCATTGATAACCACCATCGCATGCGCCTTGATGGGCTATCCCGCGGCGTATTTCATCGCGCGCTCGCGCGGTAACAAGGCGATCCTGCTGTTGCTGCTGATGCTGCCGTTCTGGGTCAGCTACATCATTCGCACCATGAGCTGGATCAATATCCTCGGCGTCTCCGGTGCGGTGAACTCGATACTGCTGTCGCTCGGGATCATCAACGAGCCGATCCAGATGCTCTACAACGAGACAACGGTCATCCTCGGTCTCGTCCACTTCCTGCTGCCGTTCATGATCCTCAACGTCTTCGTCAGCCTCGACGGCATCGATGAGACGCTGGAAGACGCGTCAAACTCACTAGGCGCTACAAAGTGGCAGAGCTTTCTCGAAGTGACATTGCCGCTCTCGCTGCCCGGCCTCGCCGCGGGCGGTCTGCTGTGCTTCGTATTGGGCGCGGGAACGTACATCACCCCGCTGATCCTCGGCGGGCCGACCGACGCCATGTTCGCCAATCTCGTCTACGAGGCGATCATCACGCAACTCAACTGGCCGCTCGGCTCGGCGCTGTCGCTGATGCTGCTTGTCGTCCTGGGTACGCTGGTGCTGATCTACAACCGCTATCTTGGGATGGCGCAGCTGATGAAGGGGCTGGGCTGATGGGCTGGAGCCTCATCCGTGGGTGGACGCTGCTCGTCTACGTCTTCATGTTCCTACCGGTCGCGGTCGTGGTGCTGCTGTCCTTCAACGCCAGCCAGTTCGGCTCCTTTCCGATGACCGGTCTTTCGGTACGCTGGTTTGTCGAGCTGGCGCAGAACGACGCGATCCTACGGGCTTTTCGCACCTCCATTATTCTTGGCCTGCTGACTGCGGTGCTTTCGACCATACTCGGCGTTCTGGCGAGCCTGGCGCTGGTCAGATACCGCGTGCCGGGCTCGAATCTGATTTCCACGTTGCTGATCGCGCCGATCCTGGTGCCGGAAGTCGTCCTGGCCGTAGCATTGCTCCTGTTTCTCAATTTCCTGTCGATCAACAAGAGCTTCATGCTGCTGCTTTTCGGGCACGTCATCTTCACGCTGCCGTTCGTCGTGCTCGTCGTGCAGGCGCGCCTCATCGCGATCCGCCGCGACATCGAGGAGGCGGCGATGAGCCTTGGCGCGAGCCCGGTGCAGACTTTCTTCGAAGTCACTTTGCCGTTGATGCTGCCGGCCGTTCTCGCCGGCGCGCTCTTCGCCTTCACCATCAGCTTCGACGACATCACCGGGACATTGTTCTGGAAACCAGGCGGCGTCGAGACCGTGCCTACGCAAATATTCGCGATGCTGCGCAACTCGATCTCGCCGGAGATCAACGCGCTCGGCACCGTGATGATCCTGCTTACCGTCGGGCTGCCGTTGTTGGGGCTGGCGATTGCCCGGCAAATGTCCGCAAAACGCGGGCGCTGAACCAAAAGAGATCTAGCTTCCGGAGAGAAAAAAGGAGTTACCAATGGACGATACGAAACGGTACGAGCGCTTACGCGAGCGCTACATGAACGGTGATCTCGATCGCCGCAAATTCCTGGGTATTCTTGGCGCGGCCGGATTAGCCTACGGCGTACAGATGCCGTTCGCGCGCCATGCCCTGGCCGCTGTGGAGGAGGTCCGGTTCGACGGCTGGGGCGGCGTCGTTTCCGAGGCGTTCCGCAAATATGCCTTCGATCCCTACACGAAGAAGACCGGTGTTAAAGTCGTCGACGGAACGTTCGGCGGTGGCGACGAATACCTGTCGCGCGTGAAGGCCAGTCAGCCGGGCGAGTACAACATCGCCCATCTTTCCGGCGTCTTCGACTACGCCCGCTATGTCAATCTGGATCTGGGTTCGACCCTGGACGAGAGCAAGATCCCGAACCTTGAGTACGTGATCCCGAAACTCACCGAGGTATTCCGCAAGGTGACGGACGGCAAGCTATCCTGCGTGCCTTACGACTACGGCACCACGGGTCTCGCCTATAACCGCAAGTACATCTCGGACGACGAGATGAAGGAGAAGGGCGCCAAGATCCTCATCGACGAGAAGTACAAGGGCAAGATCGGCGGCTGGAGCGACTGGCGCACGCGCATCTGGTACGCCTCGCTGCAGACCGGCCAGGATCCCAACAACGCGACCGACATGGACGCGGTCTGGGCGGCGATCCGGACGAACCGCGATCTTCTGCTGAAGTACTGGACGTCCGGCGCGGAACTGATGAGCCTGCTCGCCGAAGAGGAGATCTACGTGACCGAAGGCTGGTCCGGCCGAATCTATGCGCTGCAGGAGCAGGGCCACGACATCGGCTACATGGATCCGCCGAACGGGTTCGGCTGGCAGGAGTGCCTGTTCGTGATCAAGGGCTCGCCGATGGCGGAAGTCGAGGAGCTACTCAATTTCATGCTGGCGCCGGAAACGTCGATCGCCGTTGCCGAGGGTCAGAATTACCCACCGGCCCTCGACCCGCAGAAGGTCGATCTCGGTACCAAGATCCCCAAGCTGCCGGCCTTCGACCCGACCGGCTCGCTGGCGGGACTGACGTTCGCCGATCCGGCCTACTGGAACGGCCACGAGCAGGAATGGTCGAAAGAATTCGGCCGCATCCAGAAGGGCTACTGAGCCTTTCCAGACTACCTCCCCGCCGCGGCTGGCGGCGGGGAGCCCCTCCCGTTCCCACCGGAGACCGGCATCGTGAGTTCCGTTACTCTGACCGATATCGTGAAGCGTTTCGGAAGCTTCACCGCCGTCCACAAGACCTCGCTGGAAGTCCCCGAGGGTGCCTTCGTGACGCTACTTGGCCCATCCGGCTGCGGCAAGACGACGACTCTGCGCATGGTCGCCGGACTGCTCGATCCGACCGAGGGCGAAATCCAGATCAAGGGCAGGCGTGTCAACGATGTGCCGATCCACAAACGCAATCTTGGCATCGTCTTCCAGAACTATGCACTGTTTCCTCACAAGTCGATCGCCGAAAACGTCGCCTTCGGCCTGAAGTACCGCAACGTATCGAAGGATGACACTAAGAAACGCGTCAGCGACGCGCTGGAGTTGGTCCAGCTGCCGGATGTCGGCGAGCGCTATCCCAAACAGCTCTCGGGCGGTCAGCAACAACGCATCGCGCTCGCCCGCGCCATCGTCATCGAACCGGACGTGCTGCTGCTGGACGAGCCGCTTTCAGCACTCGACGCCAACCTTCGCGAAGACATGCGCGTGGAGCTGAAACGAATTCAGGAACGGATTGGCGTGACCACGTTATTCGTGACCCACGACCAATCCGAGGCACTGGCCATGTCCGACCAGATCGTCGTGATGTCGGAGGGCCGCGTCGAACAGGTCGGACCTCCGCAGGAGGTCTACAATACGCCGGCAAGCGAGTTCGTCGCCAACTTCCTCGGCGCGTCCAACATCGTCCCTGCGAACTGTATGGGCCGCGATGGCAACACCTTCGTTTTCGAAACCGAGACCTTGGGTCGCATCGCGGTGCCGGCGGACAAGGCTCCGAAGGGCGCCGCGGCCGGGCCGGCCAAACTGGTCGTGCGGGCGGAAAAACTGCAGCTGGCGCCGCGCGATACGCCTGCCGACGGCGCCGTGTCCGTGGACGCCATTGTCGAGACGGTCGACTACCAGGGCCAGGCGGTGCGCTATTTCGTTCGCGCCGGAGACCGCCAGCTACAGGCTATCAACATGATCGATGAGCGTCCTTTTGCGGAAGGCGCGCAAGTCTCGCTTCGGCTCAGGCCGCGCGATTGCGCCGTCCTGCCGACGATCTGAAGCCCGGACAAACTCCATGCCCAGCCAGCAAAGAAGCCACCTCTTTTATGAGAGCCGGCGGCGCAAGCCGATGCTCGACGAAGCGCGCGGCATCTATATGTGGGACATCGACGGCAAGCGCTATATCGACGGCTCGTCCGGCGCGATGGTATGCAATATCGGCCATTCGAACGAGAACGTTCTGGCCGCCATGCGCCTGCAGATGGAGAAGTCGACCTTCGGGTACCGACTGCATTTTGAAACAGAGGCGTCCGAAAAACTGGCGGCCAAGACGGCGTCTCTCACCCCCGATGGGCTAAACCGCATATTTTTCGTTTCAGGCGGTTCGGAAGCGGTCGAAAGCGCCATCAAGCTCGCACGGCAGCACGCGATCGCGTCAGGGCAGGGCGCGCGCTGGAAAGTGATTTCGCGCACCCCCTCCTATCATGGCGCGACGCTCGGCGCCTTGGCGCTGACCGGCTACGACCCGCTGACCGAACCGTTCGAACCAATGATGCGCATGATGCCGAAGGTGCCGGCGCCGCGCGCATATCTGGACGGGCTCGATCCCGAGGAGGAGGCGACAGGGCTGCACTACGCAGACATGCTCGAGCGCAAGATCATCGAGGAAGATCCGGAGACGGTGCTGGCCTTTTTCGTCGAGCCGGTAGGCGGCGCTTCGACGGGCGCGCTGGTTCCACCGAAGGGCTACATGGAGCGCATTCAGGAAATCTGCCGCGAATACGGCGTGCTCCTGATCCTCGACGAGGTGATGACCGGTGCCGGCCGGACCGGCAGGTTCCTGGCCGGCGAACACTGGAACGTGCAGCCCGATATCGTCGCGATGTCGAAGGGATTCGCGGCCGGCTATGTGCCCCTCGGGGCCATAGCGGCGCATGACCGGATTGTCGAACCGGTTCTCGACGCCGGCGGATTCCAGCACGGCTATACCTATGCCGGCAATCCGCTTGCCTGTGCCGCCGGGCTCGCCGTGATCGGAGAGATCGAGGGTCACGACCTGATTGCCAATGCGGAACGAATGGGCGAACTTCTGAAGTCTCGGCTTGAAGACCTGATGCAGCGCTATTCCTTCATCGGCGACGTGCGCGGCAAGGGACTGCTGCTGGCCTTCGAGTTCGTCTCCGACCAGCGAACCATGGTGCCGCTTCCTGCTTCGCTTGCCGCATACGACCGCTTCGTCAACATCGCCTACGACAACGGCCTGATCGTCTATTCGCGCCGTACGCGCGGCGGCAATGAGGGCGACCACATCCTTGTCTGTCCGCCGATGATCGTCAACGAGAGCCAGATCGACGAGATCTTAGAAGTCCTTGATGCCTCGCTCAGGCAATTCGCCGACGAAGTTCAACCCTCTCTGCCGCGAAGCGCCTGAAGGAGACCATGTCGAAAGTCATCATCACCTGTGCAGTCACCGGCTCCATTCATACGCCGTCCATGTCGCCATACCTGCCGGTCACGGCCAACGAGATCACCGAACAGGCGGTCGGCGCCGCCAAGGCCGGAGCTGCGATCCTGCATATGCATGCGCGTGAACCGAAAACCGGGCAGCCGTCATCCTCGCCGGACTATTTCGACGCGTTCCTGCCGCGCATCAAGCAATCCTGCGATGCGGTTTTGAACCTCACCACCGGCGGCAGCGCGGTGATGTCGCTGGACGAACGCCTGGCGGCGCCGAAACGCGCCGAGCCGGAGATGTGTTCACTCAACATGGGCTCCATGAACTTCGCGCTTTATCCCGCGGCGACGAAGATCACCGACTGGAAGCACGACTGGGAAAAACCCTTTCTGGAAAACTCCGACGACCTGGTGTTCAAGAACACGCCGCGCGACATCGCGCGCATATTGACGGAACTCGGCTCCGAGCGCGGTGCTCGATTCGAGTTCGAATGCTACGATGTCGGCCATCTCTACATGTTGCGCCATTTCGCCGACCGAGGGCTGGTGAAGCCGCCGTTCTTCATCCAGTTCGTCTTCGGTGTTCTCGGCGGAATCGGGCCCGACCCGGAAAACCTGGGACACATGAAGTCGATGGCCGACAAGCTGTTCGGAGCCGATTACGCCTTTTCCGTGCTCGCCGCCGGCCGGCACCAGATCCCGCTGACGACGATGGCCGCCGCGATGGGAGGGCACGTCCGCGTCGGGCTCGAGGACAGCCTAATGATCGCGCGCGGGAAGCTGGCGAAAACGAATGCCGAACAGGTGGCCAAGATCCGTCGTATCGTCGAGGAACTGGGGCGCGAAGTGGCGACCCCGACGGAGGCGCGCGCCATGCTCGGCCTGAAGGGCGCGGATCGGACCGCGATTTGAAATGGCGGCGATCTGACATGACATCCATCACGATCAGAAACGCCGTGGCGGAGGATGCCGAGAGACTGGACACGGCGCTTCGGCATCTGTCCGACCATATCGGCGACACGCATGCCACGACGCCGGACCGTCTGCGCGAAGCCGGGTTCGGCGCGAACCCCACCTTCCGCGGATTGCTGGCGGAGACCGGCGACACGGTTGTCGGGGCAGCACTTTATTCGCCGGTCTTTTCGACTGTCCAGGCAGGCGCCGGCGTCTATGTCTCCGATCTCTGGGTCGCGCCGTCGACGCGCGGCCAGGGCCTGGGGCGCCGGCTCCTGAACGCGATTGCCGACGACGCCGCAACGGTTTGGAGCGTCCGGTTCCTGAAGCTCGTCGTCTACGACGACAACGCCGAGGCCCGCGCATTCTACGATCGGCTCGGATTCTCCGCCTCACAGGGCGAAACAATTCTAACACTCGGCGAGGCGGGCCTGACCGCCCTTAAAAACAATGAGCACGAAACATGAAGGCGGATTTTGACGAGCACCAGTGGAAACGCGATGCGAAGAACGTCATGGCCAATGGAGTACTCGAACGCAATCCGGAACAGCCGAAGCGTATCTATGGTCGTCGCTGTGGACATCGACGCCCATAATGACGATCCCTTCAAGGGGCTCGCCGTTACGACGTCGGGCTTCGCCCGTATCGGCGCGACGAAATCCGGACCTGGCCTGCCGAGGCTTTTCATGCGGGAATACGGCTATCTCTCCGCCGCGCTTGGTGACAACCTGACCCATACCCTGCAGGGCTTCATCGACGCCTGAGCGACGCCACCAACAATGAGGACATCATGAGCAACATCACCCGCCTGGAAACCGGCCCCCGCATGAGTCAGGCCGTCATCCACAACGGCACGGTCTATCTGGCCGGCCAGGTCGGCGAACCGGGAACGAGCGTGGCCGA
>CAJQNW010000449.1 GCA_905479765.1 uncultured Tepidamorphus sp. | reverse complement strand
ACCGGGCGCTCTACCGGGCCAAGGACGCAGACCGCGACCAGAGCTATTTCCTGTTCGCCACGACGCAGGAGCAGATCGATTTCCTGCGGTTTCCGCTAGGCGACATGACCAAGCCGGAGACCCGGGACCTTGCCCGCGAGTTCGGGCTGGCGATCGCGGAGAAGAGCGACAGCCAGGATATCTGCTTCGTGCCAACCGGGCGCTACAGCCAGATCATCGAACGGTTGCGTCCCGGCGCTTCGGAGCCGGGTGACATCGTCCATATCGACGGGCGCACGCTGGGGCGTCATGACGGCATCATTCACTACACGGTTGGGCAGCGCCGCGGGATCGGCGTGGCGGTCGGCGAGCCGCTCTATGTGGTCGATCTCGATGCGGAGACCCGGCAGGTCGTGGTGGGGCCGCGCGAAGCTTTGGAAACCCACTATGTGACGCTGCGCCAGGTCAACTGGCTCGGCGACCGGCCGCTCAGTGCCGGATCCTACGACATCTGCGCCAAGGTGCGCTCGACGCGGCCACCGCAGCCCGCCCGGCTGACGATCCGCGACGATGTCGCCGAGGTCGAGCTGCTGGACGGGGACTACGGTGTTTCGCCGGGCCAGGCCTGCGTGTTCTACGAGTCGGACATCGAACAAAGCCGCGTGCTGGGTGGCGGATGGATCGATACGGCGCGTTCGCGCGTTGTACACCCGGCCAGAGAACCGGCCGCCCAAGACGCTGCTGTCGCGGCTCGCTAATATGAACGCAACGGGTTTGGGGACCCAGACGCATTGAACCAGACACCGCCGATCCGGCGTCCTGCAGTCGAACTGGACAGTGAAGGGGTCCGTCGCGCCTACCGGCGCTGGGCACCTTTCTATGACGAACTGTTCGGCTCGGTGACGCGACCGGCGCGGCGCAAGGCCGTGCGCCACATCAACGCCTCGCAGGGGCGCGTTCTCGAAGTGGGCGTCGGGACGGGCATCGCGCTGCCGATGTACGCGCCGCATCTCGAGGTGGTGGGAATAGACCTGTCGTCCGATATGCTTGAGCAGGCGCGACGGCGTGTTGCCAAGCAGAAGCTTGGCAACGTTACCGCGCTGCTGGAGATGGACGCCCAGGCGCTCGCCTTTGCCGATGCCAGCTTCGATACGGTCGTTGCCATGCACGTTGTGACGGTGGCGCCGGAGCCCGAACTGGTGATGGCCGAGCTCGAGCGGGTGTGCCGGCCCGGCGGGGAAGTGATCCTGGTCAACCATTTCAGCGCCGAAACCGGGCCGCGCGCGGCGATCGAGCAGGCGATGGCGCCGTTCGCAGACCGGCTTGGCTGGCGGCCGGAATTCCCGCTGGAGACCGTGCTGGGCAGGCCGGGACTCGACCTGATCGACCGCAAGGCGTTGCCGCCGGCGGGCCTGTTCACCATGCTGCGGTTCTGCCGCCGCGACGAGACGGTAAACGATGTGGTGGCGCCGGGAACCCGTTAAAGCCCGGAACTTCGCCGTTGCCCAGCTTGACACCCCTTGAAGGGGCTCCTTATATGCGCTCCGCACGGTTGTCGCGCGTGTCAGCGCCGCACACCGATCGGCGGCGGAGTAGCTCAGCTGGTTAGAGCAGCGGAATCATAATCCGCGTGTCGGGGGTTCAAGTCCCTCCTCCGCTACCACCAATCCACACACCCGTTTGACGCCGTTCGGATAGGTGCGGTCACCTAGGACGGCGTTTAGGCGTCCCGATACCTCGATTTCAACTGACCCGGGTGCGGAAGGGTCGCGATAGACAGTGACTGTCTCGACAAGTTCCCGGATCGCTTCGGCGCATTCGCGGTCGCCCGAGGTCACTCCTTTGCCCAGGGCAGATTGCAGGTTTTCAAGCTGCTCTTCATACCGCTTCAAAATGGCAGGATGCAGCATTACGACCTCGATTGGCGGCGGGGCTTCGGCTAGCTCGGCGAGGATCTCCTCGCGCTGACAGTAGAGTTCGGTCGACCGTGGCCCCAGCACACGTGGGTCACCGATCCCCTTGGCGAGGTGGTCTACTAGGCGGTCGATCTCGTGCTTGAGCAGCTCGGCGCGGCGCTCGATCCGAATGCGATTGGCGTCTGCTTCGGCCGACAAACGCTTGCGCTCCTCGTGATAGGTTTTTACGTACTCGGCTAAGACTTTCGGGCTTCGGAGCTCAGCATGCAGTCCGTACAGGAGCGAAGCTTCGACTGTGTCTAGGTAAAAGGTCTTCGGGTCGGGACATGAGCCGCTTTCTGTCGCGGCGGAGCATCGAATCCGGATGCGACCGGATTTGTCCTTGCCATTCGTCGACATCCCCGATCCGCAGGCGCCACAGCGCAGTAGCCCGGACAGCATGTGTCGGGGTCTGCGATGGTAGTGTGGCAGGTTCAGACTGCGTTCCCGCTTCCGGAGTTGGGCTTGCTCAAAGAGTGCATGATTGACAATCGCCAGTTCGGGCACGTCGACCGACTGCCACTCTTCTTTCGGATTCGGGCGAGACACCCGGCGACCCGTGTCTGGGTCTTTCACCATCCGCACCTTGTTCCAAACAAGCCGGCCGTCATACAGTTCGTTCTGCAAGATGCCCGTTCCGCGCTGCAGATTGCCGTTGATCGTCGATGCATTCCACTTCGATCCGCGTGGCGCGGAGATGTTATCGCGGTTCAGATTACGAGCGATGTCGCGCGGCGTTCGACCGGAGACATACTCTTCGAAGATGCGTCGGATTGCTTCGGCTTCTTCTTCGACGATCTGTCGCTTCCCTGGCTCGCCGGGCAACGGAGCATAGCCATAGGTAAGGCCACCAGCATTAAGACCTTGTCCGACTCGTCCTGCCTGGCCGCGCCGAATCTTGTGCGCATTGTCTTCGCGATAGAGTTGGCCCACCAATCCGCGAAGGCCAACGAGAACCGTGTTGGCGACACCGTCGTGTACGGCGCGAATTTCGATATTCATAAACGAGAGACGTTTGTGAATACCGGCCAGATCCTCCATGTCGCGCGAGAGCCTATCGAGAGCCTCGACGACTAGAACGTCAAACGTCCCGTCGCGGGCGGCGTCCATGAGTCGCAGCAAACCGTCCCTGCCGAAGATCGAAGCGCCGGATCGCGCTTTGTCTTCGAATGTCGCAACGATAGCGAGATCGTGCTGTTCGGCATGCTTTCGGCAGAGGGTAATCTGATCTTCGACCGATCGCTCATTCTGAAGATCGGTGGAAAACCTCGCATAGATCGCGGCACGTTTCAGCATTGCATGCGCTCCCGGCTTGTTGGCGCGCATGGTCTTCTCTGGCGGCTTGGCGTGCGAGGGCCCGCGCAATTTTCAGAATCGCACCACCGTCGTCAGCAAGCAAGCACCTATGTTCGCGCAGTTGGCGATCTCGGAAGCATCTTGAGTTGCCGGCCAACATAGAACGGGCATATTTCGCGTTGTTCGTCCGTTTCTCTGAAACCTGATAACCTGTGCCATCTTCGTCCATACGGAAGAGGTTGAGCCTACTTTTTCATGTATGAAAGACAGAGCTCTACCCGGTCGCAGAAAAAGAAACAAAAGCGAGCAAATAGGCTCGGGCTTGTCTAACGACTTCCGCCCTCCGAAGGCGAAGGGCACTGGTTCGAAATTTATTGCATAGCGCA
>CAJQNW010000448.1 GCA_905479765.1 uncultured Tepidamorphus sp. | reverse complement strand
GCGTCACGTGCAATGGATCGGTCAAAAAGGCCAGAAAACGGGGCCGATTTCCGTTGCGGAGCTTCGGTAACACGATTGCTCTTGCCACCAGGTAATTTTTGTGGAGTCTTTTAGCGATAGATTCTCATTTTTATCTATAATTCTGTCGCAAGGAGAACGCCGCATGAGCAACACGGCCGCATCACCCCTGAAATCCGGTTATAGTCCCCTCGATCTCCAGAGCCGCTCCCGTGCCTGGCAGGTCGGCGCGGTTGTCGTCGGCTCGCTGTTCCTGACGCTGTGCTCGTGGATCGAAGTTCCGATGGTTCCGGTACCGATCAACATGCAAACCTTCGGCGTGGCTCTGGTCGGCGCACTCTACGGATGGCGGCTCGGTGCGATCACCATCGTTGCCTGGCTCGCCCAAGCGGTCGTGGGGATGCCAGTTCTTTCCGGCGGCGCTGCCGGCGCGCACCATTTCGTGGGCCCGACCGCCGGCTACCTTTTTGCCTTCCCGCTCATCGGGGCGATGATCGGATGGCTGGCCGAACAGGGCTGGAACGGCAAGCGGCCTGTCCTGGCCTTTGTGGGCATGTTGCTCGGCAACGCTGTCTGCCTTGCCCTCGGCATGGCCTGGCTCGCCACGGTGATCGGCCTAGAACAGGCGATCGTCCATGGGGTCATGCCGTTCCTTGTCGGCGCTGTCTTGAAATCCGCTCTCGGCGCGGCCGTCCTCGTGCTCTTCATGCGCGGCAAGATCCGCTCCGCAAAATGACGATCCGGCTCAGGCCGCACCATCTGCTCTGCCTGCTCACTTATTCGGGCAAAGGCTACAGCCCCGCGTTCACCGCCAACTACGACGTAATCGCGGGGCGGATTGCCAAGGGCGAGGACATTCTCATCGTGGAGGGGCCGGACGACATTTGCGCGCCTCTGCTTGACGATTCCGGGTCGCACTGCTGGCGCGACAGCGTGACGGAGCGGGACCGGCTCGCGGCGTCCGCATTGGGCGCGCTATTGCCCGATCCGATTCAAGCCGAGTCGATGATAAGGCTAGGCCCTGCATCCGTGCGCCAGATGCGCAGCGCTTTCGCCACAAACCGCATCCGCACCGCCTGCCGCGGGTGCGAATGGGACGACCTGTGTAGTCGAATTTCTGCCGAACGTTTCGAGGGTACGCGCGTGCAGTTTCGAGGACCTCTATAAGGGAGGGTGGCGGACGTCGGTAGTGAAGCACTGACGGGTATTGGGGCTCGTCCTTGCCCAAGCGAAAGACCGCAATGGGTCGATTTCGTTGAAAAAGTCGGCTGGAAAGCCGCCGATCTGTCGGCTTCAGTGTTACCGTTCCGGTCTCTCAGACCGGCGCCGGCACCAGTTTCGCCAGCTTGCGGAGGTTTTGGGCGGTGGCTGCCAAGTGGAACTCGTCGCGGGCGCCGTTGGGTCCTCTGAGGCGGAGGCGATCCAGCCTCAGGATGCGTTTGAGATGAGCAAACAGCATCTCGACCTTCTTCCTGGCTCGGCTTGAGGCGACATAGGCGTCGCTCTCCGTGATCTCGCGGGCCAAGTTGCGGGCGCCTTCGTGGATGTGGCGGGCAATCTTCCGCGCCGGCTGGTTCGGCGTGCACCTTGCCCTCAATGCGCAACGCGAGCAGTCCTTCTTGCTGGCGTAGTAGCGGATGAACCCGTCCTTGCAGATCCCAATCCGAGGCTTGGTCATGGTCCGCCAGTACTTCTTCAGGCGGTTGCCGCCGGGACAGATGTATTCGTCCGCCTCGCGGTCGAAGACGAAGTCCGTGCTGGAGAACGTGCCGTCCTTGCGTTGCGACTTATCGAAGACTGGTATGTGCGGCTCGATCCCATGCTCATAGACCAGCCATCCCAGCATGTCCGCCGAGCCGTAGGCGGTATCGGCGACAAGCGCCTCGGGATAGAGGCCGAAGCGTTCCATCGTCCGGCCGATCATGGTGCGTGCAGCACCGGTCTCTGCCTGGCGCACGGCGCGCGTCGCCTCGACGTCGACGATGATCGCGTGATCGGTGTCGATCAGATAGTTGTCGGCATAGGCGAAGAAGGCCGGTCCCTTCATCGCACCGGTCCACTGGGACGCCGGGTCGGCATGGGAGGTGAGCTTCGGCTTCACGTCTGTCGCAGCGCCGAAGGCGTCATCGTCCAAGGTGTCGAGATACTCGCGAACAGCGCGAGGCACGTCCTCAGGATCGAGCCACTCGGCCGCCCAATCGCCGATCGGTGTGGCATTCTGCTTGTTGGCGTCGGCGCGGATCAGGCTGGCGTCGACAGCAAAGCGCTCGCCACCGACCAGTCCCTCGGCGATGCAGCGCGCAACGACGCTCTCGAACAGTGTGCGGAACAGATCGCCGTTGCGGAACGGCCCGTGACGGTTCTTCGAGAAGGTCGAGTGATCCGGGATTGGATCAGTCAGATCGAGACGGCAGAACCACCGATAGGCCAGGTTCAGATGCGCCTCCTCGCACAGCCGTCGTTCCGACCGGATCCCCATGATGTAGCCGACCAGCAGCATGCGGATCATCAGTTCGGGGTCGATCGAGGGCCGCCCGATATCGCTGTAATAGGGACGAAGATGCGCCCGGATGCCTGACAGGTCGACAAACCGGTCGACGGATCGCAGAAGGTGGTCAGCCGGGACGTGTTCCTCCAACGAGAACTCATAGAACAGCGCACCTTGCGCCGACTGCCGTTCACCCATCATCGCCGAATCCCCCCTGAGCTCAAGAGATTGAATCAGCGCGCCAAGGCGCCAGCAACAGCTACTTTTTCAACGGAATCGGTCGAAACAAGACATAGCCGTCTTTGCCTGAATCCGTTGCCCACGAAGTTTGGCGTCGACGCGCAATAGCTCGGGGCATGTGCCCGCCGTTCACCTGTTTTTGCTCGCTACGCTGCTACTACGCTAATTCCTTGTTGAATCGGTCCTAAATCAGGCTCTTTTAATCATCCCCGCATGGGGACCGCCTGTTTGTCCCCGTCGGAAACGGGGATCGGATGGCAGCTTCACATCACAATTCGGAGCGGATCGCACGCGGCGCGCGAATGCTGCGCACCGCGCTCGGTCCAGCCATCGCGACTTTCCTCGAAGACCCGGTCGTCGTCGAGGTGATGCTGAATCCTGACGGACGCCTCTGGATCGACCGTCTATCCGAGG
The DNA here is from genome assembly GCA_905479765.1 of uncultured Tepidamorphus sp. Taxonomy (GTDB): domain Bacteria; phylum Pseudomonadota; class Alphaproteobacteria; order Rhizobiales; family Tepidamorphaceae; genus Microbaculum. The sequence goes on along the minus strand of CAJQNW010000448.1, from coordinate 340 downwards.
GCCTCGCCGATACGGGCGAGCGTCTGGTGCCCGAAGACGGCGAACGCATCATCCGTCTTGTCGCCCACCATGTCGGCGCCGAGGTTCATAGCGGAAGCCCTCGCGTCTCGGCAGAGCTGCCCGGAACGGGGGAAAGGTTCGAGGGCCTTCTGCCGCCGGTCGTCGCAGCGCCGGCTTTCGCGATACGCAAGCCGGCCGTGGCGGTGTTCTCTCTCGACGACTATGTCGCCGCCGGCATCATGACCGCCGAGCATGCATCGGCACTGAGGACCGGCGTCGCCGCGCGCGCCAACATCCTCGTCGCTGGCGGCACTTCGACCGGCAAGACGACACTCACCAA
>CAJQNW010000447.1 GCA_905479765.1 uncultured Tepidamorphus sp. | reverse complement strand
CCAGGAGGCGGCATTGAAGTCAGGCTACGGACCGACGGTGCGTGCCGATGCGGTCAAGAGCCTGGTCGACTCGGTGATCAACTACCAGGAGCGATCTGCCGAGATCATTTCGGAGATGCGGACGCTTGCCACCAGGAACTCCAATGAGATCCGCGACGCGGTGGAGGACGGCAAGCGCCGGCTCGCGCGCCTGGCCGCCGAGGGCAGTGCCCTTCCGGCCGGACATTGACCGCCGGTTGAGATAGGGTGCGACGACACGCATAGCCGATCGGGCCGGGTGGTATGGCAGAACCAGCAGCGACGCTGAAACGGCCTCTCGAGGAGGTCATGCTCGCGATGGACGTGGTGGATACGCTGCGCCACCGCGAGAACCTGGTCGCGCGCGAGCTGAACGAGGACGAGCGCGACCGCCAGCTGATCGAGCGCCTGCGCGAGATCTACAGCGCGCAGGGCATCGACGTCACCGACCAGATCCTGGCCGAGGGCGTCACGGCGCTCAAGGAACAGCGCTTCTCCTATTCGCCGCCGGGGCCCAGCTTCTCGGTGACGCTGGCGAAGCTCTACGTGCGCCGTCATGTCTGGGGCAAGGCGGTGCTCGGCATCGTCGCCGCGGTGCTGATTGCCTGGGGCGCCTGGCACTGGCTTGTCACCGTGCCGGCCGAGAACCGGGCGGAAGCCCGCCAGATCGAGCTCTCCGAGACATTGCCGAAGCAGCTCAACGACTTGCGCTCCAGAATTGAATCGAATTCGGAAGCTCCCGAAGCCACAAAAATGGCCGGCTCGATCCACGCGGACGGCGTAGAGGCGCTGGAGGCCGGCAATCTGGAGGGTGCTCGCTCGGCAGCCTCCCAGCTTCAGGACCTGCGCGACCGGCTGGATCAGGAATACGTTCTGCGCATCGTCTCGCGGCCCGGCGCGACATCCGGTGTCTGGCGCATTCCCGAGGCCAATCCGGATAGCCGGAACTACTATCTTGTCGTCGAGGCGCTCAATCGCAATGCAAAGCCGGTGACGGTTTCGGTCACCAACGAGGAGACCGGAAAGGCGGACGCGGTGACGGAATGGGCGGTGCGGGTACCCACCGACACCTTTAATCGGGTGCGCCGCGACAAGGAAGACGACGGCATCATCCAGAACGACATCCTCGGCGCCAAGCGCCGCGGCACGCTTGAACCCGAATACGCCATGCCGGTCAGCGGCGGCGCGATCACCGAGTGGTAGGCAAGCGCATGTCGAAAGGCCGCAAGACACTTCAACGCATCGACGCCGAGGTCGCCTCCCTGCGCAAGGAGGAAGCGGAGGTCGCTGCCGAGATCGCCGGCATCGGCGACCGGATCGCCAGCCTTCGCGCCGAGGAGATCGCCGCGTTCCGGGAGCTTGCCGCATTCCGCTTCGGCAAGGACGGCGCAGCATCGCTTGGCGGCAAGCTCGACCGGGCCAGGTCCGAAATCGCGCGCCTGAAGGCCGCGCGGGATGCCGCCCTGTCCGATGTGGGCAGGGAAATCGAGGCCGGCGCCGCCGAAATCGAGCAGCTGGAGGCCGACCGCGCGCGCCTGTCGCGCGAGGTGGCCGATCTGCACGCCCGCATCGATGCGGAAGACGCCAGGCTGCTCGCCACACTGGCAGACGACCCGGACTACAAGGCGCGCATCGCGGCGGTTGAGGCGGCCGAGAAGGTAGCCTTCGAAGCGGAGCGCAAGGCCGAGCTCGCCAGGGAAGACCGGATCGAGAAGGGCGCCCCCTATGAGGCCGATCCGCTGTTCATGTATCTGTGGAAGCGCGGCTACGGCACGCAGGATTATCATGGCCGCGGCCTGATCCGCATGCTGGATGCCTGGGTCGCGCGGCTGGTGCGCTATCACGATGCGCGGCCCAACTACTACATGCTGCTCGAGATCCCTGAGCGCCTTGGCGAACACGTCACGCGCACCCGCGAGGCGGCGGAGGAGGAAGCCGGCAGGCTGACTGCCTTCGAGGCCGAAAAGCGCGGTCAGGCCGGGATTCTCGAAATCGACGAAAAGGCGGACGCGGACGAGGCGGCTCTCGCAGCCATTGCCGAAAAGCTCACCGATCTGATCGCCGCGCGCACGGCCCTGGAAACCAAGCGGGCCACGATCAACCGTGGCGAGGACGAAGCCTCGCAATCGGCGATCGCCTCGATCGTCGAGGTTCTGCAGGACACCAGCCTGAGGGACCTGCACCGCGCGGCATTGTTGACGCCAGAACCCGCCGACGAGCGCATCGTCGAGCGGATCGATGATTTGCGCGAGGACATCGAGGATCTGGAGCACGACCTGGAGCGCCGCCGCAAGGTCGAGCGAGACCTCGAGAACAAGCTTGGTGAACTGCAGGAAGTCCGAGGGCGTTTCGTCGGCGAACGCTACGACGACGACCGCTGGGAGTTCGACGACGACATGGTCGAGGGCTTCCTCAAGGAACTGCTGCGCGGCGTCATCACGGGCGCGGCGGTCTGGGCGGAGCTGCGCCGGCGGGGCCAATACACCCCGGGCCCGACGCGCCCCCGGTCGACCACGCGCGACGGTCCGTGGGGTCGTCCGTCGTCCGGCGGCGGTTCCATCTTCAAGCCGCGCTCCGGCTCGTCGGGCGGGTTTGGACGCGGCGGTTTTGGACGGGGCGGTTTCCGGACCGGCGGTGGTTTTGGCAGGGGCGGATTCAAGACCGGCGGGAAGTTCTGATCGGCCCGGCTGCAGGCGCTACGACGCCCGTTTCGACACGACCCGTCGCCAGATCGCCGGCATCATCCCCAGCGACAGGGCGATCCGCGCGATGTGATGCGCGGTGACGAAGGCCACGCCGACGTTCAGCGACAAGGCGATCAGGCTCATTTCGGTGACCCCGCCGGGCGCATAGGCCAGGATCAGGGCCGCGAACGGCTCGTCGATCACGGTCGACAGCGCGAAGGCGACGGCAAGCGTCACGCACAGCATGAGCACGGTTCCGCAGAGCGAGGCGAGCAGGATCCGGCCCGCCGCGCGCACCGAAACGCCGGCGAAGCGGGACGCAAGCGAGGCGCCGGCGATGATCTGCGCGATGATGATCAGCAGGTACGGCGGGCTCGCCGCGGTCAGCCCGGTGGCGTGCGCGATGGCACTGAGCAGCAGCGGACCGGAGATCTGCGCGCCCGGCAGCCGGGCGAGCTTGCCGAGGTAGTACCCGGCGATGGCGCAGGTGGCCAGCAGCGCGACGTCGACCAGCTCCATCTCGAACCCCAGCGAAATCGAGGTATACGCCCCGCCGCCGTCGATGTGATAGAGCCAGCGCATCAGGAAGGGCAGCGTGAGCACCGCGAACAGGATGCGGCAGAAATGCACGAGCGAGATCGTGCGCCCGTCGCCCCCCGATCCCTCGCCGATGATCGACATTTCGACCAGCCCGCCGGGGATCGAGCAGAAATAGGCGGTTGCCGGGTCGAAGCCGACGGCGCGCCGGTAGAACTGGTAGGCGACCGCAGTGGCCAGCAGGATGTAACCGACCAGCGCCAGCATGGTGATCCACCAGCTCGTCATGCCCGCGACGATGGCCGGCGTGAATGCGGACCCGAGCATCACGCCAAGGATCGGGATCATGACGTTCCTGAGCCAGATCGGGACGTGAACGGTGTGGCCGCCGATGTTGACGCCCGCGATTCCCGCAATTCCGACGATCAGGATCGATCCGAGCATCCACGGCAGCGGGATGTTGAACAGGAACGCGATCAGGCCGCCGACCGTGCCCAAAGCGACGGTGGCAAGCGTCTTCAGGGTGGGGATCAGATAAGGGGCCGCTGACATGGGGCGGTTTTCGGGCAAGGGCGGACGCGGCGACGCATGACGCTTCCTTTAGACGCCCCCGTGCCCCGCGGCAATCTGGCGGGCGTGCACGGCAGGCATGCGATCTCCGAGACGATCAACGGATTGGGCTTCCGCGGCCCTGTCAATCGACGCGCAGTGTGCCGTCCGTGTCGACCTTCGGCGTCTCTTCTCTTGCCGTTTGGCCGGCGGGCACCTTGCCGGAAATCGGCGGGAATTCGTCGGCCGTGATCGTCTCTTTCTCCAGCAACAGCGCCGCGCCCGCGTCGAGATCGGCCCGCCGCTGGTTGAGTACCTGCACGGCCCGTTCGAAGGCCTTGTCGACCAGCGCCCGCACCGCCACGTCGATCTCCCGGGCGGTTTCCTCCGAATATTCCTTCGACTGGAACGCCCCGAAGGCTTCACCCATGAAGGCCTGGCGCTCCTCCTCGTAGACCACCTGGCCGATATCGCCGGCCATGCCGAATCGCGTCACCATACGCCGGGCGATGTCGGTGACCTTGGCCAGATCGTCCGCCGCGCCCGTGGAAATCTCGTCGAAAACGATATGTTCGGCCGCGCGTCCGCCCATCAGCACGGCCATGCGGCTTTCCAGATCGGCGGTGGTCTGCAGGAAGCGGTCCTCGGTCGGCCGCTGGATCGTGTAGCCGAGCGCCCCGACGCCGCGCGGGATGATCGATACCTTGTGCACCGGATCCATGCCGGGCAGTGTGGCGGCAACCAGCGCGTGGCCCATCTCGTGGTTGGCGACGACGGTGCGCTCGTGCTCGTTGAGGACGCGGCTCTTCTTTTCCAGCCCCGCCACGATGCGCTCCACCGCATTGGTGAAGTCGGCCATCGTCACCTGGTTGCCGCCGCGCCGCGTCGCCAGAAGCGCCGCCTCGTTGACGAGATTGGCGAGATCGGCGCCGGTGAAGCCCGGAGTCAGCGCCGCGATCTGGTCCAGTGAGACGTCCTCGGCAAGGACCTTGATCTTCTTGATATGCACCTTGAGGATCGCCACGCGCCCGGACTTGTCCGGCCGGTCGACCAGCACCTGCCGGTCGAAGCGCCCGGCGCGCAACAGCGCCGGATCGAGGATTTCCGGCCGGTTGGTCGCCGACAGCAGCACGATGCCCTCCGACGGGTCGAAGCCGTCGAGTTCGGCCAGAAGCTGGTTCAGCGTCTGTTCCTTCTCGTCGTGCCCGCCGAACGAGCCGCCGGCGCCGCGCGCGCGCCCCAGCGCATCCAGTTCGTCGATGAAGATGATGCACGGCTTGGCCTTGCGCGCCTGGTCGAACAGGTCGCGCACCCGGGCAGCACCCACGCCGACGAACATCTCGACGAATTCCGAGCCCGAGATCGAGAAGAACGGAACGCCCGCTTCGCCCGCCACGGCGCGCGCCAGCAGCGTCTTGCCGGTGCCGGGCGGGCCGACCAGCAGGATGCCCTTGGGGATATGCGCGCCGAGCCGGCCGTAGGTGTCGGGATCGCGCAGGAAGGCGACGATCTCCTTCAGCTCGTCCTTGGCCTCGTCGACGCCGGCCACGTCCTTGAACGTCACCTTGGTGTCGCGCTCGACGTAGACCTTGGCCTTCGACTTGCCGACGGTCATCAGGCCGCCGAAGCCTTGCTTGTCGGCGAACCGGCGAATGAAGAACGCCCAAAGGCCGAACAGCAGCAGAACGGGTAGCACCCAGGACAAAAGGTTCGACAACACGGTGTCCTGCACCGTGCCGTCGAACTTGACGCCGTACTTCTCGAGATTTTCGGCGACGGCGGGATCGACCCGGTTGGTGATGAAATGGGAGCGCCCGTCCTGGGGCTCCTTGAACTTGCCGAACAGCTGTTCCTTGCGGACCTCGACCTCGGCGATCTTGTCGTCCTTCAGGTACTGCTCGAATTCGGAATAGGGGATCGGCTCGACCGTCTTCCAGGTCGCGTACCAGGTCTGGAACAGCATCAGCAGTCCGAACGCGATGAACGCGTACCAGAGATTGATCTGATGTTTCTTTTCCAGCTGGGCCATGCCGATCGGTATCCGGTCTATTGTCCTGAAGACCACTATAGCGCCGCTGCGGCCATACCGATCAGACCTGGATCAATCCAGGTTGAATCAATGTCTGAGCCGCAGCGGCGATTGAATCGATATGTGAGGTCGCTGAATCGGGTTGCCAAGTTCGCCCGCTATCCGATTCATCCGATTCAGTTTTTCCTGTTCGGGCCGGGCATACGGTTGAATCAATCCTTTAGGCGATTGAATCAATCTGTGAAGTTGCCTGCCTGCGGGTTGCTCGCATAGCTTCTGCGGATCAAACGGGGAGAACTTGCGCCGTGTCCGACGTTACCGACCAGTCCACCGATATCGATTCCCTGATCGACGTGATGCGTCGCCGCCGCAGCGTGCGCCGCTTCGAGAAGGGCAGGCGCGTCGAGCGCGGCACGCTGATGAAGATCGCCGAGGCCGCCCGCTGGGCGCCGACGGGCGCCAACACCCAGTGCTTCGACGTGCTGATTGTCGACGAACCCGAGATGCGGGACAAGGTGCTGGAGGTGTTCCTGCGCCAGTCGAGCCGGCTGATCGCCCATGTGAAGGGCTTCCCGGCGGTGAAGAAGACCTATCTCGCCAACACCGTCGCCATCGTCATCGTGCTCGGCGATCCGCGCTGGAAGGCCTCGTTCCCGAATGCCACGGATTCCGAATGGGAGGCCGAGTACGAGGCCAACAACGAAAACATCCTGCTCGCCTCGCTCGGCGCGGTGATCCAGAACGTCCAACTCGCCGTCACGGCCTGCGGTCTGACGTCGGCCTGGCTGTCGGGCGGCGGCGAGGACACCACCAACCGGGACCTGGCGGACCTGCTGGGCTATCCCGAGCCGCTGGTCGCCTACGGCACGATCCCGATCGGCTATCCGGAAAAGGACGTGTCGCTCAGGTGGCGCCGGCCGGTCGAGCAGGTCGTCCACTGGAACCGCTATGATCCGACCAAGTTCCGCCCGCAGGAGTTGGTCGACTTCTATGTCGAGAAGCTCAGGCCCTTTGCCATGTATCGCGGCAACGAGGATCTTGAAGAGTGGGAGGACGTCGAGGAAAAGACCGGCAAGTGGCGCGATGCGCTGACCGGACCGACCCCAAATCCAGACGGAAAGGTGAAATGATGCCCCGCGCGCAGGAAGACCTGTCCGGCTGGACGACACGCCAGCGTCCCTCCCGCGAGCCGGTCGAGGGCCGCCTGATCCGTGTCGAACCCTTCGACATCGACCGTCACGCCGCAGACCTGTTTGCGGCCTACCAACTGGATACCGACGGCGCGCTCTGGGACTATCTGCCCTACGGTCCGTTCGCCGATCTTGCCGGCTACGAGGCACATGCGCTCAAGGTGATGTCGGGGGACGATCCGTTCTTCCACGCGATCATCGACCTGACGACCGACAAGGCGGTCGGCGTTGCCAGCCTCATGCGCATCGTGCCCGAGCACGGCGTCATCGAGGTTGGCCACATCTGCTATTCGCCGCTTCTGCAACGCACGCCGGCCTCGACCGAAACGCAGTATCTGCTTGCCCGGCGCGTCTTCGACGAACTCGGCTACAGGCGCTACGAATGGAAGTGCGACAACGCCAATGCCCCGTCTCGCCGCGCGGCCGCCCGTCTCGGATTCAGTTTCGAAGGAATATTCCGCAAGCATCTGGTGGTGAAGGGAAAAAACCGCGACACCGCGTGGTTCTCAATCACTGACGACGAATGGCCGCGGGTCCGCCAGGCCTATGAGACCTGGCTCGATCCGGAAAATTTCGATGCCGACGGAAACCAGCGCTTCAGCCTGCAGGCGCTGAACGCCGGAACGCTGGAGGCAGGCGGCCGCACGCTGCGCCGCGCGGACATGGCCGACGTCGAGACCGTCGTGCAGTTCCAGAAGGACGCCTACGCGAAGACCTGGGCCAAACTCGGCCGCGAGCCGATCCCGCTGAAATGGGACTATCGCGAGGTACTGGCGCGGCAGGAAGTCTGGCTGATGGAGGAGGGCGGCGAGCCAATTGGCTCGCTCATCGTCGAGCCGCACGGCGATCATCTCTACATCGAGAGTGTCGCCATACACCCCGACCACTGTGGCGAGGGCCTCGGCAACGACCTGCTTGGCGCCGCCGAAAGCCGTGCCCGCGCGTTGGGATTGAGCGAACTACGCCTGATCACCGGCAAGACGATGGACAACAACATCGGCTGGTACGAGCGCAAGGGTTTCGAGACCGCCGAAGTGGAACAGTTGCCCGACCGCAAGATCGTCCATATGCGGCGAGGTCTGGGGTGAACCCTTTGCGCCCTAAACCCGCTCGCGAAGATCCAGGGTTTCCGCGTCCCACATCGCCTTGACCAGCTTCCAGATGCCCCACAGGTTGAAGCCGGCGATCAGCAGGCCTGCGGCGAGGTCGGGCCAGCGCTGGGCGAAGTCGGAGATGGCGAGCGCCGCGATGATGACGCCAAGATCGGCGGCGAAGTCCCAGCGCGTCTGCTTCCAGGTCCAGCGAACGTCGTCGTCGCCGACATCGAGCACCCTGAGCCGCAACGCCGTGATGACGTTGACGGCGAGCGAGATCGCAGCGACCGCGATCATCAGCCATGGATTGGGGATGCGGCCGACGCCGAATCGGGTGAAGCCGATCCAGACGATCCACAGGAAGGCGACGGCGGTCAGGCCCGCGACGATCACGGCAGCGAGCCGGTAGAGCCGCCGGTTGCGGCCGGCGAGCACCAGCGCGCTGCCGGCGCTCAGGCCGTCGCGCAGCGAATCGATGGCGATCGCCATCAGCGCCACCGAGCCGATCAGCAGTGCCACCACGGCCTCGAACACGGCCAGTATCAGGCTGACGGCGGACGCGAATTTCAGGGCGTTCGCCTCTTCGACCGTCGCCGGCGCCAGGAAGTCATCGCCACGGGCGGCCGCCGGTACCGGGTCCTGGTCGAGCGGATCGAGATTGTCGGTCACGTTTGATAGCCTCCTCGCGTGAACAGTCCCGCTGCTCCGCCTTGATAGGTGCCCGGGGGTGCTTGCACCGGGCCCGTCGACACACTAACGCTTCGTGGGTGTCGCCTGAAAGACCGGGGTTTAGACCGGTGCGACAGGGAGGAGATGATGGCTGGACGCCTTCAGGGCAAGACCGCGTTCGTTACGGCGGCCGCAGCCGGCATCGGACGTGCTACGGCGATTGCCTTTGCCCGGGAGGGTGCGGCCGTCATCGCCAGCGATATCGACGAGGCGGGGCTTGCCGCGCTTGCGCAAGAGGCGTCGGTGCGCACACGGTCGCTCGATGTGCGCGACACCGCCGCCGTCGAGGCTGCCGCGAACGAAGCTGGGCCGGTCGACATCCTCTTCAATGCCGCCGGTTTCGTGCATCACGGCAGCGTTCTGGCTTGCTCGGAGGACGACTGGGACTTTTCCTTCGATCTCAACGTCAAGTCGATGCACCGGACGATCAGCGCGTTCCTGCCCGGGATGCTCGACCATGGCGGCGGCTCGATCATCAACGTCGCCTCCGTCGCCAGTTCGGTGCGCGGGGTGCCGAACCGCTACGTCTACGGTGCGACGAAGGCTGCCGTGATCGGCCTCACCAAGGCGGTTGCAGCGGATTTCATCCAGCAGGGCATCCGCTGCAACGCGATCTGCCCCGGCACCGTCCAGTCGCCCTCGCTCGACCAGCGTATCAAGACGCTCGCCGCCGAGACCGGCGAGGACAAGGAGACCGTGCGCCGGGCCTTCACCGACCGCCAGCCGATGGGCAGGCTGGGCACCACGATGGAAGTCGCGCTGCTCGCCGTCTATCTTGCCGCGGACGAATCCGCTTTCACGACGGGGCAGGCGCATCTCATCGACGGCGGCTTTACGAACTAGAGGGAACGAGCCAATGAAAATCCTCATCACCGGTGGCGGCGGCATGATCGGCCGCAAGCTTGTCGAGCGGCTGGCCCGCGAAGGTACGCTGAACGGGCAGGCGATCGGCCAGGTGACCCTTCAGGACGTCGTGGAGCCGGCGACGCCCGCCGAAGCGCCATTTGAGGTCGAGACCCGTACCAGCGATCTTTCGGACGCGGGCGAAGCCGACCGGCTGCTCGAAGACAAGCCGGACGTGATCTTCCACCTCGCAGCCGTGGTGTCGGGCGAGGCGGAAACCGATTTCGACAAGGGCTACCGGGTCAACCTGACCGGCGTCATGAACCTGCTGGAGGCCGCCCGCCGCGCCGGAAACGCGCCGAGGATAGTCTTCACCAGCTCGATTGCCGCCTACGGCGCGCCGTTCCCCGAGCCGATCCCCGACGACTACATCCTGCAGCCGCTGACCTCCTACGGAACCCAGAAGGTGTGCGGGGAGCTGCTGCTTGCCGATTACACGCGCAAGGGCTTTGTCGATGGCGTCGGCGTCCGCCTGCCGTCGATTTGCATCCGGCCCGGCAAGCCGAACAAGGCGGCCTCGAGCTTCTTTTCCGGAATTCTGCGCGAGCCGCTGGCCGGCGTCGAGGCGATCTGCCCGGTCGACGATACGGTGCGCCACTGGGTGGCAAGCCCGCGCGCCGCGACCGGTTTTCTCATCCATGCCGCGACGATTGACTCAGACGCGATCGGCCCGCGCCGCACACTGGCGATGCCGGGCCTGTGCGTGTCGATCCGCGAGATGCTCGACAGCCTGCGCCGCATCGCCGGCGACACGGTCGCCGACCGGGTGACGTTCGTGCCAGACGATTTCATCCGCTCCATCGTCTCGGGCTGGCCGGAGAACTTCGCACCCGAAAGGGCGCTGGCGCTCGGCTTCACGCCCGATCCCGACTTCGATTCCATCATCCGTTCCCACATCGACGAGGAGCTCGGCGGCCGCGTCGCCGATTGATCTGGTCGGATAAGGGCGTCACCCTTCGACTTCGAGACATCCATACCTTCTGGGGAGACTGAAATGGCGACGATCCTGCAGTTTGATTTTCCGTTCTCGGGCCCGTGGGGCGCCGATGGCGCCACGGCGCTCAAGGACCTTGCCGACAGCATTGCGGCCGAACCCGGCCTGATCTGGAAGGCCTGGACGGAGAACGAGGCCGAGGGCATCGCCGGCGGCATCTACTATTTCAAGGACGAACCAAGCGCGCTCGCCTACAAGGAGATGCATGCGGCGCGGCTCGCCTCATTCGGGATCACGGATATCCGTGCAAAGGTCTTTGACGTCAACGAAAGTCTCTCGGCGATCACCAGGTTCCAGAACGCCTGAAAACAGGCGGCTTTCGGCCAGTCCATGACCTCGCCCGATCCCGCTTCGATCCGCGCCCGCCATCGCGTGCCCGAAGGCTATACCGTGCACGGCCACGCGATCGTCTCCGCCGACGATTTCATCGCCGGTCCGGACGGGCTGACCCCGCCGGAACTGCGCAACGAGGCCGACTGGCGCCGCTTTCAGGACGCACTGGATGCGGCCACGGTCTCGGTGCTTGGCCGGCTCGGCCATGAGGCCAATCCGAACCACGCCCGCCGCAATCGCCTGGTTCTCACTCGCCAGGTCGAAACGTTCGAAAAAGGCGTGGAATGCTGGTTGTGGAATCCGGCCGGCATGGCGTTGGCCGATGCACTGGCCAGGGCCGCGCCGGGCGGCGGCATCATCGCGGTGCCGGGCGGCCGGCCGGTGTTCGATTTCTTCCTGGCGGTGGGGTTCGATGTCTTCGATCTCGCCCGCGCCGAAGCGGTGGAACTCGGCGAAGGCACAAAGCTGTTCTCCGGGCTCGGACTGGACCGCACCGCAAACGATGCCCTTGCCGAGGCGGGCCTCCTCGCCGGTCCGGCCGAAGTGCTCGATCACACGGCGCCGGTCACCTTGACGGTCTGGCGGAAGCGGTAGCCGCTATTCGGATTCCGAAAGCACCAGCGGCGCTCCGGTAGCGGAGATTCCCGTGAACATCGATTTTGCCTCGTCGTAGTTCATCTTCGCCAGAACCTTGCCGGCATCGTCCATCAGCACAAGTTCGTGCGGCACGTCGATGCGCCACTTGGTGGCCTGGTCCAGCGCCGGGTTGATGCCGCGGCACTCGCCGCCGCCGTCGAGATGGCGGCCGCCTTCGACCGGCTCGTCGCCGAGCGTCAGCTGGCAGGACTCTCCTTCGGTGCCGAGCGTCCAGGGTCCTTCCGTCAGGTCCATCAGGCGGACATCGATTTCCATAGCCGACGCGGGCGCGGCAAGTCCGAGAACGACGGCCAGGGCGAGAAATCTGTGCATGGTTCTTCCTCTAGGCGTTGCGAATGGGTGTTTCGGCGACCGGCGTGATCGGCTTGCCGGTTTCGAAATAGGTCGTGATGTTGTCGACGACGAGCTGACCCATCTGGTTGCGCGTGAAGACGGAGGCCGAGCCGACGTGCGGCAGCAGCACCACGTGCTCCATCGCGATCAGTTCGGCGGGCACATGCGGCTCGCTTTCGAAGACGTCGAGACCGGCCGACAGGATCCGGCCGTCCTTCAGCGCCGCGACCAGCGCCTTCTCGTCCACCACCGAGCCTCGGCCGACATTGATAAGGATGCCGTCGGGGCCAAGCTCGTCGAGGATGGCCGCGTTGATCATGTGGTGCGTCGCCGGTCCGCCGGGTGCGACATTGACCAGGATGTCGACGTCACGCGCCATTTTGGCCAGGTCGGGGTAATAGCCGTAGTCCACCTGCGCCTGTTCGCTGCGGCCATGATAGACGACGGGCACCCGGAAAGCGTCGAGCCGCTTGGCGATCGCCTTGCCGATGCGGCCAAGACCGATGATGCCGACGCGCCGGTCGCGCAGGGTTGCCTTGGACAGCGGGAACGGGCCGTCCTTTTCCCAGCGCCCGGCCCTGAGATAGCGCTCCGATTCCGATAGCTGTCGGACCGTCGACAGGATCAGCCCAAGCGCGGTATCGGCCACTTCCTCCGTCAGCACGTCCGGGGTGTTGGTGACGTAGATGCCGTTCTTGCCGGCCCACTTGGCATCGACGGTGTCGTAGCCGACGCCGAAATTCGAGACGATCTTCAGGTTCGGCAGGCGGCTCATCAGCGGCCCGTCAACGTTCGAATGCATTCCCACCGCGATCGCTTCGATCTTGTCTCCGACCTCGGCAATCAGCGCGTCCGGGTCCGCGGCTTCCCACAGCCGGTGCACCTCGAAGGCGGCGTCGAGCTGTTGCATAACCATCCGCATCAGCGGCCCGGTCATCAGGAGATGGCGCTTCGTCATCGGTTTCGGCCTTTCACGTACTCAATCCTGCCAATCTTGCGGTCGCAGACTAGCCGCGACCAAGAATTTTTTGAATTCCCCGCGGCCGGCAAACTGTTTGTCTTTGCTACGCAGCCTTCACCTTGCGCTCGCGCAGCAGCAGGTAGAGGCCGGAGGCGACGACGATACCGGCGCCGATGAAATTCGCCTGGGTGGGAACATGGTCGAAGACCACGAAGCCGAACAGCGTCATCCAGATGATCTGGACGTAGATGAACGGCGACAGGATCGGAGCCGGCGCGTAGCGATGGGCGCTGATCAGGAAGCCGTGGCCGAAGAAACCGATGATGCCGAGCGCGGCCATCAGCGCGATGTGCAGGGGATCGGTCGGCCATATCCAAACGAATGGCATGGCTGGCAGGAAGGCCAATGTTCCCACCAGAGACGCGTAGAACTGTTGCACCGTATTGGAGTCGCTCGTCGTCAGGATGCGCGTGACGATCGCGTAGAACGCGTAGGTGAAGGCGGCCGTCAGGGAAAACAGCGCCGCCCAGTGGAATCCCCCGGTGCCGGGTTGGGTGACGACGATAACGCCGGCGAAGCCGGCCAGGACGGCAGCCCACCTTCGCGGGCCGATCCATTCGCCCAGCATCGGTCCGGCGATCACCGCGACAAGGAACGGCGAGGCGAAGAAGATGGAGACGGTTTCCGAGAGTGCGAGATAGCGAAGCGCCAGGAAATTGCACAACGTCGAGGCAAACAGCAGCACTCCTCGCACGATGAGCAGGACCGGACGCTTGGTCCGCCAGACCCGGTGCAGGTTGCGGGGCCCGACGCTGCCGACCGTCAGGACCAGATGACCGAGATAGCGGACGAACACCACCTGCATCGCCGCGAAGTCGACGATCAGCAGCTTCGCGCAGGTGTCGAGCGCGGAGAAACACAGCCCGGCCAGGCACATCAGCAGAATGCCGCGCAGCCTGAGCGATTGCTCGTCGACACCGGACAGGATCGTCACGCTGGTCCGGGCCCGCGCCGCCTGGCGCTACTGGTCTGCGGAAGGTTTGGCAAAACGGCTCCGGTTTGGGGATCGCCCGAGCGGCGTGGAACGGTGCGGCTACACAGCTAATCGGACGTGTGGGGCTTCAGGTCAATCGGCGCTTGGGAATGGTTGGGGTGCAAACAATGCATGCGCCATTTTTTTTCATGGTTGCAATGATTTACCTTCATTATCATGGGTGTCTTGCCAGGCTGCCTCAAGGGAGGCATAGAACGGTCCGCAGCTTAGGCGACGTTAGGTGAGGTGATGGCGAAGGAAGTTGTTCGGATCTCTTCGCGGCGAACCGCCAGGTCGGTCGCGGCAAGCGGTTCGGCGAACGAAGATCGCTCGCAGCGGGATCGCGCCTTCGAGGAGATCCGCCGCCGCATCCTTGAAAACGAGCTGCCGGCGGGCACGCAGATGCTCGAGACCGAAGTTGCCGCCATGCTCGCGATGAGCCGCACGCCGGTGCGCGAGGCGCTGATCCAGCTCGCCAACGAGGGGCTTGTCGAAATCCGGCCGCGCCATGGTATGCGCGTCAAGGCGCTGTCGCCGGACGACATCGCCGAGATCTATGACCTGCTGACCTGTCTGGAGGCGACCGCAGCGGAGCTGGCGGCGACACGGGGGTTGAGCGGCGCGGAACTGGCCGCGCTCGACAAGACCGTCGTCGACATGGACAAGGCGCTGGAGCGCGGCGATCTCCGGGAATGGGCGAAGGTCGATCAGCGTTTCCACGACCTGCTGGTCGTCGCCTCGGGCAACAAACGCCTGCAGGACGTCGTTGCCGCCATGCGTGATCAGGCTCACCGTGTCCGCATGGCCACGTTGATGCTGCGTCCGACGCCGACCGACTCCAACGAAGATCATCAGGCGGTCATCAAGGCGATCCGTGATCGCGATCCGGAAGCGGCCCGCGCGATCCATCACGACCATCGCAAGAAAAGCGGCGCGATGCTGGTCGAATTGCTGACGCGAATGGGGCTCAGTGCACTTTAGCGGCGCTCGTCAGGCCTTTCCTCCGCCAAGGAGCTGCTTTATCCGGCTTTTCAATGCCGCTGACAATGTCTTCGGGATCGCTGCTTTGGCCCGTACCGCCCGGCGACGCGCAGCTTTGGTTTTTGCTGCCTTTCGCCGCGCTGCTTCCGATTTCTTCAGCTTCGCCTTCATTTCCTCGACGCGAATATCCGACATCCGCAGGGTGGATTCGAGAACGCCAAGGAGAATGTCCGGATCACGGACTGTCTTGACCGTCTCGTCCGTATCGCTTGCGATGGCCAGAATTTCGTCGGATGCCACCCGTAGCCTCGACGGGCCCGGGAGTCGTTCGTTGACGAAGACGAGATCTTCCTCGTGGTTTTTCTCGATCGCGGCGATGGAAGCCTTCGGGATATCGGGATACCGGCGGCCGGATTTCGGAGTGTTGAACGTGAAGTCCTCGATGATTTTGGCGATTTGGACGCGGTCGTAATTTTTCGCGTTGATCATGCGAAACACTTCGATCTCGTCGGCCGTGAGCGAGCGATTCACTGACTTGGGGATTTCGACGCCATCGATTGAGACGTCAATCGTTTCGAGAAATGTTTCGAATATCCGGTCTCGCACGTCCTCGTAGAGATGGCAGGTCATGGCCTCGCGACCGAAGACGGTTTCGTAGGTCTCCAGGGCAGCTTTGAAAGGGGCCTCGTAGGTCGACGCGAATTCAGGGAAGGTTTTTGTCATCCCCCGGCGCTTCACATATTCGCCGTATCGCGAAATGGCGTGGTCGGTAAGGTGCCGAACGAAATAGACGATCTGCACCCGATCAAAATATTGCTCCGCAATCGATTTCAGTTCGCTCAGGGTTGCTGCGTCGTAGCCGCCGAGCGCCTCGCTTGAGAAGATCGCCGTGTCGCAGGTCGTGTCGGCGACGACCTGCTGCAGCCTTGCATTCAGACGCTTGACCGCGACGGGCGGTTGTTTCTGAAATCGTGACTTGAAGACGTGCAGCATCCAGCCGTTGCCGCCGGTGACGCGCCCTTCCGCCGCCTTTTCGTCGCTGCGGCCGGGCGGCACCGCGACGCCGCGCGCCAGCAGGGCGTCCCGGTTGCGCGTCAGCGCGGACTGGATGGCCGAGGTGCCTGTCTTCGTCGACCCGATGTGGAGGACCAGCTTCCCGGCCATGCTCTTGCGCGCCCTGAATTGTGGCCGAGCAACCGCCAGATCGCGATTTCGAGAAGGGGCCGGCCGTGGAAATCGATACGCACGACGTGTTCATGCCGGCGCGGATCGGACCCTATAGCATCGCCCTGACGCTATTTCCACCAACCGCGTGGCCGCCAACGTAGCGGTGAATCGGAACCGGCCGGAAAGCGCCGGGTCGAAACGCTAGTTGCCGTTCATGAACATGTCCCACTGCTGCTCGCCGATGACGCAGGAAATGCGCGGCGCAGATACAGCCGTCCGTATCAACCGAGGGCGCGCTATGCCCGCGATCTCCAGAACCAGCTTGTTACGGATCGCTTCGGCGAACTCCTGGGCCGATCGCACAGGCAGGGAAAAGGCGCCGGGCCCGCCGATAACGCAATCCTCGTAGTAGATATCGAGCTGTGGGAGGTCGAACAGCGACAGCGGTCCGCCGGTGGGATCCGGTACGAAGGGCAGCCCGTTGATGGTGATACCCTGGTCGACGACCGCGTCGCGGGCGATATCGACGCGTCCGCCCTGGTTGTTCGGCCCGTCTCCCGAAACGTCGATGACGCGCCTGAGGCCGCGGAAGCCGTTGTTCTCGAACAGGCCGCTCGAATACGTCAGCGCACCGCTGATCGAGGTGCGGCGGAGCCTTGCGATCGGCGCTTCGGCGAGCAACGCCGACATCTCCGTTGCCGCCGTCTTTCCGTCGATCAACACCCAGTCGATGCTGAGGTACTGCGAAATAGCGCCCGCCCATTCCACATAGGCCACGGCGATTTTGCCGTGCAGGCCCTGCTCGATGGCGTTGATGACCTGCGGATCGAGGAACGCCCTGACGTATCCCTCGCGCTGCAAGGTCTGTTCGTCGAGGTCCATGCTGAGCGATACATCCACGGCGATGACCAGCTCGAGATCGACGACGGTCTCTTCGCTCGACTGGGCCGAACCGGGCGAGCCGGACAGCACCGCGGCGAAGAACAGGGTTGCCGCAGCAAGGATCGTTTCGATTCGGCCTCGCGATCTCATGGACATCGAGAATAGGCCAACGTTCGTACGATGGCATTCACGAAATGGGGAGGCTGCGGAGTTTCTGTCAGTCGGACGGGCGGGGTCTCCGGTTCAAGCGGTGAGGCGCGTCCTGCGGAACGACCCCGCGCCGCGCTTCGCCGATCGTACAGGGGACTCGCGTCGTCGTCCCCGTTTCCTGAAGCAGGGCGGCCGGATGCAGGGTGGCTTCGGGGCCGGCGACTTCCAGGAGAAGCTTCGTGCGGATCCCCGCCGCCAGATCCTCGGCGCGGCGGATCGGCAGAGCGAATGCGCCAGGCCCGCCGATCACGCAATCCTCGTAGTAGAGATCGAGGTTGGGCACATCCAGGATGGTGATGCGGCCATCCGGCTCGAGGACCAGCGGCAGCCCGTTGATGACGATACCCTGTTCGGTGACGAGATCACGCGCGATGTCGACCCGAAGTCCCTCGTTGTTGACGCCGTCCCCGGAGACATCGATGACCCGGCGGACGGGCGAATAGGGCAGGTCGGCGAACCGGTCGGCGGCGAAATAAAGCGCATCGCCAAGCGCGGTATAGTGGGCGCGGCCTCTTGGCAGGGCATCGAGGCGGTTGGCGACGGCGCGTGCCGCCGATGGCGTGTCGATCAGCGTCCAGCCGATCAGCACGGTCTGGTCGCCCTGACCGCCCCATTCGACATAGGTGACGACGATCCTGCCGTGAAATCCGGCCGTGAAAGCCCGGATCACGGCCGGGTCCCGGAATGCCGACGCATAGCCGCGCCGCTGCGTCTCGCGTTCGTGCCTGTCCATGCTGATCGAGATGTCGACCGCGAGCACCAGCGCCAGATCGACCTTGTTCCCGGTTTTCTGCGCTGTCGCGGGCCCCAGCGTCGCGCCGAGCGCCAGCAACGCCGCAGCCCATCCGGCGACGCGGGTCGCGGTCCGGCGCGTCAAACGGAACGAACGCTTCGGCTCGGTCATATCAAGATACGAGCCTATTGCGCCGGCGCCACGGTGCCTACCGTAAAGTCTTTCTGGCTTTACTCGACACTTGCCGCGCCGGCCCCCGGCGGAAAGACTGGGACGTCAGGAGGATTCGTATGCGTGACGCGCTGTTTGCCCGTATCGAGGAGAAAACCGACGATCTGGTCGATCTGACCCGCAAGCTGATCCAGATCCCGACGATCAATCCGCCTGGTGAAGATTACGTCGGCTGCGCGCAGTACATCGGCGAGCGTTTGCGCGGCCGCGGCTTCGACATCGCCTATGTGCGCGGTGAAGGCACGCCGGGCGATTCCGACCGTTTCCCGCGCATGAACGTCGTGGCACGTCGCGAGGGCGCCGGTCCGGGCTCCTGCGTGCATTTCAACGGCCACATCGACGTCGTCGAGGTGGGGCACGGCTGGACGGTCGATCCGTTCGCCGGCGTCGTCAAGGACGGCAAGGTCTTCGGTCGCGGTGCCTGCGACATGAAGGGGGGAATTGCCGCCTCGATTGTCGCGGTCGAAGCGCTGATGGAAATCCGGCCGGATTTCCCCGGCGCCATCGAGATTTCGGGCACCGTCGATGAGGAATCCGGCGGCTATGGCGGTGTCGCCTATCTGGCCAAGGAAGGATATTTCTCGAAGCCCAGGGTCGATCACGTCATCATTCCCGAGCCGCTCAACGTCGACCGTGTCTGCCTTGGTCATCGCGGTGTCTGGTGGGCCGAGATCGAGACCCACGGGCGCATCGCGCATGGCTCGATGCCGTTTCTCGGCGACAGCGCGATCCGCCACATGGCAGCCGTCATGGAACGGTTCGAGCACGACCTCTATCCGCATCTGGCCACCAAGCGGACGGACATGCCGGTCGTGCCTGAAGGCGCCCGCCAGTCGACCATGAACATCAATTCGATCCATGGCGGACTGTCGGAGGATTTCGACGGGCTGCCGTCGGCCGTCGTCGCCGATTCCTGCCGTCTTGTGGTCGACCGGCGCTACCTGATCGAGGAGACATACGAGGAAGTCCGCGACGAAGTCGTCGACCTGCTGGAGAAGCTGAAGCATAACCGGCAGGACTTCCGCTATGATCTGAAGGAACTCTGGTCGGTCCCGCCGACAATGACCGACAAGGCGGCCGCTGTCGTACGCGCGGTGGCCGGCGAGATCGAAGCGGTCCTCGGCAGGCCTGCCGAATATGTCATTTCGCCGGGCACCTACGACCAGAAGCACGTGGCGCGCATCGGCCATCTGAAGGACTGCATCGCATACGGGCCGGGTATTCTCGATCTGGCCCATCAGCCGGACGAGTATGTCGGAATCGACGACCTCGTCGCCTCCACCAAGGTGATGGCCGCCTCCGCCTGGGCATTGCTGACCGGCGAGGTTGCGTGAACGCTTCGGTGACGAATCGGCGTATCATCGCCGGCGTCGCTGCGAAGGAGCCGATTCCGAGATGGATATTGCGTATTTCGCAAAGGTTCTGGCGGCGTTGTTCGCGATCATGAGCCCTGTCGCCAATCTGCCTGTGTTCATGTCGCTGACTGCGGACCGCGACCAGGCGGGGCAACGCAAGGTCGCGTTGACGGTTATCGCGGGGCTTCTCATCGGGTCCGCGGTGACGGTCTTCGCCGGATCCGCAATCCTGAAGCTGTTCGGGATCGGCATCGACGCGTTTCGGCTGGCCGGCGGGCTGCTCATCTTGTTCATCGCGCTCAGTCTTCTGCGCGGCGAAGATGCGGCGTCTCACGCCGGGTCGGAAAAAGAAAAGAAAACCTTCGCCGACCGGGACAATCCTGGCATCTACCCGATGACAGTCCCGATGCTGCTGGGCCCGGGCACGATCTCTTCGATCATCATCTTCCACGAACAGACGAAGACGTTGGAGATGAAGGTTGCGTTCGGCTTGGCGATCGGCGCAATCATTGTCATACTCGGTACTACATTCTTGGCCGCGCCGCTTCTGTCCCGGGTGCTCGGGCAAACGGCGATCACGATCATGAGCCGACTGATGGGCATGATTCTCGCGGCCATTGCCATGGAAATGATGGTCGACAGCCTGAAGAACCTGCTACCGGGGCTTGTCGGCTAAGCGTATTTGGTTGGAAGGGGCGACTTGCTGGTCGCTGCACGGTTTCCCCGCTCCTGTACTATGCTGTCGAATACTCCCGATTCTCCGCGCTGCGCGAACCTGCAAGGCGTGTGGGATATCCATCCCGCCTCCCGGACTGAGCGGAAGGCGCGACGACGGAAGACGAAGAGGCCTCTGAATGTCCGATCGAACAAAGCAGTCCCGCACTCAAGCCGAAGCCGCTTTTCGCAAGACGCAGAAAGCTGAGCGCGACAAGGACAAGTCGGAAGCGATGCAGCAGTACGAGTCCGAGATCGACGCCACCAGAATGAAAAAGGAGCGTCTCAAGGAACTGCGGCTGGCGAAGGAATCAGCCGATGCGAAGGAGGCGGCCAGTGAGGCTGCCGCCGTCAAGAAAAAGAAGGCCAAAAAGGCCGCCGCAAAAAAGCCGTCCGCGAAGAAGTAGTCCGGACGAGGAGCACGTCGGGCGCCGTTTGGAAAAACGGGCAAGAAAAAACCCGGCGATCAATGATCACCGGGTTTCTATCAATCGCGGAATCCGCGACGGACGATTAGTCCGCCTGCAGGTTCGACGCGGCAGTCTTGCCGCTGCGCTGGTCGGTGGTGACTTCGAAGGTAACCTTCTGTCCCTCGACCAGGCCACGGATGCCGGCGGCTTCCAGAGCGGTGGCATGGACGAAAACGTCCTTGGAGCCATCGTCGGGCTGAATGAAACCGTAACCACGGCTGGCATTGTAGAATTTCACGGTACCAGTAGTCATAGTAATTTCCTTAAGAGAGCGCGCATCAGCGGGCCCGGCTGCGTGACGATCACGCAGCCTTCCGTCCGAACTCAGCGATGTCTTGAAGGAAACCCCCTCTTGTTGGGAGGCGAGACAGCAAGCCAGGCTGTAAGTCGAAGTGAGCGCAATATATGCGCCCTAGAGGAAGAAGGCAAGTAGCTGTCCAAGGTTTCCTGCATGATATACCCGCGCGAAAAAAGTCGCGAAAACGGACGCGCCGCGCGCTGTGCGCCTTCACGATCAAGCCTTTCCAATTGACGCCTCGGTATCGGTATCTGCTAGTCTCCTTCCCAAGAAGTGAGCCTTCACACGGGAGAAGTGAGACAATGACGCGTAAGGGGAAGCGTGTTGGTTTGGTTGCGGCCGTTGCGGTTGCCGTCGCGGCGATGTCGCTGCCGGCCTATGCCGCCAAGACCGATCTGACGATGGGGGTGGTGCTGGAGCCGCCGCATCTCGATCCCACCGGCGGCGCCGCCGCGGCCATTGACGAGGTCGTCTACTCCAACGTTTTCGAAGGATTGACCAGAATAGACCGAAACGGCGAAGTAAAACCCGCACTGGCCAAGAGCTGGACCATTTCGGACGACGGACTGACCTATACCTTTACGCTGAACGACGGCGTCACGTTCCACGACGGCTCCGACATGACCGCCGAGGACGTGAAATTCACCCTCGACCGCGCCATGGCCGAGGATTCGACCAATGCCCAGAAAGCCCTGTTCGAGCCGATCGACTCCGTCGCGGTGACCGATCCCTCCACCGTCGTGGTCACGCTGAAGCGCCCGACCGGTCATTTCCTGTTCAACCTGGGTTGGGGCGACGCCGTGATCGTCGCGCCGGAAACCGCCGCCGACAACAAGGCCAATCCGGTTGGAACCGGTCCGTTCAAGTTCGTCGAATGGGTGCCGGGCGACCACATTACGCTTGAGAAGAACGCCGACTACTGGGGCGACGCCGTCGCGCTCGACAAGGCGACCTTCAAGATCATTCCCGATCCCGCAGCCGCCACTGCCGCGCTGATGGCCGGCGACGTCGATGCTTTCGGCAACTTCCCGGCACCCGAAGCAGTGCCGCAGTTCGAGGCCGATCCGCGCTTCACGGTCGCGGTCGGATCGACGGAAGGCGAGACGATCCTGTCGACCAACAACGGCAAGCCGCCGTTCGACAATCCCAAGGTCCGCCAGGCGATCGCCCATTCGATCGACCGGCAGGCGATCATCGACGGTGCCATGTTCGGGCTGGGCACGCCGATCGGCAGTCACTTCGCCCCGCACCATCCCGCTTACGTCGACCTGACAGGGACCTATCCCTATGACCTCGACAAGGCGAAGGCGTTGCTTGCCGAAGCGGGCTTCCCCGATGGCTTCGAGGCGACGCTGAAACTGCCGCCTCCCACCTATGCCCGCCGCGGCGGCGAGATCATCGCCGATCAACTCGGCAAGGTCGGCATCAAGCTGGAAATCATTCCGGTGGAATGGGCGCAATGGCTGGAGCAGGCCTTCAAGGGCAAGGACTACGACCTGACCATCGTCTCGCACACCGAGCCGATGGACATCGGCATCTATGCCCGCGACGACTATTACTTCGATTACAAAAATCCGAAGTTCAACGAGGTCATGGACAAGCTGGCCGCCGAGACCGACACCGAGAAGCGCTATGCGCTGATGGGCGAGGCACAGACGATCCTGGCCGAAGACGCGGTCAACGGCTTCCTGTTCGAGCTCGCCAAGACGGGCATCTGGAATGCCAAGCTCGAGGGCCTGTGGGAGAATTCGCCGGTGCAGGCCAACGACCTGACGGAAGTACACTGGACGGAGTGATCCGATCCCGGGCCGACCTGACGAATGAAGTGTCCGGGCCGCGCATGAGCGCGGCCCGGATTAATCGTATCTCCGTTCTCGCGTCCGGAGCGGCGACAGCGAAACGTTCATGAGCCTGCTCCTCGCCAAACGCTTCGTTGCCCTGATCGCGACGCTGTTCGCCACCTCGCTGATCGTCTTCATGGTGATGGCGGTGCTGCCGGGCGATCCGGCCCAAATCATTCTCGGCATCGGCGCGCAGGAGGATACGCTTCGTGCGCTGCGCCACGAGCTCGGTCTCGACCGGTCGCTGATCGCGCAGTATTTCGCCTGGGTCGGCGGCCTGCTGACCGGAAACCTTGGCGACTCCTACACCTATTCCCGCCCCGTCTCCGAACTGGTCGGCCAGCGCGCGCTGGTCAGCCTGCCGCTGGCGATCTTCGCGATCATCCTGTCGACGGCAATCGCCATTCCTTGCGGCGTCATCGCCGCGGCCCGCCACAACAAGGCGACGGATGTCGGCGTGTCGGCTGCCGCGCAGATCGGCATCGCGATCCCGAACTTCTGGTTCGCGATGCTGCTGATCCTGTTCTTCGCCGTGAAACTCGGCTGGTTTCCCGCCGGCGGCTTCGCCGGCTGGGACGAGGGGGTATTCGCCGCGCTCAACTCGCTGGTGCTGCCCGCCGTGGCGCTCGCCTTGCCGCAGGCCGCGATCCTGACGCGCGTCACCCGCTCCGCGGTGCTGGAAGTCCTCGGCGAGGACCATGTGCGCACGGCCCGCGCCAAGGGGCTGACCAGGGGAGCGGCGCTCAGGCGGCACGCGGTGCGCAACGCGCTGATCCCGGTCGTCACCATCATGGGCCTGCAGTTTTCCTTCCTGCTCGCCGGCACCATCG
>CAJQNW010000446.1 GCA_905479765.1 uncultured Tepidamorphus sp. | reverse complement strand
GTGGCGGATGGGGTGGGATTCGAACCCACGAGACGGTTGCCCGCCTGCCGGTTTTCAAGACCGGTGCCTTCAACCGCTCGGCCACCCATCCTCGACGCCTGCGCACAATCGCCGATGCCGGCCTCGGCTTCAACCGTCGATATCGCCAATTCGGAGACGTCGTCGTCCCGGTTCATATCGATACCGGGTGAAAGAGACATCGCGCACACATCTTCAATTGGCCTGGCCGCCGCGATCCCGGACGTCACGGTAAGCATGGCATCTGCCAGCCACTCCGGCCGAAAGCATATCGATGACCCGGTTTCGGGCGGCGTGACCCGTCTGAGCGGATCGGACACTAGCCCCAATTACGTCACATTTGAAAGTCACTCCAGAACTGTGTTTCTTGCAAGGTTCCGGTAGCAAACGCTTAACCATGTCAGACATCGTGACATGGCGTTTAACACCGGAATAACGCGCAAGCGGACACAGTCGCGGGGTACGGGGGTATTGCGTCGACTTTCAGCCAGTAGGGCCGGGTTTCATCCCGGTTGGCGGGCGAGCGGCGTGCCGCGACGGACGGGGGTAGTATGACGGATCGGGGTGTGAGTGTAATCGGTGCGGATCCATCCGCCGGTAGCCGTAAGGCCGGGGGAGGGTGCGACCGGCCGCGCGTCGCGGTCCGCGGCGCCGTGGCCGTATCGCTTCTCTGCGCGCTGGCCGCATGCAACACGACCTCCAGCAGTTCCAACAAATATGGCGTGACGGCGAGCCCGCGCGTCGTGCCGTTCGGCCAGCCCGTTCCCGATGGCGGCGGATACTACAAGGTCGGCCGGCCCTACAAGGTCGCCGGAGAATGGTACCATCCGAAGGAAGACGTCGGCTACGACAAGACCGGCCGCGCGTCCTGGTATGGGTCCGACTTCCACGGCAGGCGCACCGCCAACGGCGAGATTTATGACATGGGCGGATTGAGCGCGGCACATCCCACGCTGCCGCTGCCAACCTATGCCCGGGTCACGAACCTGGAAAACGGCCGCTCGGTCGTTGTCCGCATCAACGACCGGGGGCCATTCGCCCACGACAGGCTGATCGATGTTTCCAAACGCACAGCCGAAGTCCTCGACTTCCATCACGACGGGACCGCCAATGTCCGTGTCCAGTATGTCGGCATGGCGCCGCTGGAGGGCAAGGACGGCCAGTGGCTCACAACGACCGTTCGCAGTGACGGCGAAGCAGTCGGCCCGGTGATGATGGCAAGCCTCGCGGTTCCCGAGCCCCAGCAGCAGAACGGCTACGTCCAGCCGCCGCCTCCGCCGCCAGCGGGAACTCCGTCGCCCGACCCGCAGCAAGCGGTGGCTTTCACGCCTACGACCTATACCGGCACCGTGACACCAGCCCCCGAGCCGGTCTCGGCTGCATTTGCACCGGAAATTGACGGGCCGACGCCCAAGGTTCCTGTCGGAACGGGAAAAGTCACTTACCGCTGGGTATCCGGGTATGTCGGCGGGAACGCCAACACACTGGTTTCGCAAGCGTTTTCAGCATTCGACGGAAACCGCGAAACGGTCATCGTCATTGTAAACCGCGCACCGGCGCACGGCGCCAAAACGGTCTATCGCTGACCTGCGGGCACAAACGGACCGGCATTGCCGGCTAACAGTTTCGGAACTGCCTCCTTTACCCGCCCGTAACCGCTTGTTATCAGGTGTCGAACCTCGACACCGAGCAATCTGGATTATGGCGTATTTACGCAAGAGTTCCCGTGGGCTGCAGACGAGTTGCAGGCGGGCTGCGAACCGGCGATCGGCGATCATTGGTATCGTTGCGGCGGCGGCTCTTTTTCAGGGGACGGCTCAACCGGCTTCAGCACAGACCCTGGAGACGGCAGCGCCGTATGCCTATGTCATCGACGACGCGACTGGCACCATCATCCTGTCCAAGGAGGCCGATGTCGGCCTGGCGCCGGCCTCGATGGCCAAACTGATGACCCTTGAGATCGTTTTCGAGGCGATCAAGGACGGCCGGTTGTCGCTGGACGACGAATTCCCGGTCAGCGAGTACGCCTGGCGCACGGGCGGCGCCCCGTCGCGTACATCGACAATGTTCGCGTCGTTGAATTCCAACGTCCGGCTGGAGGATCTGCTGCGCGGCATCATGATCCAGAACGCCAACGATGGCGCCATCGTGATCGCCGAAGGCATGGCCGGCAACGAGCAGGCTTTCGCCGTCCTGATGAACGAGCGCGCCCGCGAGCTCGCCCTGTCGAGCACCAACTTCGTCAACTCCACCGGGCTGCCCGACCCCGATCAGCCGAAACAGACCATGTCGATGCGGGATCTGGTGACGCTCGCCCGTCACGTCATAACCGAGCATCCGCAACTGTACGGGTATTTTTTGGAACCCGAATTCACCTGGAACAATATCCGCCAGCTCAACAAGAATCCGCTTGTCGGCCTGTCAATCGGCGCCGACGGCATCTTTCCGGGTTTCGACGAAGAAGACGGCTACGGCATGATCGCATCCGCCGAGCAGGACGGCCAGCGCATCATTGCCGGTATCCACGGGCTGAAGAGTAATACGGCCCGGCTCAACGAGATGCAGAAGCTGCTCGCCTGGGGTTTTCGCTCGTTTGAAAAGGTCACGCTTTTCCAGACGGGCGAGCCGGTCGGCGAAGTCGGGGTATTCGGCGGCACGGACGGCTGGGTGCCCCTCGCCGGCCACGATCCGATTCAGATCCTGATCCCCAGGGGCGCAAAATCGAAGCTGCGCGCCCGCATTGTCTATGATGGCCCTCTGCGCGCGCCGGTGGAAGAGGGCCAGCGGGTCGGCGAGCTTGAGGTGATGAACGACGAGGACCTTGTCAGCCGGGTGCCGCTCTATGCCACCCGTACCATCGACGTGGGGCCGCTCTACAGTCGCGCCCTCGACGCGGCCTATGAACTCGTCGTCGGCTTGATTCATAGCGGCGTCAATGCCGCCGCGAACAGAAACTAGCGGCGGCTCCCGAGGAATGGCACCGGGCAAATTCATCACCTTCGAAGGCGGTGAGGGCACCGGAAAGTCGACGCAGATCAAGCGGTTGGCCGAAAAGCTCGCAGGCGCCGGCATCGAGACACTCGTCACACGCGAACCAGGCGGCACCAAGGGGGCCGAAATCGTCCGGAAAACGA
>CAJQNW010000445.1 GCA_905479765.1 uncultured Tepidamorphus sp. | reverse complement strand
GGCGGCGACGCATCGGCCCAGACGGCGACGAACCTGAACTGCAAGGGGTGCGTCGGCAAGAAGGAGATCGGCAAGAAGGCCGTCACCAAGAAAGCGATCAAGAAGAATTCCATCAAGGCAGCGGCAATCAAGAGCGGTGCGGTGACGGCCGACAAACTCGCCGACCGCGCGGTGAATGCCGACAAGCTCGCCGACGCTGCCAAGCCGACCGGCGCGGACGCGGTCTATGACGCCGGACCCAACCTGGGTGCCGAGGCGGTCATCACCTCCGTCGAGATCACCGCGCCGAGCAACGGCTACATCATCGCGACGTTTAGCGGCTGGCTGCAGTTCACTGCAGGCGACGCCATCGCCAGCTGCAATGTGACGACCGGTACCACCGTCGAGAACTTGCATTATATTCGCGTCGAAGGAGAGGCGGGCGGCCCCGACGAGCGTGATGACATCGGCCAGACGCGCATGTTCCCGGCGACCGAAGGCGCGAACACCATCAACCTGGTCTGTATCAAGATTGGGGCTGGAACAATCGCAATGCAGAACGTCAACATGACGGCGTTCTTCGTGCCAACCCAGTACTGACCCCCTTCCGGACAGACCGTCCGCGCCGGCCCGCGCTGCATCCGCCGCGCGGGTTTTTGCACATAACGGCCGGCGGCCCGGAGCACCACCGGCCGACAACGGACCCGCACCGGCGTTTGAGTACAACCAGTGTTCATTCGCCGGACCCGACGGCGCTTTCCATTCCCGCGATGCGGGGGTGCAATCGATAAGGTGCCGCCTTCGCCGCGATCTGATAGGAATCCGGACATGCGCTGGATCCTGACCCTTCTCAGCCTTGGCTTCGCCACGCCGGCCTTCGCCGACGTCGAGGCGTTCCGCGACTGGCGGGCCGAGTGCACCGACGAAAACATCTGCGTCCTCGTCAACCGTGCCACGGGCCTGGATGGCGAGGACGTCGTGCTGGCGCTGCGCCGCCGTCCCGAAGCCGACGCGCCGTGGCAGATCTCGGTGACGCCGCTCGATCCGCCGGTCGATCTCACCCATCCCTTTGCGATGAACGTCGACGGCGGCCCCAAGCTCACCTTCAATCCGGGCTATGACTTCCTCACCTACGGTGCGCCCAACAACCTGTTCTTGGTCAACGCGGGCCTGGCCGAACGCCTGCTCGGCAGCATGGCCGGCGGCAGCAAGGCCTCGGTGTTCTACGAGCCCGACGGCGGCGGCAAGACGTCGGCGTCCTTCGCCCTGCCCGGCCTCGCCGATGGCCTCGCCTGGATCGATGACGAACAGGCCCGCACGGATTTTAGCCGCCGCGTCGCCCCGCCGATCGACCTGGAACCGCACGAGTCCATGGCCGGCCTGAACTCGGCCATCGACGGCGGGTCCGGACAGCGCGGCTTGCCCAACAACGTGCTGGCCCAGCACTACGGCGTGCACGGCTGCGAGGATCTCGACAGCCCGCTGATGGTGAAGACCGAGGCCCTGAGCGCCCGCCTCTCGGATTCCGCCATACTCTACGCCGTGCCCTGCACCGCCTCCGGCGGCGCGGTCGCCTCGCGGCTTTATATCGTCGAGACCGGCGAGATCGGCGGCATCGAGGCCCTGTCGTTCGCCCGCTACAGCGCCGCCTATGGCTGGACCGGCACCGATACATTGGTCAACGTGGCGTTCGACGCGGCCACGGGCGAGCTGAGCAGCGCCTCGCCGGGCCGCGACGTCGACGGCTGCGGCCACGCCGCGCGCTGGCGCTGGCGCGACATCCGCCTCGCCCTGATCGAGTACCGCTACCGGGAGACGTGCGGCGGCTCGGACGACCCCGCGCAATGGCCGTTGGTGTTCGCGCTTGAGGAATAAGTCACTGCCGATGTGAGGGAAGCAAACGCTGCACTGGGTCCCGGATCAAGTCCGGGACACGTGGCTTTGCTATGTTGCACGGCAGTTGTCCAATCCAGGGCCTCGTGCCCTGGACTTGATCCAGGGCCCAGAAGCACTGCGGGGAACCGGAGCGCCAAGCCTGGCACCCCGACCCTACTTGAACGTGTACGTCACCCCGGCGCGGACCGTGTGGCTGTCGAACTCGGTGGAGAACGGCGTGCCGCCGATCGTCCCGTCAACCTTGCCGAGATCGGTGTAGAGATATTCGCCGCGCAGGGTGAAATTGTCGGAGATCGCCGCCTCCAGGCCCGCGCCCAGCGTCCAGCCGACCCTGGTGTCGCTGACCGAGGCACCAGGCGTCGACAGGGATACGTCGCCGAATGCCAGACCGCCGGTTCCGTAGAGCATGTAGCGGTCGAAAGCATAGCCGGCACGCCCGCGCAGCGTCGAGAACCAGTCACTCTTCGCCGTCAGCGGCACGCCGGCGACGACCGCCGAATCGTCCCCGAGCTTGAAATTGATGTCGGCTTCCGCGCCGTAGACGAACGCGCCGTTCTGGAAGTTCACGCCGGCCAGTGCACCACCGGTGAAGCCGTTGGACTTGATATCGGTGCCGATCGCGGGCGCGCCATAAAGCGTGTCGAAGGCGTCGAAACTGGCGCCCACCGTCGCGCCGGCATAGACGCCCGTCCAGTCGTAGACGATGGGCGCTGCCGGCGTGAACGCGGTCTCGTCGGCCGCCTGCGCGGCCGGCCCCGCGACAAGGGCGGTGGCAACAATCGGGACGATCAGCGCGGGGGCGGCTGCGCGTACAATCATGGACTCGTACTCCAATTCCAAACGCGATCTGGCGATGGGCCCGGCATTTGCTCGCCCGCGTAACGGTTTCGCCCCCGTTTTCGCCGAGCCTGATCAACGGTCAGATATAGAGCAGATGGCCAAAGTTTCTGTTTATTTCAAGGCGAGAACGCGCGCATTTGCGCTAGGTTCCATTAACTTTTGGCAATCTGGAATGCGATGCCCGGGGCGGGGCCCCGGGCATGAGGAAGCGCATTGGCGCGGCCCCTAGAACAGGTTGAGCTTGTAGTTCAGGCCGACCCGCGCATACGACCCGTCGAGGTCGACGGGCACAGCCCGTGGCCCGCCCAGCGCATACGGCTCGTCGGAGAAATCGACCCACAGGTACTCGCCCTTTACCGAAAGATTTTCCGTCAACGCGACTTCGATGCCCGCGCCGGCCGTCCAGCCGGTCAGGGTGTTCTTGTCGCTTGCGGCTGGAACACCCGCACCCGAGACCGATGTCTCCAGGCTGGTGAAGGCGACACCGCCGGTGCCGTAGAGGAACACCCGGTCGAAGGTCACGCCGGCACGCCCGCGCACCGTCGACAGCCAGTCGGATTGAACCGAGACCGTGCCGCCGGGGATCGTCCGGGATCCGTCGAGGTTGGTCCACGAGAGATCCGCCTCGCCGCCGATCACGAAGCGGTCGATCTGCCAATTGTAGCCAATCTGCCCGCCACCGGCGAAGCCGTCCGTATCGAGCCCGAAACCGGGGCCGGTGGTGCCGGCGGTGCCCGGCGGCGGGAAGCCGAGATGGGTGTCGCCGAGCAGGTAACCGGCGTGCACCCCGAGATAGAGCCCGCTCCAGTCGTGCGTGGCTGCGGCGACGGGTGTCGGGGCGGAGATGGCCGGAGGCGGCGCATTGAGCACATCGGCTGCGATGGCAACCGGCGGGGCCAGAAGAGAAATCGTGGTCAGGCTGAGCAAGAGTGACTTGCGAAGCATGGAGTAAGTCCTTGGTTCTGTGTCGTTGGAATCCCGTGGCGCCCCCGTCACGGTCCAGGGAACCGGCACCACTCATGGCACCGGCGCGTATGACTCATCGTCCCGGCGCGGCGAGACTGTGACGCGCCAGCGACGACACTTGGGCGTCGTCGCGATCATTTGGCGACGGACCGAAAGCGCGTGGATTCGACGCCCGTTCGCGCTAAAACCGGGGCGAACCCGGCGCTCAGACTTTCGATTTCGCCTCGCGCGCCTATATGCCAGTCACCCTTTGCCGCCGCCCGGCCGGCGGCCAGCCCTTGCGCGAGCTCATTCTTGATCGCCTATGTTCTCCTCGTCATTGGATTGGTGGTTCTGGTTATCGCCGGCGACCTCCTCGTTCGCGGCTCGGTGGCGATCGCGCTCAGGCTTGGCATTCCCACGCTGGTTATCGGGCTGACCATCGTCGCCTTCGGAACCTCCGCGCCGGAACTGGTGATCTCTCTCTCGGCAGCGCTGTCGGGCGCGCCGGGTATCGCGCTCGGCAACGTCGTCGGCTCCAACATCGCCAATATCCTGCTGGTGTTAGGCCTGCCCTCGATCCTCTACGCCACCCGCTGCGACCAGCACCTGCTGCTCCGCAATACCGTGTTCATGCTGATCGGCACCGTCGCCTTCATCGCGCTGGCGTTCACCACGCCGCTGCACGTCTGGCAGGGCGCGATCCTGCTCGCGCTGATGATCGCCTTCCTGTGGGCCTCGGCGGCACGCGCGCGTTTCGACATGCGCGCCACGACATCTGCGAATTCCTCTTCCGAAGGCGGGCTCGCCGAAAGCGAAGCCTCCGCAAGCGCCGCCCCGGGAAACCCGGGGCTGGCCCCCGAGGTACCGACCACGCCGGGCGGACGCATGCTGGTGTCCAGTTTCATGGTGATCGCAGGCCTGATCGGACTGCCGCTCGGCGCACATCTAGCCGTCACCGGCGCCCGGGAGATCGCGCTCACCTGGGGCATGTCGGACGCCGCCGTCGGCCTGACCGTCGTTGCCGTCGGCACCTCGCTGCCCGAACTCGCCGCCACCACCATGGCCGCCCTCAGGCGCGAAAGCGCCATCGCGGTCGGCAACGTCATCGGCTCGAATATCTTCAACCTGCTGGCGATCATGGGCATCACGGCGCTCGCCGCGCCGATACCGGTTTCGCCCACGGTACTGCACGTAGACCTCTGGGTAATGCTCGCGGCATCGCTGGCCATCGTGCCGTTCGTCTACTGGCGACTGCGCATCGGCCGTCTGGCCGGGCTTGCATTTCTGCTTATCTATTTCGCTTATGTCGCCATGGTGGTCGGCGAGCGATCCGTCTCCTAGACCGGCTCGTAAGAAGAAAACACGGGTGCAACCGCGTCGCCCGGCAGGGAGCAGGATATGACCGACAAGACCGTTCTCGTCACCGGCGCCGCCAAACGCATCGGCCGCACGATCGCGCTCGATCTGGCTGAACACGGATACGCCGTCGCCATCCACTATCGCAGCTCCGCCAACGACGCCCGCGCGCTCGCCGACGAGATCGCGGCCAGGGGCGGCCGCGCCGCGACAGTTGCGGGCGACCTGGCCGACCCCGCCGTTCCCGAGCAACTGATTGCGGATGCCACCGACGCGCTCGGTCCCTTGACCGCGTTGGTCAACAACGCCTCGATCTTCGAGCGGGACGACGCGGCGACCGTTTCGGCCGACAGCTGGGACAGCCAGCTTGACGTAAATACGCGCGCGCCCGTCCTGCTCGCCCGCCATTTCGCCGCCGCCCTTCCCGAGGGCTCGACAGGCGGCATCGTCAACCTGATCGACCAGCGCGTGCTGAAGCCCACGCCGATGTTCTTTTCCTACGCGGTATCGAAGGAAGCACTGTGGTCGGCGACGCGCATGCTGGCGCAAGGGCTCGCACCGTTCGTGCGCGTCAACGCCGTGTCTCCGGGCCCGACCCTGGCCAACGTGCGCCAGAGCGCCGACGACTTCCGCCGCCAGCAGGAGGCCGTGCTGCTCGGCCGCGGCCCGAGCGTCCGGGAGATTGCCGATGCGGTAAGGTATCTGCTTGAATCGCCGTCCGTGACGGGCCAGATGCTGGTCGTCGACGGCGGCCAACACCTTGCCTGGGAGACGCCGGACGTCGTAGGCATCAACGAGTAGATGCGGCTTCGCGATTCTCGGTACGGCGGAACGGCATTGCCTTCGGCCGGCCGCCGGCGCGCAACCTCTCCGACGTCATCCCGGCCGCAGCGAAGCGAAGAGCCGGGATCGGCCCAGAGGCCATCCGGGATGACGAAGGATGGGTTCGGATTGCAGCGGCACTAGATTTATAACCATGACGGCAGCCCCCGACACACCCGACAGCCCCGAACCGGCCTCCCCCGCGCCCACGGGCCCGTCGGTGATCGCCGAGGCGGTGAAGCGCGCGCCGAACGGGCCGGGCGTCTACCGCATGTTCGACCGCAAGGGCGACGTGCTCTATGTCGGCAAGGCACGCAGCCTGAAGAAGCGGGTGACGAGCTACACCCGGATCGGCGGCCAGACCAACCGCATCGCCCGCATGATCGCCGAAACCGCGGCGATGGAATTCGTCTCGACGGGCACCGAGACCGAGGCGCTGCTGCTCGAGGCCAATCTCATCAAGCGGCTGCGCCCGCGCTACAACGTGCTGCTGCGCGACGACAAGTCGTTCCCCTACATTCTGATCACCCGCGATCACGACGCCCCGCAGATCGTCAAGCATCGCGGCGCCCGCAACAAGAAGGGCGACTACTTCGGCCCGTTCGCTTCCGCCGGCGCGGTGGGCCGCACGATCAACGCCCTGCAGCGCGCCTTCCTGCTCAGGTCGTGCTCGGATTCCGTCTACGAGAGCCGGACGCGGCCGTGCCTGCTGTTCCAGATCAAGCGCTGCGCCGCGCCCTGCACCGGCGAGATCTCGGTTCAGGACTACGCCGTCCTGGTGCAGGAGGCGGAGGACTTCCTGTCCGGCAAGAGCGGCGCCGTGCGCAAGGATCTCGCCCGCCAGATGGAGGACGCCGCCGAACGGCTGGAGTTCGAGACCGCCGCCGTCTACCGCGACCGCCTCGCCGCCCTCGGCCACGTGCAGTCGCACCAGGGCATCAATCCGCACACCGTCGACGAGGCCGACGTCTTCGCTGTCCATCAGGAGGGCGGCCAGACCTGCATCCAGGTGTTCTTCTTCAGGACGGGCCAGAACTGGGGCAATCGCGCCTATTTCCCGCGCGCCGACAAGTCGCTTGAAGCAGCCGAGGTGCTGGGTGCGTTCATCGCCCAGTTCTACGACGACAAGCCGGTGCCGCGCCTGATCCTGCTGTCCGACGACGTCGAGGAAAAAGAGCTTCTGTCGGAGGCGCTGACCCTGAACGCCGGCCATAAGGTGGAGGTGGCGGTGCCCAGGCGCGGCGAAAAGCGCGAACTCGTCGAGCACGCCCTGTCCAATGCGAAGGAAGCGCTTGGCCGGCGGCTCGCCGAAAGCGCCTCGCAGGCCCGCCTGCTTGCCGGCGTCGCCGAAACCTTCGGCCTCGACGAGCCGCCGCGCCGCGTCGAGGTTTACGACAACTCCCACATTATGGGCACCAGCGCGGTCGGCGGCATGATCGTCGCCGGGCCGGAAGGCTTCGAGAAGGGCCAGTACCGCAAGTTCAACATCAAGGACACGGACCTCACGCCGGGCGACGACTACGCCATGATGCGCGAGGTGCTGCGCCGCCGGTTCACGCGTCTGCTGAAGGAGAGCGGCCGGGAGCCGGTTGCCGAGGGCGAGGAGCCGGCCGAGGCGATCGCCGCGCGGGCGGAAACCGAGGCCGGCAGCGACTCACCCTGGCCCGGCCTGGTCCTCATCGACGGCGGCCCGGGACAACTTTCAGCCGCGCAAACGGTGATGGCCGAGCTCGGCCTCGAGGACGTGCCGCTGGTTGCCATCGCCAAGGGCGTCGACCGGGACGCCGGCCGCGAGGAGTTCCACATCCCCGGCCGCAAGCCCTTCCGCCTCCCCCCGCGCGATCCGGTGCTCTATTTCGTCCAGCGCCTGCGCGACGAGGCCCACCGCTTCGCCATCGGCTCGCACCGCGCCCGCCGCAAGAAGGCGATGGCCGCCAACCCGCTCGACGAGATCGCCGGAATCGGCCCCGGCCGCAAGCGCGCGCTTCTGAATCACTTCGGTTCCGCCAAGGCCGTCAGCCGCGCCGGCCTCACCGACCTCGAAGCCGCGCCAGGCATCAGCGCCCAGATGGCGAAGACGGTCTACGACTTCTTCCACGAGGGGAAGGGCTAGAACCGCAGAAATCCGCCGTCTTTGGGCGGATTCGCCGCCGCCGGCCGGCGACCGCGGCCGGTTCGCTTGCGCAAGCGGGGCCTGCGGCGAATTTGTCATTCCGCTGCGGAATGCGCTATTCTTCCATAGTCGGCTGAATTTCCAATCTGATGGTCGGCGGTATTGCGTTCATTGAGACACGGGCTCTAACCAACCGGGGTATTCCAATGACGACCACAATCCGCACCGCTCTGACATTTTGCGGCACCCTGCTTCTCGTCGCAGCTCTGCACGCCGAAGCGCTGGCGCTTGACGGATACTGGCACGGCGTCCGCTCGACGGCATGGGGCGACGGCGTGTCGGGCAGCACCAGCAACTGGTACGACATGGCGCCGGCGGCCGGCAATCCGGTCGGCGTCCCCGACGACAGGGCGATTTTCGCGCCAGGCGCGCAGAGGCTGACAGTCGAGGTCAAGAAGAAGCAGTCGATCAAGAGCATCGAATATGCGGCGGGCAACGACACCTACCAGATCATGGTCCTGGACCAGCTCAACGTCACCGGTCTCGGGATCACCAACAGTTCGTCGCTGGTCCAGGCGATAACGGTGAAGGGGAAGAAGGGCCGGCTGCACTTCAGGAACACCGCCATCGCCGGGTTGCTCGGGATCGGCACGCAGACGATCTTCATCTACAACGACGACTTCGCCGAAACGCACTTCTATGGCCAGTCGCACGCCTCCACCACCAAGATCATCAACCGGAAGGGCGGGTTGCTGGCGTTCAATGACAAGTCATCGGCCGGGGACGCCGAGCTGATCAATTCGCGTCCGAAGAGCGAAATCCACTTCCTCGACAAGAGCACCGGCGGCTTTGCGAAGATCAACAATATCAAGGGCACCGTCGACGTCGACCGCCTGAAGGCCAAGTCGCTGCCGATCCGCAGGATTACCAACAACCGGAAATTCATCGTCGGCGACACACAGGTCAAGGTCGCCGACACGATGACGCTGCAGAAGAGATCGCGGATGCATTTCTTCCTGAGCAAGAATAAGTCCGGGAAGGTCAGCGTGACCAATGCGGTGGTTCTCGCCGGCAAGCTTCAGGTCACCGGCGGCGCCTCGGTGAAGAAGGGCCAGTATGTGCTGGTCGATTCGCGCCAGAAAATTACCGGAAAATTCAAGAAGAAGGTCGCCTTTTTGGGCTTCACGAAAAAACAGAAGCCCAAGGTCTCCTACAAAGGCAAGAAGGTGATCCTCAAGGTGAACTGACGCGTGTTTAGCGAAAAGCGCGGTCTGAACCGCCGGGAACCAACGGAAAACGGCTGGGAGAAGAACAATGCCGGGTCTCGATCGAACGGCACGGCGGCTTGCCGCCACTGCAACCGTAGTGCTGGCGCCGGCATTGTTGGCGCCATTGATTATTGCCGCAGTGATCCTGGCGCCCGTATCGCAGTCGAACGCGCAGGCGTTGGGCAGCAACCAGCCCTGGATCATGCCGTTCAATGTCGGCCAGCCGACACCGTCGGATCCGCCGAAAAACAAGATCGCCAGCCAGCGCGACGTCTACGACTTCATGTGGAAGACCTTCGTCGCCGTAAGCTGGCCGCAACGGATCGGCGGCAATCGCGCCCAGCCTGACACAGGCGCCGGTCTCGCGCCCTGGGGCGCCGGCGACCAGTCCGAGGGGCCGGTCGTCTGGCAATCCTACCGGCGGCCGAACGAAGTCTTCGTCAAGCCGCGGAAGTGGCCGATCAACTGGAACGCCGCCCCGCGCGGCATCCAGGTGACCTGCGCGCCCTCATCGGGCCTCGAGCCGCTGACGATCAGCACCTATTCGACCAACTACTCGGACAATTCCGACGGCCTGAACCAGCCCTATATCCAGGCCAACTATTCCACCGGCCCGGTGACCGACCAGAACGGCAACTACCTGCGCTACGAGGTCGGCATGAACCAGGCTTACTTCACTTATGTCGGCCACTACCGGTACTACAATCCGAAAAAGCAGGAAAACGCGGTCGCCCGCTTCATCAAGTTCGTCGAGAAGCGCAACCGCCCGCCGAAACCGTCGAACAAGCGCAACGCGCGGCCCTTCCAGCCGCTGCCCAACGGCACCGAGGGATTTCTGACCGACCTGCCCGACTACGCCCGGCAGGGCATCGTCGAGTGGAAGGCCGCCTGGAAGGTTCTCGACGGCGACGACATCGAGGAGCGTTTCTATCGCCGCTGGGCCTATTTCCTGAACCCCGACGGGTTCTGCACCGGCCCGGTCAAGGTCGGCCTTGTCGCCCTGCACATCCACCGCGTCACGACACACGGCCATTTCGGCACGACGTTCGAGCAGGTCGACAACACCAACCTGCAGCCGGCCTACAGCGCCAGCGCGGTGTCCGGCGCCTCGCCCCTGCCCGCGCACGCCTCGCTCAATCCCGGCGGCCTCGACACCCCCGCCTACCCGAACGGCTATGAGGTCTGCAACAGCCTCGGCCAGGATTGCGTGTCCGGTGTCGGTGGCGACATTCCAGCGCCGCTTCCCGATGGAAAGCATCTCCCCCGCGTCCGGCCGATCACCAACATCGTGCGGCAGGTGCCCATTCCCGGCGCGGTGCAGGAGGTGAATGCCGAGTGGCGCGAGAAGCTGCGCGGCACGGTCTGGTTCTACTACCAGATGATCGGCGCCCAGAACCCGAACGTCGATACCCCCAATCCCGATCTCGGCCCGGGCGTCCGCGGGGCACAGGTCTCCAACACCACCAACCTGATCAACACCGCGCTGGAATCCTACACCCAGAAGGGTTGGAGCTGCGCGCTCTGCCACCAGAACGCCTTCCCGCTCGGCGTAAGCCAGACGCTGCCGCCCTTCGGCCAGGCCTGGGACCCCCTGCACACGATCAGCTTCCTGCTGCAAAACGCGCGGACCAACAAGGGCGACTGAGGCGGCATCGAGGGTCCCGGATCAAGTCCGGGTCCCGCATCAGCTCTGTTGGTAAGGCCGTGCCTCAAGGCAAAGCTGGGTGCCCTGGACTTGATCCAGGACCCATTAGCCGCGGTGGCATGCCTGGCTGTACTTCGGGCATCCGCTGGCCGCCCCGCGCATTGAAACGTGATCTGGATCCCCGGGCCGGTCGTCGATGCGCCTCACACCGCCTGCCCGGCCACCCAGCCCGACGACCACGCCCACTGGAAATTGTAGCCTCCGAGCCAGCCGGTGACGTCGACCACCTCGCCGATGAAGTAGAGACCGGGAACCGCGCGCGCCTGCATGGTCTTCTGGTCGAGGTCGCGAGTGTCGACGCCGCCAAGCGTCACTTCGGCCGTGCGGTAGCCTTCGCTGCCGACCGGCTTGACGCTCCAGGCGTTCACCGCCTGGCCGATCCGCCGCAACAGCTTGTCGGAGGCGTCGGCGAGATTGACGCCCGTACTGGCCGCCGCCCCCTCGGCCTCGCAGATCATCTGCGCCAGCCGTTTCGGAAGCAGCTCGGAAAGCGCGGTGGCGACGGCCCGCCGGCCGTTCTCGGCGCGCGCCGCACGAAGTGCCTCGAACACATCGGTGCCCGGCAGCATGTCGATGGTAATCGCCTCGCCCGCCCGCCAGTACGACGAGATCTGCAGGATCGCCGGCCCGCTCAGGCCCCGGTGCGTGAACAGCATCGCCTCGGCAAAGCGTGTCTTGCCGCACGACACCGCCGCGTCGACCGAGATGCCCGAGAGCGGCTTGAGGCGCGCCAGCAGGTCGCCCTCGAAGGTCAGCGGCACCAGGCCCGGCCGGGTTTCCGTGACCCGCAGGCCGAACTGCTCGGCGATATCGTAGCCGAATCCGGTCGCGCCCATCTTCGGG
Source organism: uncultured Tepidamorphus sp. (assembly GCA_905479765.1). Taxonomy (GTDB): domain Bacteria; phylum Pseudomonadota; class Alphaproteobacteria; order Rhizobiales; family Tepidamorphaceae; genus Microbaculum. Next base: position 7,171 of record CAJQNW010000445.1, on the reverse strand, counting down.
ATCGACTTGCCCCCGGTTGCGACAACGACCGACTGGCAGGCGATCGGCCCCGCCGGGGTGGAAACCGTGAAGCCGTCCCCCGTCTGCTCGATCCGCTCGACGCTCGTGCCGACCCGCAGCTGGGCCCCGGCCCGCGCCATCTCCCCTGTCAGCATGGCGACGATCTGCGTCGCAGAGCCGTCGCAGAACAGCTGGCCGAGCGCCTTTTCGTGCCAGGCAATGCCGTGCCGGTCGACCAGCGCGATGAAATCGGTTTGCGTGTACCGGCTGAGCGCCGACTTGCAGAAATGCGAATTGGCCGAGAGGAAATTCTTCGGGCTGGTGTGCCGGTTGGTGAAGTTGCAGCGCCCGCCTCCGGAGATGCGAATCTTCTCGCCGGGCGCGTCGGTATGCTCGATGACGAGGACCGAGCGGCCGCGCTTGCCCGCTTCGATCGCGCACAGCATGCCGGCTGCACCCGCCCCGATGACGATGACGTCGATCTGTTCCATGCCCGCGGTATTGCGGGCAACCAACCGGCGGGTCAAGGGGGATCCTGCCCCGCGCCGTTAACCCGAAATCACCCAACTTGCCTTTCACTTTCCCCAAGGCGCTATAGTTCTGTCATAAGAATGTCCTAGGAGGGGTCTCTACGATTGACGGAAGGGCCCCGCTCATGGTCACTGAAAGCATGACGAGTTCGTCGACACACGCACGGGGCCACGCCACGTCCCTGCCCAATATGTTGACCTACGGGCGCATCGCCGCGGTGCCGCTCATCGTCGCCTGTTTTTATCTCGACGGGCACCTGGCCAACTGGCTGACGCTGGCAATCTTCATCGCCGCTTCCGTCACCGACTTCCTGGACGGCTATCTGGCCCGTGCCTGGCAGCAGCAATCGGCGCTGGGCCGTATGCTCGATCCGATCGCCGACAAGCTGCTGGTTGCCGCGGCCCTGATGATGCTGGTCTATGTCGGCACCGTCGGCGGCTGGTCGCTGATCGCCGCGATCATCATCCTGAGCCGCGAAATCCTCGTCTCGGGCCTGCGCGAGTTCCTCGCCGAGCTGCGCGTCTCCGTGCCGGTGTCGACGCTTGCCAAATGGAAGACGACCCTTCAGATGGTCTCGATCGGCTTTCTGCTGGCCGGGGCGGCCGGCGACGCGATCATTCCCGGCGTCACCCTCGTCGGCCTGACGCTGCTCTGGCTGTCTGCCATCCTCACGTTATATACTGGCTGGGATTACTTCCGCGCGGGCATCCGCCACGCGATGGATGGATAACCGGCAAAGGGTGAGCTCTTGAAGCTTCTGTATTTCGCCTGGATCCGCGAACGCGTCGGCCAGGCCGAAGAAGACATCGATCCGCCGGCAGCGGTGCGCACGGTCGGCGACCTCGTCGCCTGGCTCAGGGGCCGCGGCGAGGAATTCGAGTACGCGTTCGGCAACGAAACCGTCGTGCGCGCCGCCATCGACCGCACCCATGTGCAACTCGACACCCCGATCGAAGGCGCACGTGAGATCGCCTTTTTCCCGCCGATGACCGGCGGCTGACGCCGCGATGACGATGGACGAACAGCCCCTCATCGATGTCCGTGTCCAGGCCGAACCATTCGACGTCGCAGCCGAGGCAAAGCGGCTTTCGGCCGGCAGCGATGTCGGGGCCGTCGTCACTTTTACCGGCATCTGCCGGTCCGACGGCGGCAGGCTGAACGGCCTCGAACTCGAGCATTATCCGGGCATGGCCGAGAACGAGATCACCCGCGTCGCGGAAGAAGCCGCGCGGCGCTGGCCGATTTCCGGCGCCATCGCCATCCACCGGTACGGTACGATCGCCGCCGGCGAGGACATCGTCCTGGTCGTCACCGCCTCGGCGCACCGCGGCGCCGCGTTCGCGGCGGCGGAATTCCTGATGGACTGGCTGAAGACCCGCGCACCGTTCTGGAAGCGCGAGATTTTCGCCGACGGCACGGCCGGCCCCTGGGTCGAGGCCAAGGCGGCGGACGACGATGCAGCCGGCCGCTGGAACCTGGACAAGGCGGCCGAGTAGCTGCGGTAGTCGGACCTCTGAATATTCAAGGCAGGGCAGGCATGCATCCCCAGCGCTTGCGAAAACCGGAGAACTCACGGAGATTGCCAGGACGCATTCAAGCAAACTGGCGCAATTGCCGTGTTCCGGCTATCCGGATTTCACCGTTTGAAGCCAAATCGCATTCCGAAAACCTCTGACGGCTATCCATGACACCGCGCGCACCCAGCAGCCTCGGCAACACGTCGTTCTCCTTTGCGGAATTCGTGGCTCTCATCGCCGTATTGATGGCGCTGACCGCGCTCGCCGTCGACATCATGTTGCCGGCGCTGCCGATGATCGCCGACGACTTCGCCATCGCCGACGCCAACGACCGTCAGCTGGTGGTCACGGCCTATATGCTCGGTTTCGCCGCCGGCATGCCGATATACGGGCCGTTGTCCGACCGGTTCGGCCGCAAGGTGATGCTGATGATCGGGCTCGGCATCTTCGTCGTCGCGTCATTGGGAACCCTCGTGGTCGATTCCTACTCCGGCCTTCTGCTGCTGCGCGCGCTGCAGGGCATCGGTTCCGCCTCGCCGCGCATCGTCGGAATTGCGGTGGTCCGCGACAAGTTCGAGGGCCGCGACATGGCGCGTGTCATGTCGTTTGTGATGATGGTCTTCATTCTTCTGCCCATGCTGGCGCCAGCCATGGGCAGCGGCCTCCTCTTCCTGGGAAGCTGGCACCTGATCTTCGTCGCGCTTCTTCTGACCGGCGCTGCGATCGCCATCTGGGTTCAGCTGCGGCTGCCGGAGACGCGGCTTCCTGAAAAACGCGAGCCGCTGTCGCTGCGATGGCTCGGCCACGCGCTCTACCAGACGGTGACGAACCGGGAGACGCTCGGCTACACAATCGCCACCGCCTTCATTTTCGGGCCGCTGCTCGGCTACATCAACAGCGCCCAGCAGATCTTCATCGAGGTGTTCGATGTCGGCGACCTGTTCCCGGTATTCTTCGCGCTGATCTCGACGGCGCTGGCAGCCGCGGCCTTTCTGAACGGACGGCTCGTGGTCAGGATCGGCATGCGGCCGCTTTCGCATGCCGCCCTCGTCGGCTTCGTGGCGATCGCCATCGTGCATCTCGCCGTCGTCCTCTGGGTCGACGCGATCCCGTCGATCTGGATGTTCAGCGCCTTCCTGGCCGCGAACCTGTTCTGCTTCGGCATGATGATGCCGAACTTCAACGCCATGGCGATGGAGCCGCTCGGCAACATCGCCGGCGTGGCGGCCTCCTTCGTCGGCGCCATCACGACCGCCGGCGCCGCCGTCTTCGGCTGGTATATCGGCCACCTCTACGACGGCACCGTCGTCCCGCTGCTCGGCGGCTACGTCGTGCTCGGTGGTTTGTCGCTGGTTATCATCCTGATCACCGAACGCGGCCGGTTGTTCAAGACCCACCACGCGTCCCCGACGCACTGAACGGCACCGGGAATACGAAAAACGGCGCGGATCCGGTTGGAACCCGCGCCGTACATGTAATCCTTTAAGTGGTCCTCAGCTGATAGCGGCGGCCATCTGCTTCGGCGCGGCCACCGGCTGGACCTCCTGCGTGTAGTCCTTCATCAGCGTCAGCGTGATCTCGCCGGGCGTGAAGCGGTGCGGCCCGATCTCGGAGACCGGCGTCACCTCGGCGGCGGTGCCGCAGATGAAGCACTGCTCGAAGTCGTCGAGTTCGTCCGGCTTGATGTGCCGCTCGACCAGTTCGTAGCCGCGCCGATGCGCCAGCTCGATGACCGTGCGCCGGGTAATCCCGTCCAGGAAGCAGTCCGGCGTCGGCGTATGCAGCACGCCGTCCTTGACGAAGAAGATGTTGGCGCCGGTCGCCTCTGCCACGTAGCCGCGCCAGTCGAACATCAAGGCGTCGGCGTAGCCCTTCTTTTCGGCCGCGTGCTTGGAGATCGTGCAGATCATGTAGAGGCCGGCGGCCTTCGACTTGCACGGCGCGGTGCGCGGATCGGGACGGCGGTATTCGGCGATGTCGAGGCGGATGCCCTTCAGCCGCTCGGCCGGGTCGAAATAGGACGGCCATTCCCACACCGCGATCGCCAGGTGGATCTTGTTGTGCTGGGCCGACACGCCCATCATCTCGCTGCCGCGCCAGGCGATCGGCCGCACATAGGCGTCGGAGTAGCCCTGCTCGCGCAGCACCGCGTTGCAGGCCTCGTTGATCGCCTCGACCGAATAGGGGATCTCGAAGTCGAGCAGGCGGGCCGACTCGTGCAGCCGGCGAGTATGCTCGTCGAGCTTGAAGATCTCGCCGCCATAAGCCCGCTCACCCTCGAATACGGCGCTGGCATAGTGCAAGCCATGGCTGAGGACGTGCAGATTTGCATCCGCCCAGGGCACCATCCGGCCGTCATACCAGATGACGCCGTCGCGCTGATCGAATGAAGGGCCCGACATGATCTACTCCTTGGGGCTGCCCGGCTTCTCCGTGATCCCTCCCTTTAAGGGGCGGCGCGGGCTTTGCGTGTTGATGCTACAATCGCTATCTTCCGCCTGAATGGGCCAGCCAATAGCGGGGACCGCTATAGATTAGCCTCGAACGGGCGACCGGCGCGATCATTTGTTTCGCGTACGGCAGCTCATCCGTAACAATCGAAAAAAAATATGTCAATATGGCTGACGTAAATTTCGGGCGCCCGGCGGCAGAAAGCGATCCGCAGACCGCACCGGAGACGGAATTGCCCGATACCGGGCTGTACGATCTGGTCGAGCTGCTGTTCTTCGCCTATCGCGATTTCATCAGCGATCCGGACGCGATCCTGTCCGAGATCGGCTTCGGCCGCGCCCATCACCGGGTGCTGCACTTCGTCAACCGGAACCCCGGCCTGTGCGTCGCCGATCTGCTGGACATTCTGAAGATCACCAAACAAAGCCTCGGTCGTGTCCTCAAGCAGCTCATCGACGAGGGCTATGTCTCGCAGCGCGAGGGCCCGTCCGACCGCCGCCAGCGGTTGCTGTTTCCCACCGCGCGCGGCCGCGCCATGGCCTTGCGGCTGGCCGCCCCGCAGTTCGCGCGGTTCGCCGCCGCGATCGAAGCGACCGGCGAGGCCGATGCCGAAGGCGCGCGCCGGTTCCTGATGGCCATGGTCAACGAGACCGAACGCGACCAGGTGGCGGCACTGTTGAGGGGCGATCAGGGGTCGCGGGAGACCCCCTAACTGCAAGACGCGACGGGATGATGTGACATGATGATGGAAACCGCGCTTGGACAGCAAAGCCGACAGACGGTCCTCGAGGATACGGCATCGCACCTGCTGGTGGTCGACGACGACAGGCGCATCCGCACGCTGCTGTCGCGCTACCTGGTGGAAAACGGCTACCGGGTGACGACGGCCGACACGGCCGCCGAGGCCCGCCGGCGCCTGCAGGGACTGTCCTTCGACATGATCGTGCTCGACCTGATGATGCCCGGCGAATCCGGCATCGAGTTCGCCGCCGACCTGCGCACTTCCTCCGACGTGCCGATCCTCATGCTGACGGCCCGCTCGGAACTGGAGCACCGCATCGAGGGGCTGGAGGCCGGCGCCGACGATTATCTCGCCAAGCCCTTCGAGCCGCGCGAGCTGCTTCTGCGCATCGCCTCGATCCTGCGCCGCCAGACCCGCGGGCAGCCGGTCGAGGAGGCGGTCTCCTTCGGACCGTTCTCGTTCCATCTCGGCCGTGGCGAACTGAAATGCGGCGAGGAAATCGTCCGCCTGACCGAGCGCGAACGCGAGTTGCTGCGCATCTTCGCCACCCAGCCCGGCGAGACCGTCTCGCGGCTCGATCTCGCCGCCAGCGCCAACGGCTCGGAGCGCGCCGTCGACGTCCAGATCAACCGGCTGCGCCGCAAGATCGAGACCGACCCGAGCAATCCCATTCACCTGCAGACCGTTCGGGGTATCGGCTACCGTCTGCAGATCGACTGACCGGACGGATCACCACGCTGATGGCATCGATCGCCGATTTCGCCCGCCCTGCCCGCGCCGGCCGCAGTGCCTGGCGCTGGTTCTGGCGATTCGTGGCCAGCTGGATGCCCAAGGGGCTGTTTGCCCGTTCGCTGCTGATCATCATCGTGCCGATCGTGCTGCTGCAGGCCGTCGTCGCCTTCGTCTTCATGGAGCGGCACTGGTCGCAGGTCACCGCCCGCCTGTCGGAGGCCGTGACCCGCGAAATCGCGTCGATCATCAATGTCTACGAGAGCTATCCGCAGGATGCCGACAGCCAGACGCTGGTGCGCATCGCGGGCGAAGACTTCGGGCTGTCGATTTCCTTCCTGCCGCCCGATCCGCTGCCGCCTGCGGGCCCGAAACCGTTCTTCTCGCTTCTCGATCGCACGCTCAGCGAGGAGATAACCCGGCAGATCGCCCGCCCCTTCTGGATCGATACGGTCGGCAAGTCGAACCTGGTCGAGATCCGCATCAAGCTCGACGACGCGGTGCTGCGGGTCTTCGCGCGGCGCAGTCAGGCATATGCCTCGAACTCGCATATCTTCATTGTCTGGATGATCGGCACGTCGCTGGTGCTGTTGGCCGTGGCGGTCGCCTTCCTGCGCAACCAGATCAAGCCGATCCTGCGGCTGGCCGAGGCCGCCGAGACGTTCGGCAAGGGCCGCGACGTGGAAGACTTCCGCCCGCGCGGCGCGCGCGAGGTGCGTCGGGCCGCGATCGCCTTCCTGGAAATGAAACGCCGCATCGAACGCCAGATGGAGCAGCGCACGACGATGCTGGCCGGCGTCAGCCACGACCTGCGCACGATTCTGACCCGCTTCAAACTGGAACTGGCGCTGCTCGGAAATTCATCCGAAATCGAAATGATGACGGCCGACGTCGATGAGATGCAGCGCATGCTCGAGGAATACATGGCGTTCGCCCGTGGCGATTCCGGCGAGCAGTCGGAGCCGGTCGATATGCTGGCCTTGTTCGAGACGCTGAAATCGGAAGCCGAACGCTCCGGCCACCACACCACCGTGAATTATTCCGGCAAGCCGACGGTCACGGTGCGGCCACAGGCTTTCAAGCGCTGCCTTGCCAATCTGGTCGACAACGCCTGCGACTTCGGCAACGAGGTGCGCATCACCGGGGTGCGTGGCGATACGTGGCTGACGGTGATTGTCGACGACGACGGCCCGGGCGTGCC
>CAJQNW010000444.1 GCA_905479765.1 uncultured Tepidamorphus sp. | reverse complement strand
ATATTATCGTCGCCAATCCGCTTGAGGGCGTGCTGACGCTGACAATGGCGCTGATCATCCTGTTCGCGGTCGAGGGTGTCTTTCAGATCATCGCGGGCATCGAGTTCCGCAAGGCGCTGGCCTCCAGTTGGGTCTGGCTGGTCTTTTCCGGCATCGTCGACATCGCGCTTGCCGTTCTGATCTTCGCGGGATGGCCGGATACGGCGACCTGGGCGATCGGGCTCCTGGTGGGCATCAACCTGCTGTTTGCCGGCATCGCGCTGACCATGACGGCACTCGCCGCCAAGGATCTTCCCGCCTGACGCGGGCGGTTCAGGTAATGCAGCGCTCATCGCCACGGCCGGCTTCAGGAGAAGGCGCGTGTTCTTCGCCCTGATCGTCGGCGGTGGCGCCAGCCTTCTCAATATCGCGGTGCACGCCTTCGCCACCGTGGCGATGGTGCGCGCCGTTCGTGCGAAGTTTTACGGCGAGTTTCATTCCAGCCCGATGTTGCGGCTGATCATCATCATGGTAACCGCCGTCTCCGTGCTGATGATCGCGCATTTGTTCGAGATCTGGGTGTGGAGCCTTTTCTACGAGTTCCTCAGCGTCGCACCCGCCGGGGCCGACGATTTCACCTTCGCCTTCGTCAACTATACGACGCTTGGCTATGGCGATGTGGTGCCGGTTCCGCGCTGGAAGGTTCTGGGTCCGATGACCGCGATGAACGGCGTCCTGCTGTTCGGCTGGTCGACGGCGGTGCTGTTCCAGATCCTGTCGGCCAGTTCGCACCGGCTCGAGATGAAATTCTGATCACCGGTTGCCGTTGCTGCCGACAGTCTGTCATGGATAGGTATCAAGACCGTTTCTGTCGCATATTCAAACGCGGGCGTACGCCTTGAGGAATGGATGGGAAACGATGTCTGAGGAAAAGAGCCTGGATCACCAGATCGCGGAAACCTCGGGTGCGCTGAAGGTGCTCTTCGATCTGCGCGAGGAATTCGCGCAATGGGCCGAGGAGGGTCAGGACGCCTCCAAGCGCGAGGCGCTCGACAACGTCCTCGGCCACGTCGAGGCGATGGAGGCCGAATACAGGCGTCGGTTCGAGGAGTTGAAGGCCCAGGCGGCGTCCAAATAAGGCACGATCCGAGGCATGTCCCCTATATGTTCCCCAATTGTTCTTGATTGAGTCAGGATTCCCTTTTAAACTTCCCGTTGCGTCAACTTCGGCGCGTACAACGCGGGCAGGGGAATCGCATGGTTGCACGGGTCGCCACCGTCGCTTTCGTCGGGATCGAGGCCAGGCGAGTCGATGTTCAGGTACAGATCGCGCCGGGCCTGCCGGCCTTTGCGATCGTCGGCCTGCCCGACAAGGCCGTTGCCGAAAGCCGTGAACGGGTCCGTGCGGCGCTGACGGCGGTCGGGTTGGCGCTGCCGCCCAAGCGCATCACGGTCAATCTCGCCCCCGCAGATCTGCCCAAGGAAGGCAGTCATTTCGACCTGCCGATCGCGGTTGCGTTGATGGCGGCGATCGGTGCGCTGCCCGCCGACGGACTGGCCGGCTGGTGCGTCCTCGGCGAACTCGCCCTCGACGGACGCCTGACACCGGTCAACGGCGTGTTGCCGGCCGCCATCGGCGCCAATTCGATGGAACTGGGTCTGATCTGTCCGGCTGCCTGCGGCGCGGAAGCTGCCTGGGCAAGTCCGGACATGGATATCATCGCGCCGGGCGATCTGATCCAGATTGCCAATCATTTCAAGGGGACGCAGGTTCTGTCGCGTCCGCGCGCGGCGGTTCGCGAGGAGACCGCGCCGCTGCTCGATCTCGCCGAGATCCGAGGCCAGGAGACCGCCAAGCGCGCGCTCGAGATCGCCGCGGCCGGCGGCCACAACCTGCTGTTCGTTGGCCCGCCCGGCGCCGGCAAGTCCATGCTTGCCCAGCGCCTGCCGACCATCCTGCCGAAACTGTCGCCGGCTGAACTCCTCGAGGTCTCGATGATCCAGTCGATCGCGGGTGTCATCTCCGACGGACGGCTGTCGGCGGCGCGGCCGTTCCGCGCGCCCCATCACTCCGCCTCGATGGCCGCCATGGTCGGCGGCGGGCCCCGCGCCCGGCCCGGCGAGGTCTCGCTTGCCCACAACGGTGTGCTGTTTCTCGATGAACTGCCGGAATTTTCTCCCCAGGTACTCGATTCCCTGCGCCAGCCGCTGGAATCCGGCGAAACCGTGATCGCCCGCGCCATGCATCGGGTCACCTATCCCTCCCGGTTCCAGCTGATCGCGGCGATGAATCCGTGTCGCTGCGGCATGGCGGGCGAACCCGGTCACACTTGCAGGCGGGGCGTGCGCTGCGCCGCAGACTATCAGGCTCGCGTCTCCGGTCCCTTGCTCGATCGCATCGATATCCGCCTGGAAGTCCCGGCGGTTACCGCAGCCGATCTGATCCTGCCGCCGCCCTCCGAAGGCAGCGCCGAGGTCGCCGCCCGTGTCGCCGCCGCTCGAGAGGCGCAGGCCGACCGCTTCAGGGGTCTCGGCCTCGATGGCGTGCGGACCAACGCCAATTGTCCGGCGCGGCTGTTCGAGGACGTGTCCCGTCCCGACGCTGGCGGGATGGCACTGCTGCGCGACGCAGCTGATTCCCTGAAGCTCACCGCCCGCGGTTTCCACCGGGTGCTGCGTGTTGCCCGCACGCTCGCCGACCTCGACGGATCCGGCACCGTCGGCCGTCTCCACATCGCCGAAGCCATCGGCATGCGCGGCGCCGGCTCGGGGCTATTGGCCGCCGCCTGAGTAACTCCTGACTGCGGCTATCTCCGCGCACCGGGTGCCCGGTGTCACCTATTCGACTCACCTGATCTTAATCGGGACCTGCCATGGTGCGTGGTGGTCCGGTCGCAGCCCGGCTGAAAAAACACTGTGGCGTCAATGGCAAAGACCGAAACATCGCGAGCAAGTCGGAGTCCGCGGCCGCTTCAGGTCGGTGGCGTGCGAGCGCCCGTCCTGGCGACGCTCGCTGCGGCCGTCGCCATGCCGTTGGCGCTTGTCATCGGGGGCCCGGTTTCCTGGATTGCGACGGCTGCATTCATCGTGCTGGTGCTTGTTCTCGCCTATGTGGCGATCCGCGCTCAGCGCCGTCTCGACGAAAGCGGCGCGGTGTCCGCCCATTTGGGTGCCAGGCTGGAGGATGCCCAGGACCGGATCTGGGAGCTTTCGGAAAACTTGGCGCGTCAGCGCGGCCTCGTCGATGCGCAGGGCGATGCGATTTACCGCTGCGACACCAAAGGCCGCCTGACCTTTGCCAACGATGCCTTCTGCGCAATGTTCGATCTGGACCGGGAGGAAGCGATCGGAACGGCGAGTATTCCCGAGCCGCTCGATCCCGCCGAGACCGCACGCGCGGTCAATGTGCCGCGAATGACCTTCGATGCGCGCTATGAAACGGCCGATGGTGTACGCTGGCTTCAGTGGCAGGACACCCCGATCCGTGATTCGAACGGCGAGGTCATTGAGGTCCAGAGCGTCGGCCGCGACATTACCATGCGCAAGGATACCGAGGATGCGCTGCGCCGCGCCCGCGACGCGGCGGAGGAGGCAAGCCGGGCCAAGTCGCGCTTCCTGGCCGCTGTCAGTCACGAGATCCGCACGCCGATGAACGGCATCATCGGCATGGCCGACCTGCTCCAGGATACCGGCCTCACCCAGGAGCAAACGACCTATGCCCGCGCCGTGCACGGATCGGCGGAAGCGCTACTCGGCCTGATCGACGAGATCCTCGATTTTTCGCGCATCGAGGCAGGCCGGATGGATCTGAGCGATGCGCCGTTCTCGTTGGCCAAGGTGGTCAGCGACGTCGCCGAGCTGCTCAGCCCCCGCGCCGAGGAGAAGGGCCTGGAGATAGCCGCCTTTGTCAGCCGGGATGTGCCTTCCGTTGTGCGCGGGGACTCCGACCGTCTGCGCCAGGTCCTCGTCAATCTTGCCGGCAACGGCATCAAGTTCACCGATCGTGGCGGTGTGTCTATCGAGGTTCGCTCCGATGACGGCGAAGACCGGGTGTCGATCTGCGTCCGCGACACCGGCGTCGGGATTCCGGAGGATGCCCGGGAGCGCATTTTCGAGGAATTCGAACAGGCCGATGCCGGCCCTGCCCGCAAACACGGTGGCGCCGGTCTGGGCCTTGCGATCTGCAGGCGGATCGTTACCGCGATGGGTGGCGAAATCACGGTGGAGAGCCAAAGCGCCAAAGGCAGCATCTTTACCGTGCGCCTGCCTTTGGCCGGTGCCGCAACCGCCGCGCCGGATGATCTTCCGCTCGCGGGTCGCCGTTTCCTCGTGGCCTCGCCATCGCCGATCCTGCGCTCGGTGCTGGAGGCGATGCTCATCGACGAGGGTGCTCGGGCCGAAACCGTGGCGCGGGCCGACGCGCTCACCCGGAAATTGTCCCGGGATATTCCGTTCGATTCGATCCTGGTCGATCTTCCCCTCGTGGGGTCCGTGGATCCACTTCACCAGTCCGCGATCGCCCTGCTGTCGCCGCGCGACCGCGCAATCCTCCCCGAGCTGACGGAACGCGGATTCGATGGTTATCTGATCAAGCCGATCCGCCGCCAGTCGCTGTTGGCGCGTCTTGGCGTCGCCGGCAGCCGTGACGTCCATGCGCCGCCGCTGGCTACACAGGAAGAGCCGGCCGGCCCCGCCCTGGACGTGCTGCTTGCTGAGGACAATGACCTCAATGCGATGTTGACCGAAGCACTGCTTCGCCGGCTGGGCCACCAGGTCACGCGGGTTCGCGACGGCCTGCAGGCGGTAAAGAAGATCAGCACGGCGCGCGACCGGGGTCAGCCTTACGATATCGTCCTGATGGATATCCATATGCCCAATCTCGACGGGTTGTCCGCCGCGCGTGAAATACGCGCTTACGAAGCGGAGAGCCCGTCCCGGAAACCGGTCTTCATGATTGCCTTGACCGCCAACGCCTTTGCCGAGGACCGCGACGCCTGCCTTGAGGCCGGAATGGATATGTTCCTGTCAAAACCCGTCGATCGCGAGGCGTTGGCCGAAGGCCTCAAGAGTATTACGCCGGCTTCGACATCCGCTCCCGCACCCAGGTCGCGCCGAGCCTGAAACCTTCACAATTGTCACAGAACTGTCGACGAACTATGATTCCTACGTCGAAGGTAGGGATGAGGTGTCATCCTGGATCGGGGCGCCGAAGGCGCCCGGGCCTTTGCGCGGGGGAGGCGCCATGACAACGCGCCAGCGAAGTCAGATGAGTTTGACGCAAAAATTCCGGCCATCCCGGCTTGTCCGGCGGTTTGTCCCGCTAGGGGGTTTCGCCGGCCAGTTCGGCCCGGGACAGGTCGGCCACGCAATTGCTGGCGGATTGCCGCCGTTCCCTGATCCGCTGAAGCGAATCGGTTCGCTCGAGGTGCGGCTTGCCCGCACCGCCCGCGAGGTCAGGCTCGCTCAGGCCCTGCGCTACAGGGTCTTCTATCGCGAGATGTCCGCCCAGGACGGCGCCTCCGGAAAGCTGTGGCGGCGCGATATCGACGGCTTCGATTCCATCTGCGATCACCTTCTCGTTATTGATCACGATCCCGACCTGGCTCTGAATCGCCGGATCGGCGGTAAGAAGAAACCGGCGGTCGTGGGTACCTACCGCCTGTTGCGGCAGGACGTTGCCGAGCAATACAGCGGTTTCTACACCGCCGGCGAATACGAGATTAACAAGCTCGTCGAGCGTCACCGCCCGAAGCGGTTTCTGGAGCTTGGTCGCTCCTGTGTGCTCAAGGAATACCGCAACAAGCGCACCGTCGAGTTGTTGTGGGCCGGCGCCTGGGCCTATGTGCAGCACCACCAGATCGATGTGATGATCGGCTGCGCCAGCCTCGAGGGCACGGAGCCGCGCAAACTGGCGGTTCCGCTGTCCTTCCTGCACCATCATGCCGCCGCGCCGGAGGAATGGCGGATCCGGGCGGTTCCGTCCCGCTACGTCTCGATGGACCGCCTGCCGCCCGAGCAGATCGACATGCGTTCGGCCCTCCCCGAGCTGCCGCCCCTCATCAAGGGGTATCTGCGGCTTGGCGCCTATATCGGCGAGGGGGCCGTGGTCGATCACCAGTTCGGCACGACGGACGTCTGCATCGTGCTGCCGGTCTCGGCCATCAACCCGCGCTACTATGGCCACTTCGGCGCGCCGAAAGTGCGGCTGTCTTAAGGCGTCACTGCCAGTCGCCGATGTGTCGCCCGCGCGCAAATCCCGCGTTGCTTTCGACGGAAGCCGCGCAGGCGCGAGCGCCTTACCCGTTGATATTGTAGGCGGCGATCGCAGCCATGTTGACGAGATCGGTATCGGTGGCGCTCAGGCCCACGATCTGCACAGGCTTGTCGAGCCCGACCAGCAGCGGACCGATCACAGTCGAGCCGCCCAGTTCCTGCAGCATCTTCGTCGAGATCGAGGCCGAGTGGATCGCGGGCATCACCAGCACGTTGGCCGGTCCCGACAGGCGGCAGAACGGATAGGCCGCCATCGCATCCCGGTTCAGCGCGACGTCGGCGGCCATTTCGCCGTCGTACTCGAAGTCGACATGGCGTTTGTCGAGGATCTTGACGGCCTCGCGAACCCGCTCCGAGCGCTCGCCGCTGGGATGGCCGAAGGTCGAATAGGCCAGCAGCGCCACCCGGGGCTCGTAGCCGAGCCGCCGCGCCACGCCGGCGGCTTCCACGGCAATCGCCGCCAACTCCTCGGCGGTCGGCATGTCGTGGATCGCGGTATCGGCGATCAGCACGGTGCGGCCCCGGCATAGCGCTATCGAGGCGCCGATCACCTGGTGTCCGGGTTTCGGATCGATGACCCGCCGGACTTCCTCCAGCGCGATCGAATAGTTGCGGGTAACGCCCGTCACCATGCCGTCCGCGTCGCCGATCGCCACCATGCAGGCGCCGAAGGTGTTGCGGTCGGTGTTGACCATCCGCTGGCAGTCGCGGAACAGATAGCCGTGCCGCTGCAGCCGGGCATAGAGGAACTCCGCGTAGTCGGCATTGCGGCTCGATAGCCGCGCGTTGACGATCTCGATGTCGTCGCGCAGCTCCAGTCCGAGCGCCGCGATGGTCTCGCGCACCTGTTCGTCGCGGCCCACCAGGATCGGCTGGCCGAGCCCGCCGTTGGCGAACGCGAAGGCGGCGCGGATCACCTGCTCCTCCTCGCCCTCGGCAAAGACGATCCGCTTCGGCGAGCGTCGGATCTTCGACTGGATGCGCTGTAGCGTCCCGGCGATCGGATCGAGGCGCGCCGACAGTTCGTGCCGGTAGCCCTCCATGTCGACGATCGGCCGCCGCGCCACGCCGGATTCCATCGCGGCGGCGGCGACCGCGGCCGGAATCGCGCTGATCAGGCGCGGATCGAACGGCACGGGAATGATGTATTCCGGCCCGTACTTCGGCCGGCTGCCGCGATAGGCCGCCGCCACCTGGTCGGGCACGTCCTCGCGCGCCAGGTTGGCCAGCGCCTGGGCGGCGGCGATCTTCATGTCCTCGTTGATCGTCGTCGCGCGCACGTCGAGTGCACCCCGGAAGATATAGGGGAAACCCAGCACGTTGTTGATCTGGTTGGGATAATCCGACCGCCCGGTCGCCACGATCGCGTCGTCGCGGATTTCGGCGGCCTCTTCCGGCGTGATCTCCGGGTCCGGATTGGCCATCGCGAAGATGATCGGATTGGGCGCCATCGAGGCGATCATCTCGGAGGAAAACGCGCCCTTCACCGAAAGGCCGAACACAGCATCGGCGCCGGCCATCGCATCTTCCAGTGTGCGTGCATCGGTATCGGCGGCATGCGCCGACTTCCACTGGTTCATGCCCTGCTCGCGTCCCTTGTAGATGACGCCCTTGGTGTCGCAGAGGATCACGTTGTCGTGGGGAAAGCCCATCGCCTTGATCAGTTCGACGCAGGCGATCCCGGCCGATCCGGCGCCATTGCAGACGAGCTTGGTTGTCTTGATGTCGCGCCCGGTGATGTCGAGTGCGTTGATCAGGCCGGCGACCGCGATGATGGCGGTGCCGTGCTGGTCGTCGTGGAAGACCGGGATGTCCATCACTTCGCGCAGCCGCTGCTCGATGATGAAGCAGTCCGGCGCGCGGATGTCTTCCAGGTTGATGCCGCCGAACGAGGGTCCGAGCGGCCTGACGCAGTTGATGAATTCCTCGACGTCCGTCGTGTCGACTTCCAGGTCGATCGCGTCGACGTCGGCGAATCGCTTGAACAGCACCGCCTTGCCTTCCATCACCGGCTTGGAGGCGAGCGCCCCGAGATTGCCCAGCCCCAGGATCGCGGTGCCGTTCGAGATCACCGCCACCAGGTTGCCGCGCGTGGTGTAGTCGAACGCCTTGCTGGGATCCTCGGCGATGGCGCGCACCGGCACGGCCACGCCCGGCGAGTAGGCCAGCGACAGGTCGCGCTGGGTCGCCATCGGCTTGGTCGGGGTGATTTCCAGTTTGCCCGGCTTGCCCTGCTGATGGAATTGCAGCGCTTCCTGATCGGTGAATGTCGGCCGGTGTCCCGGCGGCTTGCCTTGGTTCGCCATTTTAGCGGTTTCGTCCCCACGCGTTATCGATGCCCGCTTAATACGCGGGACACGGACCTTATAAGGCGCTTTGCACGGGCTCAAGCGACGCTGCGGCGGAATTCGGTGCCAAATGGTGTGAAAGTCTTGAACCGGTCGCGAAAAGCCGGCGCGGCGGCTTACGCCGTGACCGCGTCAAGATAGGCCCGGCACATGGTCACCAGCTGGCCGCGCAGCGCCTCGGCCTGTGCGGCGGGCAGGGTCCGCTCGAAGGCGTTGCGTACCGTGCCGAAGATGACCGTGACGAGCGTCAGGTTCGTCGCCTCAAGGTCGTCGAGGGTCGTGTCTGACGCACTGGCGAGCATCGCGGTGGTCGCCGCGTTGACGCGGGCCGCGAAGTCGTCGACGAGCGTCTGGTTGTCCATTTCCGCCACCGACCGGTACAGCGCTCTGGTCACATCGGCCCGTTCGGTCTTGGCGCGCCAGTAGGTGTCGACGAGGGCCTCAACCATCTGCCCGATCGGCGCGCCATGCTGCGCCCGGCAGGTAGATTCGATTTTTTCCGCCAGCACCTCCAGGTAACGCTCGTTCAGCGCGTAGACCAGCGCCTGCTTGTTCGGGAAGTACTGGTACATCGTGCCGACCGATACACCCGCCCGTTCCGCGACGCGCGTGGTCGTCAACCGGTGCGGGCCATCCTTAAGCAAAAGCTGAATGGTTGCCTCGAAAATCGCGTCCACGGTGACGCGGGCGCGGGCCTGACGCGGCCTTTTCCGGGGCTTCAGGGCAGAGGGCGTGCGGGCGTCCATATGCGAATCCTGAACCTGAGCAATCCTTCATATATTACGGCGAGACCGTAGCCAATGAAAGGAAAGCTCATGGAAACCGCGCGCATCGCGCTTGTCACCGGCGCAAACAAGGGGATCGGCCTCGAGATTGCCCGCCAGCTCACCGCGGCCGGAATACTCGTCATCATCGGCGCGCGCGACGAGAGCCGCGCCCGCGCCGCGGTGGAGGATCTGGCCTCCGAGGGCCTTACCGCCGGGAGCCACGCCGTTCGGGCCGTGCGCCTCGACCTGACCGATCTGGCGAGCATCGCCGCCGCGGCCCGCGACATCGAGGCAGAGCACGGCCGCCTCGACATTCTCGTCAACAATGCCGGCATCTTCGATTTCGCCGATGCCCCGCCCGCCCAGGCCTCGCTGGAGGCCGTGCGCCGGGTCATGGAAACCAATTTCATCGGCACGCTGGCGGTGACCCAGGCGATGCTGCCGCTGCTGCGCGCGGCGCCCGCCGCCCGCATCGTCAACCTGTCGAGTTCGCTGGGATCGCTGACGCTCAACGGCGATCCCGCCTCGCCTTACTATTCGGCGCAGTTCATCGGCTATAACGCCTCGAAGGCGGCGCTGAACATGCTGACGGTCGAGCTGGCCGAGGAGCTGCGCGGCTCCGGGATCACGGTCAATTCGGTGAGCCCCGGCTTCGTCAGGACGGACCTGACCGGACAGGGCACCATGACGCCTGAGGAGGGCGCGCGGCTGCCCGTCCGGTATGCCCTTGGCGGCGAGGAAACCGGGCGCTTCGTCGAGCCCGACGGCGTGACGCCCTGGTGAGGCGGGAGGCCGGATGGGGTGACGGTCTGGAACCGGTCACGACGGGAGTAGCCAGCGAAAGGCGCGCCTCAGATATGCCTGTCCATCCATAGTGATGGGCGTTCCGTGTGCGAACAGGACCTTTTCGGCAGGCCACGCCAGAATGCGGCTGAAACCTTCGCGGGCGGCCTGTCGGTCGGTGAACGCAATCCGGAATTTCCGTGGAACGGATGGTTCGGCCGCCACCATGAGATCGAGCCGGGCCACGATTGCGCGCCAGCCCTTGAACCAGCCTAGCGGAAACTGCTGCAGCAGATCGGCGAAGATGGCGGTTCGGCTGGCGCGGTGGAACAGGGCGGCCTCGGTCGTGATCCGGTTGCCCCGAACGACCACGACATCGATTTCCCCGGTCCAGTCCGGTACTTCGGCATTACCGAGCCCAGTATCACGGAGTTCGCCTGCGAAGGTGATATCCCGGCGCGTCTCGCTCAGCCCGGGAGGGGCGAAGACGCCGGCATCGGGATAGGCGCGTTGCCAGTCGCCCAGAAAGCTGTCGTGCAGGTTGTTCGGCGCGACCAGATATCGAATGGTGCCCAGGGC
Organism: uncultured Tepidamorphus sp.; assembly: GCA_905479765.1. Lineage (GTDB taxonomy): Bacteria > Pseudomonadota > Alphaproteobacteria > Rhizobiales > Tepidamorphaceae > Microbaculum. The sequence goes on along the minus strand of CAJQNW010000444.1, from coordinate 13,314 downwards.
CTCGATTGCCCCGCGCAAATCGGCCGTCAGCGCCACCGGAGACCACAGAACAAGATCATCGCTGCTCAAGCGGATGACGGCCATGCGCGTGGGATAGCGAAACCCGACGGCGGCCGTCACCGTGGGCCCGTCGGAGATCCAGATGTCCGGCCCGAATGCCTCCAGCACGGCTGACTCCCGAATATTTACACGTGTATAAAAATACACTAAAGTGTAAATATGACAACCATGAAACGCACCGACCGGTCGCGCGCCCAGATCCTCGACGCGGCAGATGTTGCGTTCAGACAGCTCGGCTACGATGGAACTTCGGTCGAGGAGATTGCCAATCGTGCGGGCCTGACCCGCAAGACCGTCTACAATCTCTTTGGGTCGAAAGAGGAAATTGCCCTGTGCCTCATCGCCCGCGCGGAGGCGGAGGATGCTGGCTACCGCGCGCGCATCGCTGCAAACGACGATGCCGTAGGGCTCATCGAAACAGTATTGATCGATAGCGCGCGCTGGTGTCTGGCCAATCCCGCGCTGGCGCGGCTTGCGCTTGCTCCAAGAGAGAGGCCGTCCCTTGCCCCGCCGCCTGACCGCCCTTCGTTTCAGGGGCTTGTGCGGGATATTCTGGAGCTGGGCCAGCGACAGGGGCGAATACGACAGGACGAGCCGGTCGAATTCATGACGCTGATCCTGCTGGGAGTTTACGGTCAGGCGATGCTGAACGCTCTGCCGAGAGGAACGGCCGACGACAGCGAAATCAGGAAGATCGTCCGCCTGGTGATCGAGGGCATCGGCGATGGGGTAACACGTTGAGAGGGTCGTCCCGCGAGACGGGTGCCCAGCAACGGCGTCGTCTGCGCTCCTCAATGCCACACGCCCGGCTCACGCCCCGCGCAATGATGCTGTGGAGATGGATCGTCCCGTGAACGGGTGGCGGTGTACGGCCGCCGCGCTTCTGCTAGGGTCCGCGCCATGACGGCCCGCCCCGCAGAGATTTCCGCCCAGGCATCCGTGTCCGCGAAGGCACCCGCGCCCGCCGGTGCGTCCGCGCCCGACGCCAAGGCCGGCGACGCGCGCGATGACACGCGTGTCACGCCGATGATGCGCCAGTTCATGGAGATCAAGACGGCCAATCCGGACTGTCTGCTGTTTTACCGGATGGGCGATTTCTACGAGCTGTTCTTCGAGGACGCCGAAACCGCCAGCCGGGCGCTCGGCATCACGCTGACGACGCGCGGCAAGCATCTGGGTGCCGATATTCCCATGTGCGGCGTGCCGGTCCACGCCGCCGACGACTACCTGCAGCGCCTAATCGCGCTCGGCCACCGCGTCGCCGTCTGCGAGCAGCTGGAAGACCCCGCCGAAGCCAAGAAGCGCGGCGCGAAGTCGGTGGTCCGCCGCGACGTGGTGCGGCTGGTGACGCCGGGCACGCTGACGGAGGAAAACCTTCTCGATTCGCGCCGCAACAATTTTCTGGCCGCGCTCGCCAGGTTAAAGGCCGGCGGCGACGACGGCTTCGCGCTGGCCTGGGCGGATATCTCGACCGGCGAGTTCGGCGTCGTCGAGGCGACCCGCCAGGAATTGCCGGCGCTGATCGCCCGCGTCGAGCCGGGCGAGCTGCTGGTCTCCGACGCGCTTTATGACGACAAGGAGCTGCGCGACCTGTGGCGCGAGATGGGCGCCGCCGTGACGCCGCTGCCCACTGCGGTGTTCGATTCCACCGCCGCCGAGCGGCGCCTGCGGGAGTACTTCAGCGTCGCCACGCTCGACGGCTTCGGCCCGCTCGGCCGCGCCGAGGTCGCCGCCGCCGGTGCCGTCATCGCCTATGTCGACCGCACCCAGATGGGCGAGAAGCCGCCGCTCAATCCCCCCGCCCGCGAGACGCGCGGCGCGGTGATGGCGATCGACCCGGCGACGCGCGCCAACCTCGAACTGGTGACGACCCTGTCGGGCGACCGGCGCGGCAGCCTGACGGCGGCCGTCGACCGCACCGTGACGGCGCCGGGCGGGCGCGAACTCGCCCGCCGGCTGTCCTCGCCGCTGACCGATCCGCATGCGATCGCCAAGCGCCACGCCGCCGTCGCCTGGCTCGTCGAGCACGCCGACCAGCGCCGCGCCCTGCGTGAGCGGTTGCACGCCGCCCCCGACATCGCCCGCTCGCGTGCCCGCGTCGTCGTCGCCCGTGGAAGCCCGCGCGATCTCGCCGCGATCCGCGACGGCATCGGCGCCGCCCTCGCGCTGAGCCGGCGGCTGAACGATGCGGCCGATGCCGATTTCCCCGAGGTGCTGGGTGCCCTTGCCGGCCGGCTGGCCGCGCCCGATCCCACGCTGCTGGAGGAACTGACGGCCGCCATCGTCGAGCGCCCGCCGCACCTGCGCCGCGATGGAAATTTCGTTCGCGAGGGGTTCGCGGCCGAACTCGACGAGGCGCGCGCCCTGCGCGACGAAAGCCGTCAGGTCGTCGCCGGCCTGCAGACCAGGTACCAGGCCGAGACCGGCGTCAAGGCATTGAAGATTCGCCACAACAATGTGCTTGGCTATTTCGTCGAGGTCACGGCCCAGCACGGCGACAGGATGCGTGAGGCGCCGCTCGACGCGACCTTCTTCCACCGCCAGACGCTCGCCAACCAGGTGCGGTTCTCAACCAACGAGCTGGCCGAACTGGAAGGCCGTATCGCCTCCGCGGCCGAACGCGCCATGGCGCTGGAAAACGAGATCTTCGATGCCTTGGCCGAGCGGATCGTCGCCGACGGCACGGCGCTGGAAGCCGCCTCCTCGGCGCTCGGCGAGCTCGACGTGCACGCGGGCTTCGCCGAACTCGCCGTCGAGCGCGCCTATGTGCGCCCGCATGTCTCCGACGACCTGACCTTCGAGATCGTCGGCGCCCGCCATCCCGTCGTCGAGCAGGCGCTGGCCAGAGATGGCGGCGGCCCGTTCGTTGCCAACGATTGCGACCTGTCGCCGCCCGATGACGCAACGGTTGGTGACGAGGCCGGGCGCATCCTGCTGATCACCGGCCCCAACATGGCGGGCAAATCGACCTTCCTGCGCCAGAACGCGCTGATCGCCGTACTCGCCCAGGCCGGCGGCTTCGTGCCGGCCGAGAAGGCACATATCGGCGTCGTCGACCGGCTGTTCTCGCGCGTCGGCGCCGCCGACGATCTCGCCCGCGGCCGCTCGACCTTCATGGTCGAGATGGTCGAGACCGCCGCGATCCTCAACCAGTCCGGCCCGCGCGCGCTGGTGATCCTGGACGAGATCGGCCGCGGCACCGCGACCTTCGACGGCCTGTCGATCGCCTGGGCGACGATCGAGCACCTGCACGAGGTCAACCGTTGCCGCTCGCTGTTCGCGACCCATTTCCACGAGTTGACCGCGCTCGCCGAAACGCAGCCCCGCCTGCACAACGCCACCGTCCAGGTGAAGGAGTGGAAGGGCGAGGTGGTGTTCCTGCACGAGGTGGTGCCCGGCGCCGCCGACCGCTCCTACGGCATCCAGGTCGCCAAGCTCGCCGGCCTGCCCGCGCCGGTTCTCAGCCGCGCGCGCGAGGTGCTGGAGCGGCTCGAGGAAACCGACCGGCGCGCCGGCGCAGTGGGTTTGACGGACGACCTGCCGCTGTTTGCGACGCATGTGGTCCGGGCCGCGCCCCGGGCGGCGACGCCCTCGGGCGCGGGGCCCCTGCTCGAGCGTCTCGCAACCGTTGCGCCCGACGAGCTGACGCCGCTTCAGGCGCTCGAGGTGCTATACGAATTGAAGAGGTTTGCCGCCGATGATGGCGGCGACCGGGAATCCTGATGAACAAACCGACGCGCCATTTGTCTGAAATCGTCGACCGCGATGTCCTGGTCGCGGAGCTGACCGCGCTCTACGAGGAGCACGGCACAGGCACCGACTTCCGCGCCGCGATGCTCGCGCATCTCAAGGGCGTGAAGGCGCGCGGCCATGAGGCGATCGAGCGCTGGCTGTCGGAGGACGGCCGCGGCATCGCCTGCGCCAGGCGCATCGCCACCCTGCAGGACGTTATCATCCAGGCCGTCTACGCCTTCACCATCCAGCACCTGTACCCGGTCGTAAACCCGTCCTCCTCGGAACGGCTGTCGGTGATCGCGGTCGGCGGCTACGGGCGCGGCACCATGGCGCCCGGCTCCGACGTCGATCTCCTGTTCGTGCTGCCCTACAAGAAGACCGGCTGGAGCGAGAGCGTCGTCGAGCAGATCCTCTACACGCTCTGGGACATGGAGCTGAAGGTCGGTCATGCCGTGCGCACGGTCGACGAGTGCGTCCGCCTGTCGAAATCCGACATGACGATCCGCACGTCGATTCTCGATTCGCGCTGGCTCTGCGGCGATCGCGATCTCTTCGACGAGCTGGACCAGCGCTTTCAGTCCGATGTCGTCGCGGGCACCGGCCCGGAGTTCATCGAGGCCAAGCTCGCCGAGCGTGACAATCGTCACAAGCGGTCGGGCGAATCCCGCTATCTCGTCGAGCCCAACGTCAAGGACGGCAAGGGCGGCCAGCGCGACCTGCACACGCTGTTCTGGATCGGCAAGTATTTCTATCACGCCAGCTCGGGCGAGGAGCTGGTCGAGGCCGGCGTGTTCGACCGCTCCGAGGCCCGCCTGTTCCGCCGGTGCGAGGATTTCCTGTGGGCGGTGCGCTGCCATCTCCACTTCATGACCGGCCGCGCCGAGGAGCGCCTGAGCTTCGACCTGCAGCGCGAGATGGCCAACAGGCTCGCCTACACGCCGCACCCCGGCGTGCGCGACGTCGAGCGGTTCATGAAGCACTATTTCCTGGTGGCCAAGGACGTCGGCGACCTGACCCGCATCTTCTGCAACGCCCTGGAGGTGCGGCACGTCAAGCAGACCCAAGTGCTGTCGCGCTTCATCCAGCGCTTCCGCCGCCGCCGCCCCGGCAAGCTGTCGGAGAGCGATGATTTCGTCATCGAATCCGACCGCATCAACCTGTCCGACGACCTCGCCTTCGAGCGCGATCCGGTCAACCTGCTCCGCCTGTTCCATTACGCCGACAAGTACAACCTGCCGTTCCATCCCGAAGCGCTGAAGCTTGCCCGCCGCTCGCTCAAGCTGATCAACCAGGATCTCCGGCAGAACCCGGAAGCCAACGCGCTGTTCATGAAGATCCTGACCTCCAAGAACGATCCGGAGGTGGTGCTGCGCCGCATGAACGAGGCCGGCGTGCTGGGCCGCTTCATTCCCGATTTCGGCAAGATCGTCGCGCTCGTCCAGTTCAACATGTACCACCACTTCACGGTGGACGAGCACCTGCTCCGCGCCGTGGGCCTTTTGGCCGAGATCGACCAGGGCCGGCTCGCCGAGGACCACCCGCTGGCCAACGAGATCATCCACACGATCAAGAGCCGCGACGTCCTCTACATGACGCTGTTCCTGCACGACATCGCCAAGGGGCGGCCGGAGGACCATTCGGTCGCCGGCGCCCGCGTCGCCCGAAGGCTGGCGCCGCGGTTCGGGTTCTCGCCCGCCGATACCGAGACCATCGCCTGGCTGATCGAGCATCACCTCGACATGAGCATGATCGCCCAGTCCCGCGATCTCGCCGACCGCAAGACAATAGAGGATTTCGCCGCCTCCGTGCAGAGCCTCGAACGGCTGAAGCTGCTGTTGATCCTCACCGTCGCCGATATCCGTGCCGTCGGGCCCGGTGTCTGGAACGGCTGGAAGGGGCAGCTCCTGCGCACGCTCTACTACGAGACCGAGCCGGTGCTCGCCGGCGGCCACAGCCAGGGCCAGCCCAGGTTCAGGATCGATGCGGCGCGCGCCAGGCTGCGCGAGGAACTGCCCGACTGGCCGCAGGCCGAGTTCGACGACTATTGCGAGCGCCACTATCCAGCCTACTGGGTGCGCACCGACGTCGACCGCCAGGTGGCGCACGCCAACTTCCTGCGCGACATGGTCGGCAAGCGCCGCACGCTCGCCACCCGCGCCAGCACCGATGCCTTCCGCGACATCACCGAGATCACCGTCTTCGCGCCGGACCATCCCCGGCTGCTGTCGATCATTGCCGGCGCCTGTGCGTCGTCGGGCGCCAACATTCTCGACGCGCAGATCTTCACCACCAGTGACGGCTATGCGCTCGACACGATCTTCGTGTCGCGCGAACTGCCCCGGGACGAGGACGAGCAGCGCCGGGCCGAGCGGATCGGCCAGCTGATCGAACAGGCGCTCGCCGGCGACGTAACGATGGGCGATCTCGTCGTCCAGCGCGCCGTCACCAAGGGCCGCATCCGCGCCTTCTCGGTGGAGCCGAACGTGCTCGTCAACAACACCTGGTCGAACCGCTATACGGTGATCGAGATTTCCGGTCTGGACCGGCCCGGCCTGCTGTTCCAGCTGACCGACGTCCTCGCCCGCCTCAACCTGAACATCGCCTCCGCCCATGTCGCCACCTTCGGCGAGCGCGCCGTCGACGTGTTCTACGTAACAGACCTGACGGGCCAGAAGATCACCAACGCCAATCGCCAGGCCGCGATCCGGCGGCGTCTCCTCGAGGTGTTCCTGCCGAAAAAGGAACCGGCCAAGGAAGGCGTGGCCGCTTAGCGTCCGGGGCAGGCGACCTCCCGCCGTGCCTTTCATCACGACCCTGCCGAGCCGCTACTGGGCCCTGGATCAAGTCCAGGGCACGAGGCCTGCGTTTGATTCGAGGCACACCCACCAGCACAGCGGCGTGTCCCGGACCTGATCCGGGACCCATGGTTCCGGCGATTGCGGTGTTCGGCTGACATCCCCGCGATGCGCCGGGCGGGCCGCGCAGGCCTTTTCTCCCTCCGCTCATTCCCGCGAAAGCGGGATTCGGCTGGCGGGGATGCGAGGCCGCGCCTCAGGCAACCCGATCCCCGCTTTCGCGGGGATGAGCGGAAAAGGGATAGGAATGAGTGTCGATAGCGATTGCCTTTACAGGTCGGCCCGGCGGAGTTGCGGGTTGCCCCGGAACACCGCATGACGGCGCGCCGCCGTTGCGCTAGTGTCCCGCGCTTGTTCGGCTAAAGGCTCCACTCATGGCACTGCTTCGGCACTTCGCGACTGTCGGCGGCGGCACGATCGTCTCCCGCGTGCTTGGCTTCACCCGCGACGTACTGACGGCCTCGGCGCTCGGCACCGGACCGGTCGCCGACGCCTTCTTCGTCGCCTTCCGCCTGCCCAACCTGTTTCGCCGGATCTTCGCCGAGGGCGCCTTCAACGCCGCTTTCGTGCCGCTGTTCGCCAAGGCGCTGGAAGGCGAGGGATCGCGGCAGGCGCGCCGCTTCGCCGAGGAATCGCTGGCGGCACTCCTGTTCGTGCTGCTCCTGCTCACCGCGGTTGCCGAAATCATCATGCCGCTGTTCATGCTGGTGCTGGCGCCGGGCTTCGTCGAGGAGACGGGCAAGTTCGACCTGTCGGTGCTGCTGACCCGCATCACCTTTCCCTATCTCACCTTCATCTCGCTGGTGGCGCTGTTGTCGGGCGTCCTCAACGCGCTCGGCCGGTTTGCGGCGGCCGCCTTCGCGCCGGCCCTGCTCAATGCGGTGCTGATCGGCGCGTTGTTGCTCATCCATGCCATGCAGCTCGACGGCAGCGAGAACGCCGGCATCTATCTGGCGGTCGGCGTGTTCGTCGCCGGCGTCGCCCAGCTCGTCATGCTGGTGATCGCCGCCCGCCGGGCCGGCATGGGCCTGTCGCTGGTGCGCCCCCGCCTCACCCCCGGCGTCCGGCGTCTCGTCACGCTCGGCATTCCCGGCGTCATCGCCGGCGGCATCACCCAGATCAACATCATGGTCGGCACCATGATCGCCTCGATGCAGGATCGGGCGGTGTCGTATCTCTATTATGCCGACCGGCTCTACCAGCTGCCGCTCGGCACCATCGGCATCGCCATCGGCATCGTGCTGCTGCCCGAACTGTCGCGCCGCCTGCGCGCCGGCGACGGCGAGGCCGTGATGAACGGCCAGAACCGGGCGCTGGAGTTTGCCCTGACGCTCACCCTGCCGTGCGCCGCCGCGCTGTTCTTCGTGCCCGACGCCATCATCCGCGGCCTGTTCGAGCGCGGCGCCTTCGGCCCCGAGGATACCGCCGCCACCGCCGCGGCGCTGGCCGCCTTCTCGCTCGGCCTGCCGGCGTTTGTACTCAACAAGGTATTCGCGCCGGCCTTCTTCGCCCGCGAGGACACCAAGACGCCGATGTACTACGCCGGCGTCAACGTCGCCGCCAACATCGCCATCTCGCTCGCCCTGTTTCCCTTCTTCGGCCATGTCGGTATCGCGGCGGGAACCTCGATCGCCGGCTGGATCAACTCCGGCCTGCTCGGCTACAAGCTCTGGCGGACCGGCCATTTCGTGCCCGACGCCCGGATCAAGCGGCGCACGCTGCTGGCGCTGCATGCCACCGCCTGGATGTCGGCGGCGCTGCTCGCGACGAACTGGCTGCTCGCCCCTGTCGCCGCGCGCGGGTCGCTCGGCGCGGTTGCCGCGATGCTGATCCTGGTGGCCGTCGGCATCGTCGTATACGCCGGGCTGGCGGTCACGACCGGCGTCATGACCCGGGCCGATCTGGCCCGCGCCTTCTCCAAATCCGCGCCGCCGGAATAGCCGTCCGGGTTGAATCCGACCCCCCGATCGGCCATAAGGCGCCGGCATCTCTTGAGCGATCCTCGAACGACAGGGTATGACATGACGGCGTTCCCGCAGCGCGTCTTTTCCGGCGTCCAGCCGACCGGCAACCTGCATCTGGGCAACTATCTCGGCGCGATCACCCGCTTCGTCGCCCTGCAGGACAGCCACGACTGCATCTACTGCGTGGTCGACATGCACGCGATCACCCAGGCCGTGTCGGTCTGGGGCGGTCCCGACGAGCTCAAGAAGAGCACGCGCGAGGTGACGGCCGCCTTCATCGCCGCCGGCATCGATCCCGACAAGCACATCGTCTTCAACCAGAGCCAGGTCGCCGAGCACGCCGAGCTTGCCTGGGTGTTCAACTGCGTCGCCCGCATGGGCTGGCTGAACCGGATGACCCAGTTCAAGGAAAAGGCCGGCAAGCACCGCGAGAACGCCTCGGTGGGCCTGTTCGCCTATCCGACCCTGATGGCCGCCGACATCCTGGTCTACCGGGCGACCCATGTGCCGGTCGGCGAGGATCAGAAGCAGCACCTGGAGCTGTCGCGCGACATCGCCCAGAAGTTCAACGGCGACTTCGCCGATTCGATCAGGGCGGTCACCGGCGGCGAGGAGTTCTTCCCGCTGCCCGAGCCGCTGATCCAGGGCCCGGCGACCCGCGTCATGAGCCTGCGCGACGGCACCAAGAAGATGTCGAAGTCGGACCCCTCCGACAATTCGCGCATCAACCTGACCGACGACGCCGACACCATCGCCCAGAAGATCCGCAAGGCGAAGACCGATCCCGAGCCGCTGCCCGGCGAGGAAGAGGGGCTGAAGGAGCGTCCGGAGGCCGACAACCTGGTCGGCATCTATTCAGCGCTCGCCGACAAGCCCAAGGCGGACGTGCTGGCCGAGTTCGGCGGTGCGCAGTTCTCGACCTTCAAGACGGCGCTGGCCGATCTGTCGGTCGCCAGGCTGTCGCCGATCGCCGCCGAGATGCGCCGCCTGACCGCCGATCCCGGTTACATCGACACGGTTCTGGTCAGGGGCGCCGACCAGGCGCGCGAGATCGCCCGCCCGGTGATGAATTCCGTCAAGGACATCGTCGGCTTCCTGCGCTAGAGCCGTCCGTCGGCCTGAACCGGAAGGTTCTACGGCGCCTCCAGCCGCGAGACCGTGCCGTTCAGCTGCGCGGTATAGAGCTGTCCGCCGAAGCCCATGCCGAAGCTCGCGATGCCTGGCAGGTTCAGCCCCGCCGAGGCGTCGCCGCTTCCATCCGGCATGATCGTGCGGATGTCGCCAAGGCAGTAGTCGCCGTAGACGTAGCGGCCCGCCATCGACGGGATCGAGGGGTCGCGCACGATATAGCCGCCGGTGATCGAGCAGCCGCCGCCATCGTGGTCGTAGACGAACTGCGGGAAGGTCGGCGCGTGCTTTCCCGGACGCGCGTTGTCGAAAATGATGTCGCCTTCGTATTGCGGCCATCCGAAGTTGGCGCCCTTCGCCGCGCTGACCGGGAGGATGTCGACCTCCTCGCGGTCGGACTGGCCGACGTCGCCGATCAGCAGGCTGTTGCCGTCGAAGCCGAAGCGCCACGGGTTGCGCAGGCCGTAGGCGAAGATCTCCTTCTTGATCCCCTTGCCCTTGAACGGATTGGATTTCGGCACCTTGTAGGGTTTTTTCTTCGCTTTCCTGCCCGGTTTCGGGTCGATCCGCAGGATCTTGCCGGACAGCGAATTCAGCTTGCGCGCGTTGTCGAACTGGTCGCCGCCGCCGCCGCCGTCGCCGGTGCCGATGTAGAGATAGCCGTCGGGGCCGAACTGGAGCTGGCCGCCGTTGTGGTTCTGCGCGTCGCGGTGGCGGATGGTGATGACCTCGCGCCGGCTTTTGGGATCGGCCTTCGCCGAGCGCTTCGACTTGCGCTTGAACTCGTCGATCTCCAGGTCGCCCTTGTCGTTGGTGTAGGCGACGTAGAACAGCATCGACTTCTTGTGGTCTGCCGGAAACGCGACCGACAGCAGCCCCTGCTCGCCGCCGGCATTCGCGTCCGGCGGGCCGAAGACGATGTCGCGGATGTCGAGGAACGGTTTTTTAAGCCGCTTCTCCTTCTTCAGCGTCACGATCCGGCCGGCCCGCTCGACGATATAGAGGTGCGATTTTTTGCCCGGCGCCACGGTGACATAGACCGGGTCGATGAAGGTGCCGATCTTGACGGCGTCGAACGCCTCCGCCGCGCCCGGCGCGGCGGTGCCGATCATCAGCGCCGCCGGGATGGCGAGCGACATCCTGAGGGTCGTTCTAAGACGGCGCGGCCCCGTGCCGGATCCAACCACGCTGGTTCCCGAGTTGATGTCGGCCATTCCGATCTCCTCCTTGCGCAGACAGGCCCTCAGCCTAGCCCCGCAGCCTACCAATGCAAATCCGGCCACATTGAGAAGACGTGAATCTGATCGTTAAAAGCCGCCGAATGCGGAACCAGCCTGCCTTGAGGTTACGGCCGCTGCGGCGGGCCGACGACCGGGGTCTTCACCGGTGCCGCCAGTCCCACGAACACCGCCATGGTCTTGCCGCCGGGGTTCGTCTGGATCGGGTCGGTGAGCCAGTTGTTGGCCAGCCACACGTTGCCCGACGAATCGATCTGCACCGCGGTGTTGCGCACCAGGCCGTCGAACGCCCAGCCGGTACCCTCCGGCGAGATCGGATCCCCGGTCTTGAGGCCCGGCGGGCAGTTCTCCGGCCGCGCGCCGCAGACCTGGGTGACGCGCATGCCGCCGAAGTTGGCGACCCACACGGTGTCGTCGCCATCCACCGCGATGCCCCACGGCAGATAGGAGCCCGTCTTCGTGAAGTGCGTGCTGGAGGTGCCGTCCGGCGCGAACATCGTGACCGATTCCTTCTTCCGTTGTGGAAGATTGATGCTCTCGCCCAGGTAACAGGGCGCCACGACGCTGCCGGAATTCGAGACCCAGGCGTTGTTCAGGCTGTCGACGGCAACGCCCATCGGACGCTTCACGCCGCCTTCGTTGCGGTCGCTGCGAAACAGCAGGTTTCCGTCCTGGTCGAACTTGAACACGCGATTGGTGGTGTTGGAGGTGAACCAGACGTTGCGGTCGCCGTCGACGGCCGCGCCGAACGGCTTCTTCATGCGGGCGGGAGCGAAGTTTTGAGCCAGCGTGTGATCGCCGCCGGGATAGAGCGTGACGGTGTCGTTGCCGCAATTGGCGAACCAGACGCTGTTTCCTTCGTCGGTCGCGACACCCTGAACCCGGTTGACGTTGCCGTCGGTGTAGCCGTGGTAATCGGGCGACTGGGCCTCGCCGTTGGGATTGAACAGCGAAACGCTCTTGTCGAAGCCCTGGGTCGTGCAGCCTTCTCCGGCAAAGCCGAAATTGCCGAGCCAGATGTTTTCGTCCGTGTCCATCGCGATCCCGAAGCCGACGCCGTAGACGCCGCCGCCCGTGTAGGGCGCGCCGGGATAGTTCTTGCCGTCGGGCGTCAGCCGGATCAGATGCGTGTCGCCGCAGGCCGGCGTATAGGCGCTTTTCTTGTATTCGTAGTTGTTGCCGATCCAGACGTTGCCGGCCTTGTCGAAGACCATGTTGCCGGGGCCGTCCAGCTGCTTGCCGCCGCCGTCGTAGAGCAGCGCCAGTGTCCAGGTGCCGACGGCGTCCTTCAGCGCCGGGGTATAGACGTCCGCCTCCATCGAGAGGTCGAAAAGGTCCGCGACTTTCTTGCCGGGAGAATGCGCGATGTTGACGGCTGCCTGCAGGGTGTTCTTCGCCTTCGAACCGCCGGGCGACCTAGCCAGGTTGAAGAGCTGCTTGCAGCCGCGCGTCAGGCGTCCCCTCACGCAGGCCGCGAGCATGTTGGCGAGCGAGTTGAACTCGTCCATGGTCTGCGTCTTCGAGCCGTTCGGCTTGGATCCCAGAACGCCGCCGATGCCGCCATTGCGCACGTTGACGAGGTTCCTGAGCGTCAGCGCGGCGTTCTTCGGGCCCGGCGCCACGCCGGAGATATGCTTGCCGTCGATGAACTGCGCGAATGCATAGGCCGTCGCGACCGTCGTGCGCTCGTTGATAACGATGTCGCTCGGCGCATTGCCGGCGCCCAGTACGGTGGCGAAGCGGACCCGGCCGCGCTTGGATTTGAGACCGAACTTGTCGATGGAGCCGCCCTTGGCGATGAGATAGACCACTGCGCCGCCGGCAGGGGCGGTATAGCTGATCTGGAATTCGCCCTGGGAATTGGCCGTCGTCTTGCCCAGCAGCGTCGCCTTGCCGCCGGTGGTGGTGCCGGCCTCGTAGAGCGAAACCTTTGAATAGGAGATCGGCAGGCTGCCCGTGCGGACCGTTCCGCTCTGCTCGGCGGAGTAGGCCGCCCCTGCCGCCGAAATGGCGGAAAGACTGACGATTGCCGTTAGAGATATCTGTTTGAAAAGCCCGTCGGTCCCAGCCCTGCGCATTCTTCTATCCATCCTCTGCAAGTCATCGGCTTCAGTGTGCGATCGATTCGATAAACTCTGCCCAATCGCGGTTAAACTACCGTGAAGTAAACTTTTCCGAATGCGATGGCGCAAGGGACCGTCTCGCTCTGAACGGACGATTCGCCGCGCGGTATTCGCAGCCTGCGACACCAAAGCAAGCTTGCCGGGCCCGATGGCAGGTGGCAGCATGCGCGCCATGAGCAGCAGACGACGCAGCGGAGACCCGGGCCACCGG
>CAJQNW010000443.1 GCA_905479765.1 uncultured Tepidamorphus sp. | reverse complement strand
CAACCCGGTCTGGAAGCCGCAGACGCCGACCGAGCTCGACGAGGAAAAGTCGGAATCGCTGATGAAGCTGATCGGCGCGCTGGAGGACGACGACGACGTGCAGAACGTCTATTCGAACTTCGAGATCTCCGACGAACTGCTGGAGCGGCTGACGGCTGCTTAAGGGATCCAGTCGCCCTACCGCAGGATTCCGTCCAGCGCCGGCAGGCTGGTGATCGCGGCAATCGCGATCACCACATAGGCGATGCGCCGGTAGTAGCGCTCCGGCGCCCTGCCGAACAGGCGGGCGCCGACAAACAGCGCGACCGCGTAGGCCGGCGCGAAGACAATCAGCGCCGACAGCATCTCCTCCGTGAAGAAGCCGTTCCAGGCATAGGCTACGGAGCTAGAGGCGCTGGCGATGAAGAAGTACATGATCAGATTGGCGCGGATGATCGCCGGCGGGTGAGGCCCCGCGACCCAGAAGGCGATGACCGGCGGGCCGCCGACCTGGCCAATCCCGCTGAAGATTCCGGCAACCCCGCCGACCGCCAGCGAAGTCAGCCGGTGCGGCTCGCCCGAATAGCGCAGACCCGACACGAGAAGGGCCAGCAGCACCATCACGAGCACCGCCAGCCCCCAGCGCAGCACCAGGGGATCGGCCTGCGCCAGGATGGCTGCGCCGAAGGGGATCGTCACCACCGCGCCGGCGGCGACTGGCAGCAGCGTATTCCACCGGCATATGCGCATGGCGTTCCAGACCATGGGCAGCGTCAGGACGAGGTCCATGACGAGCAGGCAGGCCGCGGCGGTGGGCGGGCCGACGGCGGCGGCGGCCAGCGGCACGAAGATCAGTGCGCCGCCAAAGCCGGAGAACCCGCGAACGAGTCCGGCGACCAGTGCCGCGACGAAGGCGGCGATCATTGGGGGATCTAACGGCATCCGGGTGAGCGTCCGGTGGAAAGGCCCGAGCCTATGCGATTCGCTCATGCGCGCCGGCGTGCGTTGCCGATGCCCCTTGCGGGCGTACTTCGATCTGATGCGCCGTTCAACAAGGGGCTTTTAACGTCTTTCTGGAGGGCAGGTTGACAAAGTTTACCGATCGGTTCATAAACGCACTCGATATATGAACAGATCGGTTCATTTAATCTCTCAGGCAGCGCGGCTGCCGAAACCGCCGCAAGGTGGAACAAGGAGACTTCCGTGGCACGCGCATTCGCTGAAATTGCTTTCACCCCGCAGGTGCGCGCGGCGCAGGAGCGCCTCGGGACGGCTCAGGCTTACGCCAGGTTTCTGACGCCGGAGGCAGCGCGCGGCGATAGCCTGGGACCCGACGAGGCAGCCTTCATCGCCGCACGCGACGGCTTTTATCAAGCGACGGTGTCTTCCACCGGCTGGCCTTACGTGCAGTTCCGCGGCGGTCCGGCAGGGTTTCTGAAGGTCGTCGATGCGCGGACGATCGCTTACGCCGATTTCCGCGGCAACCGACAATATCTCAGCACCGGCAACCTGGCCGAAAATGACAGGGTTTCCCTCATCCTGATGGACTATCTGAACCGCCGCCGGCTGAAGATCTGGGGGCGGGCGAGGTTGGTCGACGCGGGCGCCGAGCCCGATCTGATCGCCCGCCTGCACGACCAATCCTATCGGGCCCGGACGGAAAGAGCGGTCGTGATCGGCGTCGAGGCGCTTGACTGGAACTGCCCTCAGCATATTCCGCAGCGGCTTACGCTGGAGGAGTTCGAGCCGCACCTCGCGGGGTTGCGCGACCGCATCGCCCGTCTGAGCGGGGAGAACGAGCAGCTGAAGGCAGCGCTCGGTCAGTCCGCCTGACCGAATTTCCGGCTCTCCACAGGTGCCAATGCACCGCGAATCTAGCCACATAGTGTCGCTTCAGGCTACACCGAAGCATGACGCGGCAGACGATTCGGATATTGGGAATCGACCCAGGGCTAAGGCGCACCGGCTGGGGCGTCATCGAGATATCCGGCACCGCGCTGTCGTTCGTCGGCGCCGGCACCGTCAAATCCACCGACAAGCTGAGCCTCGCCGAGCGGCTTCTGGAGCTGCACGCGGGCCTGTGCACGGTTGTCGACGCGCAATCCCCGCATGAAGCCGCCGTCGAAAACACCTTCGTCAACCAGAACCCTACCGCCACCCTGAAGCTCGGCCAGGCGCGCGGCATCGCGCTGCTGGTGCCGGCCTCGCGTGGGCTGGCGGTCGCCGAATACGCGCCGAACCTGGTCAAGAAGACCGTGGTCGGCGCCGGTCACGGCGACAAGAAGCAGATCCGCATGATGGTTGCCGTGCTGCTGCCAAAGGCGAAGGTCGACAGCGACGACGCCGCCGACGCGCTGGCGATCGCCATCACCCACGCCCACCACCGCGCCTCGAGGGTGGTGGCGGCGGCGGTGTGAGGCTCGGCTTCGGGGATGTTCTTGACTTGTTCACGTTTGGCCGATAAGTAATACCGCAGAGGTATTACAGATGCGCGTGACATCCAAAGGCCAGGTGACCGTTCCGAAGTATATCCGCGATCGCGCGGATATGCCGCCGGGCACAGACGTCGAGTTCGTTTGGGATAACGGGCGTGTGGTGCTCGTCCGGCGCGATCCGCCGCCGGAGGGTGAGACGCCGGGTGAACGGATGGTCAGGGCGTTGCGCGAGGCGGGGCAGCGCGCGGCCCACAACGACCTGACAGCCGACGAAATCCTGGAAATGACCCGCGGGCCGTTCGACGATGTCGACGCTCGTTGATACCAACGTGCTGATCGACGTCTCCAGCGGTGAGGGCGCATGGAGCGCGTGGTCGGCGCAGCGTCTGGCGGAAGCTGCCGATAGCGGCGATGTCATAATCAATCAGATTGTCTTCGCCGAGGCGTCGATGCGCTATCGCGCTTTCGAGGAATTCGAACTGATGATCCGGAGCGCGGGCCTGCGATGCGAGTCGCTTCCATGGGAGGGGGCATTCGTGGCCGGCGATGCGTTTCTGGCCTATCGCCGGCAGGGCGGACCGCGCGATGCTATCCTTCCGGATTTCCTGATCGGCGCGCACGCGCGCGTCTCGGGCCATCGCATTCTGACGCGGGATCCGCGCCGCTACCGGGCCTATTTCCCCGACGTCGACGTCATTACCCCGGACACGCATCCATGATCGAAAGACCGGCATGAACGGAAAATCCCCATGATCGGTAAACTCAAGGGCATCGTCGATTCCTATGGCGACGACTGGGTCATCGTCGATGTCGGCGGGGTTGGCTATCACGTCACCTGCTCGACGCGGACGCTGGCCGCGCTGTCGCGGACCGGCGAGCCGGCCGAAGTGTTCATCGAGACCGTCGTGCGCGAGGACTTCATCCGCCTCTACGGGTTCACCAGCGCGGTCGAGAAGGACTGGTTCCGCCTGCTGCAGAGCGTGCAGGGGGTCGGCTCGCGGGTGGCGCTGGCCGTGCTCGGCACGCTGACGACCGCCGATCTCGGCAATGCGATCGCCATGCAGGACAAGGCGATGGTCTCGCGGGCGCCCGGCGTCGGGCCGAAGGTCGCCCAGCGGATCGTCTCGGAACTGCGCGACAAGGCGCCCCTGGTCGCCATCGGCGACAGCGAATTCGCCAAACTCTCCGGCGAACTCGCGGAAGGACGCGTCGCGTCCCCGGCGCGCGATGCGGTGTCGGCGCTGGTCAATCTCGGCTACGCTCAGGCCCAGGCCGGCGCGGCGGTGGCCGCCGCCATGAAGGACGCCGACGAGGATGCGAGCGCCGAGACGCTGATCCGGCTGGGCCTTAAGGAGCTGGCGCGTTGAGCGGGGCGCCGCATGGGCGCGGGTGGGGCCACTATGTCGCCGTATTTGCCTTCAGCTTTGCCCTTTCTCTCTTCTTCGGATACGCGCTTTCCTGGAAAGCGGCGCTCACTGCGGGTATCGCAGTGGCTGTCCTCTCGTCCTATGCGCGCGACTCGCGGATTCTGTATCCCCTTGGCGCATTCATCGGAGCGGTGTTCGCGCTCGTCCTCGTTCCCTCGGACTGGTCCGGCTGGTCCCTCAATGCGGTAAGCTCGGGTCTTGCCGCGGCCGGCGCGGTGGCGGCGCTGGTTTGCACGCGCCTGGCCGCCGAACTGCGGTTGTCGCGGCGGACCGAGACGACGTGCGGCTAACCGTGTAATGGGTATTTCAATGCCATCCGTGATGAAAAAGAGGGAGACGGCGTTGTGACCGACCGCCTCATCGCTCCCGAAGAGATCATTGCAGACGAGGACACCAACGCGTCGCTCAGGCCGCAGCGGCTGGAGGAATTCGTCGGGCAGGCACAGGCGCGGCAGAACCTGCGGGTGTTCATCGAGGCCGCGCGCGGGCGCGGCGAGGCGCTGGATCACGTGCTGTTCGCGGGCCCGCCCGGCCTGGGCAAGACGACGCTGGCGCAGATCGTGTCGCGCGAGCTCGGCGTCAATTTCCGCGCCACGTCCGGCCCCGTCATCGCCAAGGCCGGCGATCTGGCCGCCCTGCTCACCAATCTAGAGGACCGCGACGTCCTTTTCATCGACGAGATCCACCGGCTCAACCCGGCGGTGGAGGAAATCCTCTACCCGGCGATGGAGGACTTCCAGCTCGACCTGATCATCGGCGAGGGGCCGGCGGCGCGCTCGGTGAGGATCGATCTTGCGAAATTCACACTGGTCGGCGCGACGACGCGGACGGGGCTTTTGACGACGCCGCTGCGCGACCGGTTCGGCATTCCCGTGCGGCTCAACTTCTATACCGACGAGGAACTGGAGCTGATCGTCCGGCGCGGCGCGCGGGTGATGGGGATCGCCATCGAGGACGACGGCGCCCGCGAGATCGCCCGCCGTGCGCGCGGCACGCCGCGTGTCGCCGGGCGGTTGCTCAGGCGGGTGCGCGATTTTGCTTCCTTCGAAGGCGGCGGCATCGACCGGGCGATCGCCGACAAGGCGCTGGCCGAGCTCGAGGTCGACGCGCGCGGGCTCGACGCCATGGACCGGCGCTATCTTTCGACGATTGCGGAGAAGTTCGGCGGCGGGCCGGTCGGCATCGAGACCATCGCGGCAGCCCTGTCGGAGCCGCGCGACGCCATCGAGGAGATCATCGAGCCGTTCCTGATCCAGCAGGGCTTCGTCCAGCGCACGCCACGCGGGCGCATCCTCACCCCGCATGCCTTCAAGCATATGGGCCTTGCCGCCCCCAGCGAATTCGCCCCGCAGATCGGCCTGTTTTCGGATGAGGATGATTGAGGCGGCCGGATGTTCCATCTCTCCATCGTCATCCCGGACGGCGCATTTGCGCCGAGCCGGGATCGGAGAGCCTCAGCGCCTTAATTCGATAGCACACGGGCTCCCCGATCCCGGCTCTCCACTTCGTGTCGGCCGGGATGACGATGGTGGGGTTTCGGCCGCCAGGGCGCAGCGGCGGATGAGGGGGAACGGCGGTGCCGTACCGCACGGGCATTTACCCGCCGGCCTTCTCGTCGCATAACAGCGCAATGACTTCTGACACGAAAAACCCCTGGCCGGATCTCGCCGGCCGCATCGTCGACGGGCAGCACTTCCTTCCCGTCCGCGTCTATTTCGAGGACACGGATTTCTCCGGCGTCGTCTATCACGCCAGCTACCTGCGCTTCATGGAGCGGGGCCGCTCGGACTACATGCGGCTGTCGGGCGCCGACCACGCCGAGCTGTTCGACGGCGACGATCCCGTCGCCTTCGCCGTCCGGCGCATGACGATTTCCTTCGAGCGCCCGGCGAAGATCGACGACATCCTGACGGTGGAGACCCGGACCAAGGAAATGCGCGGCGCCTCGATGATCCTCGCGCAGCGGGTCATGCGCGGCGACGAGGCGCTTGTGACGGCGGATGTCCAGGCGGCGCTGGTGTCGCAAAGCGGCCGGGCGCGGCGCATTCCCGCCGAACTGCGCCGGATCCTCGGGGAACCGGCCGAGGACTGAGCGAAACGCCACCGTTAAACACCGGCGTTGAAGATCGCCGCGCGGGCGTGTAACCAAGCGTTAACCATAGTGAATGCTTTCTTGTGTGAGGCGCTGAATGGATTCGGCGCCCTCGATTTGACATATTCGGCCGCGACCAGATGCTGCATCGCAAAAGGCGCCGATCGACGGCGGAGCACCGCAAACCCCCGATTTACCGGCGGGGCGCGGGGCAGGCGACCACTCTGACCGTTTCGGATGACCCGATGGGGGATCTCCGGGCGGAAACGCGTTTTCCAGTGAGGTTTAACTGATGCTCGATGTCACGACGCTGTCGGCGCCCGGCGAGGTGTCGATTTTCTCCCTGTTCCTGCAGGCGCATATCGTCGTGAAGCTGGTGGTGCTCGGTCTGATCGCCGCGTCGGTCTGGACCTGGGCGATCATCTTCGAGAAAATCGTCCTGTACCGGCGCACCCGCTCCCAGATGGACCGGTTCGAGAAGGTGTTCTGGTCCGGCCACTCGCTGGAGGAACTCCACCGAAGCCTCGCGGCGCGCACCAACACGGCGATGGCCGCCCTGTTCGTGGCCGCCATGCGGGAATGGAAACGCAGTCACGAGACGGGTGCCCTGTCGATGCTTGGGCTGCAGTTGCGCGTCGAAAAGGTGATGGACGTGACCATCGCCCGGGAAAGCGCGCGGCTGGAAAGCCGGCTGCTGTTCCTCGCGACCGTGGGCTCGTCGGCCCCGTTCATCGGCCTGTTCGGCACGGTGTGGGGCATCATGACGAGCTTCCAGGCGATCGCGGCGTCGGAATCCACCAACCTCGCCGTCGTCGCGCCGGGCATCGCGGAGGCCCTGTTCGCCACGGCGCTCGGCCTGCTGGCGGCGATCCCGGCGGTCATCGCCTACAACAAGCTGTCGAACGACGCAGGCAAGATCGTCACCCGGCTCGAAGGCTTTGCCGACGAGTTCAGCGCCATACTTTCGCGGCAATTAGAAGAGAGAAGCTGAGCTATGGGTGCAAGTTTAGCGGGACAGACCGGGGGCCGGCGCCGGCGCGGCCAACGCAACCGCCCGATGAGCGACATCAACGTCACGCCGTTCGTGGACGTGATGCTCGTTCTGCTCATCGTGTTCATGGTCACCGCGCCGCTTCTGACCGTCGGCGTGCCGATCGACCTCCCGGAATCCAAGGCCAAGCAGCTCGATTCGAAGAAAGAGCCTCTGACGATCAGCGTCGATAGCGAGGGCCGCGTGTTTTTGCAGGATACCGAAATCACCATCGACGAACTGGTGCCGAAGCTGACCGCCGTCGCCGAGCAGGGCGTCGAGGAACGTGTCTTCGTGCGCGGTGACCAGTCCGTCGACTACGGCACGGTGATGCGCGTCATGGGCCGGCTGAACGCGGCCGGCTTCAACCGCATCGCGCTGGTCACCCAGATGGAACAGAGCGACCAGTAGGAACGGACATGCGCGTCGCACTCTCCGTTTCGACCGTCGGTCATGCCGCCATCCTCGCGTGGGGGATGATTGCGATGCCGAACGTCGACCCCTACGAGTCGACGCCGCAGCCGCCGCTTCCTATCGACCTCGTGTCGATCACGGAATTCACGCAGATCACTGCCGGCACCCGTGACGGGGACAAGGAAATCGAGCCCGCGCCGCCGAAACCGGTGGAAGAGGCCAAGCCGGTCGAGCAGCCGAAACCCGATCCGAAGCCGAAAGCGGAAGCCAAGGTCGCTCCCGCGCCGGCGCCGGAACCAGAGCCGGTACCGTTGCGAACCGCTGCGCTTCCCCAGGACGATCCGGAACCCGCCCCGACGCCCGATCCCGAGCCGGTCGAACAGGCCGAGCCGGAACCCGAACCCGAGCCCACGCCGCAGCCGCTGGCCAACGCGCCGGTGCCGAAGGTGAAGCCGAAGGCGCCGGCCCGGCCGAAGCCCGCCGCGCAGGCAGCGCAGAAGAAAAAGAGCGACTTCGACGCCGACAAGATCGCCGCGCTGCTCAACAAGGTGCCGGATTCCGGCGGCGGGTCCTCAAGCGACGTCGGGTCCGATACGCCGTCCTACGGGGCGGCGAGCGGAACCCAGTCGGCCCTGTCGGTCAGCGAGATCGATGCGCTGCGCGCGCAAATCACGCGCTGCTGGAATCCGCCCGTCGGCGTGGTCAACGCCGAGCAGATGGTAGTGCGTATCGGCATGGATCTCAATCAGGATGGAACGCTGGCATCGCCGCCGACGTTACTCAACGGGTCGTCCGATCCGATCTTCACCGTGGCGGCCGAAGCGGCGATCCGCGCCGTCAATCGCTGCCAGCCCTATTATCTGCCGCCGGAGAAGTATAGTTCGTGGCAGACGATCCATATGTCCTTCGATCCACGCGAACTGCTCGGCGGTTAGGATAATCACACCTTGGCCGGACCGTCCTCATTCCCAAGCAAACGCATTTTTCGAGTTGAAACGATGAGAGCATTCCTCACCGCCGCTGCTTCCCTCGCCGTTGCGGCGATCGTTACGATCGGTGCGGCGGTTCCGGCGCGGGCGCTGATCGAGGTCGACATCACCCAGGCCAACATCCAGCCGATGCCGATCGCAATCACCGATTTCGGCGCTTCCGGCGGCGATCCGGAAGTAGGCCGTCAGATCTCCGATGTCATTTCGGCCGATCTGCAGCGCTCCGGCCTGTTCAAGCCGATTGACCGCGCCGCGTTCATCGAGGCGGGCGCGAACTTCGACGCGGTTCCGAATTTCGGCAGCTGGCGCGTGCTCAACGCGCAGGCGCTGATTACCGGCCGCGTCACCAAGCAGCCGGACGGGCGGCTGAAGGCCGAGTTCCGGCTGTGGGACGTGTTCGCGGGCCAGCAGATCACCGGCCAGCAGTATTTCTCCAATCCCGAGAACTGGCGGCGAATCGCCCACATTATCGCCGACGCCATCTACGAACGGCTGACGGGCGAGAAGGGTTATTTCGATACGCGCATCGTATTCGTCGACGAGACCGGCCCGAAGGACGCGCGTGTCAGGCGGTTGGCGATCATGGACCAGGACGGCGCCAACGTGCGCTATCTGACCAACAGCCCGCAGGAGATCATCCGCAATCCGCGCTTCAGCCCGTCGCGCCAGGAAATCACCTATGTGTCGCAGCCGATCGGCGAGACCCCGCGGGTCTATCTGCTCAATATCGAGACCGGCCAGCGCGAGGTCGTCGGCGACTTCCCCGGCATGACGTTCGCGCCGCGCTTCTCGCCCGACGGCCAGCGCGTGGTGCTCAGCCTCGAGCAGGGCGGCAACGCCAACATCTACGTGATGGATCTGGGGTCGCGCCGCACGACGCGATTGACCAACACGCCGTCGATCGACACCAGTCCGTCGTTTTCGCCGGATGGCCGGCAGATCGTCTTCGAATCCGATCGCGGCGGCTCGCAGCAGGTCTACGTGATGAACGCCGACGGCACGAACCAGCAGCGCATCAGCTTTGGCCAGGGCGCCTACGGCACGCCGGTCTGGTCGCCGCGCGGCGATCTGGTGGCCTTCACCAAGCGGTCCGGCGGGCAGTTCTCCATCGGCGTCATGCGGCCGGATGGCTCGGGCGAGCGTATCCTGACCGAGGGCTATCACAACGAGGGTCCGACCTGGGCGCCGAACGGACGGGTGCTGATGTTCTTCCGCGAGGTGCGCGGCGCCGGCGGCGGGCCGCAGCTGTGGACGGTCGACCTGACCGGCTACAACGAACAGCAGGTGCCGACGCCGGCGTTCGGGTCAGACCCGGCGTGGTCGCCGTTGTTGAATTAACTCTGTCTTTCTAGCTTGCGGGCCGAGGAGACCGGCGGGTAACCAAGGGAATCCAGGCCCTGTGTGGGGCGCGGGGGCGTTAACCATGTTTCGGAACGACCGGTTAAGGAAAACCGATTAGGTAAACCTTACGTTTATCCGGTCCAACCGAGGGAGTTTGCCGGAATGTCGAGTTTAGTGAATTTTGGCCGCGGGATGCGTCTCGCGGTAATTCTGGTCGCCGCCCTGACGCTCGCGGCATGCGCCCAGAAGGACAAGCCGCTCGCCGGCAACGTCACGCCGGGCAGTGCCCAGGACTTCGTGGTCAATGTCGGGGACCGTGTTTTCTTCCCGGTCGACCAGACCACGCTGACGCCGCAGGCGCGTGATACGCTGAACAAGCAGGTGCAGTGGCTCCGGCTCTATCCGAACTATACGGTGACGATCGAGGGCCACGCCGACGAGCGCGGCACCCGCGAATACAACCTGGCGCTCAGCGCGCGCCGTGCGCAGAACACCCGCGACTATGTCGTTTCGCAGGGCATCAACGCGTCGCGGATCCGAACCGTTTCCTACGGCAAGGAACGGCCGGTGGCCGTATGCGACGCCGAATCCTGCTTCTCGCAGAACCGGCGCGCGGTCACGGTGCTGAACAACGCGCCCGGAAGCTGATTGTCCAGCTGACCGGATAGCCGGCACCTACAGCCGGTACTGCTCGCGAAAACTATCTGCGGCCCGCTTCCAGACCGGTAGCGGGCCGTATGCTATGGCGCACGCCTAACTTTGGTCCCAGTCGCACCTATGGTATGAGCACGCTTTCCCCGGAAACAAGCACCGGAATTCAGACTCGGATTACAGATCCGGCTTCGAGATCGGCCACGACCATGGTTTCAGTTCCTTTTACCCGCCTGACCCGGCTTGCCTGCGTCGCCCTCTGCCTGACCCTTGCGCCGGGCGTGGCATCGGCGCAGCTGTTCGGCAAACGTGACAATGGCCAGGACGCCGAGATGGCGGTTCGCCTGAGCACGCTCGAGGACCAGGTTCGCCAGTTGAACGGGCATGTGGAGCAGCTGACCTACCAGGTTCGCCAGCTCCAGGACCAGCTGCAGCGCGCCGCAGCGGACTACGAATACCGTTTCCAGCAGCTCGGCCAGGGCGGTACGAACCGCTCCGGCGCGGTGGTCCAGCCCCAGCAGCCCCAGGTGACCCAGCAGGCGCAGCCGCAGGTGCCCACGCAATCCGGCGGGACCGTCATCAGCGGTCAGCCGCAGACGCTCGGCCAGGTTCCCGGCCAGCCGCTCGACCTGTCTTCCGCGCTCGAACAGCCGCTGGGCGGTTCCGACCAGTTCGGAAGCGGGGACGGGCCTGTCCAGCCCGGAACCGGACTCCTGGGTTCCGGTCAGTCGGGATCGGGGCAGGCCAACACGCAACTGGCGGCTGCCCCGACGAACGATCCCAAGGATCTCTACGACCTGTCCTACGGCTATATCCTGCGCGGCGAGTTCGACACCGCCGAGGCGAGCTTCCGGCAGTTCCTGGCGCAGTTCCCCGGCGATCCGCTCGCCGGCAATGCCCAGTACTGGCTCGGAGAATCGCTGTTCGCGCGCGGCCTTTACCGCGACTCGGCCGATGCGTTCCTGAAGGGTTATTCCGAGTATCCGCAAGGCGCGAAGGCGCCGGAAAGCCTCTACAAGCTCGGCATGTCGCTGAAGGAGCTCGGACAGGGCGAGGCGGCGTGCTCGACCTTCTCGGAAATTCCGCGCCGCTATCCCAAGGCGCCCCAGGCGGTGCTTGAACGCGCCCGCACCGAAGCCCAGAAAAGTGGCTGCTGACAGCGCACCGACACCGCTCGATCCGGTCGAGAGCGACCGGCTGCTGCAACCGTGCGCGGAGGCCGACGGACTTGGCCTCGCCGTTTCCGGAGGCCCGGACAGTCTTGCGCTGATGCGTCTCGTCGCCGACTGGCGTGCCCGCAGCCGGCCGGACCTTCCCGTTGTCGTTTTCACTGTCGATCATGGCTTGAGACCGGGCTCCGCCGACGAGGCGGACCGAGTGGCCGGCTGGGCGCGGACGGCGGGTCTGGAGCACAAGACCCTTCTCTGGGAAGGCCGCAAGCCCGCCGCCGGCATCCAGGCCGCGGCGCGGGAGGCGCGATACCGGCTGCTCGCCGAGGCCTGCGCGAAAGCCGGCCTGTCGCATCTCGCGACCGCCCATCATCTCGACGACCAGGCCGAGACGCTGCTCCTGCGCCTGGCGCGCGGCTCGGGTGTCGACGGACTGTCGGCGATGCCTGAATTGACCCAGTGGCCGGGGCTGACGATGGTCCGGCCACTACTCGATACGCCGCGCGCGCGGCTCGTCGCGACGCTGGAGGCGATCGGCCAGCCGTGGATCGAGGATCCCTCCAACGACGATCCGCGGTTTGCCCGCGCGCGGCTGCGCAAACTGATGCCGGCGCTGGCGGAGGAGGGCATGACCGCACGGCGCCTGGCCGATACGGCGCAGCGGCTGCGCCGGGCCCGCACGGCGCTTGAAGCGACCGCGGCGGAGCTCCACAACGCGGCTGTCAGCGAGGACGCGGCCGGATTCTGCCGGCTCGACCGTGCCGTGCTTGCCGCCGCGCCGGAGGAAATCGGCCTGCGCGTTCTCGCCCGCCTGCTGATGGGGGTCGGCGGGTCCGACTATCCGCCGCGCCTCGATCGCCTCGAACGGCTGTACGGACTGGTGACGGATGATCTCCCGAGCGCGGACTGGCGCGGCGCGACGCTGAGCGGCTGCCGTGTGATGGCGTCGGGCGCCGACGTCCTGGTGGTCCGGGAGATGGGACGCGACGGCTTGCCGGTCGACCGGTTCGCGGGCTCGGGAACGATGGTCTGGGACCGGCGTTTCCGTATCGGTTCCTACCCTGACAGCAAGGTGGATGGTTCTGGCAGCAAGATCGAAAGCTTCGTGGTCCGGGCGCTTGGCGTCGACGGAGTCGCCCGTATCCGGGAGGATTCGCGGCTGCGCGACATTCCGCTGGCGGCCGCGCGGGCCGCTCCGGGTGTGTTCGCCGGCGACCGGCTCGTGGCCGCGCCGCTGGTGGAACGGCAGCCGGGGACCTACTCGCCACCGGACTTCGCCTTCGCCTTCCTGGGCGGTTCCCGGTTCGCCGCGGCGGCGGCCCGGAATCGGGGAAACGATACCCCGGCGGCTCCCGGGGGGGGCGAATTGACGCGCCGCCATGGCAACGACGGCTTACAAAGTTATTTACTCGAAATCGAAATCAGGTGACGCAAATCATTGGCATATCGCGGGAACGTGCCTATTTTAACGATTGAGAACACCTTCCGCCGCAATATGTCGTGCAGGGATACCGTCAGAAAGCCGGTGTTTACGGCTCAGTCAGGACGCAGATGAACGCCAATTTTCGTAATTTCGCTCTGTGGGTCATAATCGGGCTTCTGCTTATCGCCCTTTTCAACCTGTTCCAGAGCCCCACGCAGCGCACCTCTTCGAACGAGATGAGCTATTCGCAGCTCCTGTCCGAGGTTGATGAGGGCCGTGTGCGATCGGTAACAATCTCCGGTCAGCAGGTGACCGGCAGCCTTAACGACGGCCGCACCTTCCAGACCTACCTGCCCGACGATCCGAACTTCGTCTCGAAGCTCGAGGACAAGGGCGTCTCGATCACGGCCAAACCGCTGTCGGAGGATGTCCCCTCGCTGCTCGGCGTGTTCGTGTCGTGGTTCCCGATGCTGCTGCTGATCGCCGTGTGGATCTTTTTCATGCGCCAGATGCAGGGCGCCGGCGGCAAGGCGATGGGCTTCGGCAAGTCCAAGGCCAAGCTGCTGACCGAGGCGCACGGGCGCATCACCTTCGAGGATGTGGCCGGCGTCGACGAGGCAAAGGAAGACCTCGAGGAAATCGTCGAGTTCCTGCGTGATCCGCAGAAGTTCCAGCGCCTGGGCGGCCGCATTCCGCGCGGCGTGCTGCTGGTCGGGCCTCCCGGCACCGGCAAGACGCTCTTGGCGCGCGCCATCGCCGGCGAGGCCAACGTGCCGTTCTTCACCATCTCGGGCTCCGACTTCGTCGAGATGTTCGTGGGCGTCGGTGCAAGCCGTGTGCGCGACATGTTCGAGCAGGCCAAGAAGAACGCACCGTGCATCATCTTCATCGACGAAATCGACGCCGTCGGCCGCCATCGCGGCGCGGGCCTGGGCGGCGGTAACGACGAGCGCGAGCAGACGCTGAACCAGCTGCTCGTCGAGATGGACGGCTTCGAGGCGAACGAGGGCATCATCCTGATCGCCGCGACCAACCGTCCAGACGTGCTCGATCCCGCGCTGCTGCGGCCGGGCCGCTTCGACCGGCAGATCGTCGTGCCCAATCCGGACGTCACCGGCCGCGAGAAGATCCTGAAGGTCCACGCGCGCAAGGTGCCGACGGCTCCCGACGTCGACCTGAAGGTCGTGGCGCGCGGTACGCCGGGCTTCTCCGGCGCCGATCTCGCCAACCTAGTCAACGAGGCGGCCCTGCTCGCCGCTCGGCGCTCCAAGCGCCTGGTGACGGCGACCGAGTTCGAGGACGCCAAGGACAAGGTGATGATGGGCGCGGAGCGCCGCACGCTCGTCATGAGCGAGGAAGAGAAGCGGCTGACGGCCTATCACGAGGCCGGCCACGCCCTGGTGGCGATGCACATGCCGGCCTCCGACCCGATCCACAAGGCCACCATCATTCCGCGCGGACGGGCGCTCGGCATGGTCATGCGCCTTCCCGAACGC
>CAJQNW010000442.1 GCA_905479765.1 uncultured Tepidamorphus sp. | reverse complement strand
AGGCCGCGGCCGAGCCGCCCGTCGCCGCGCGAAGCGCATGGCCCTCGGGAAGCGAGAACTGCACCGCGAGGACGCCGGCGGCCAGCACCCCGAGCATCGCCCAGCGCAGCCGGACCGGCGCTCCGGTCATCCAGCCGATGCCCCAGATCGCCGCCGCCATGGCGAGAACCAGGATCATCCCGAGCCCGTCGAGCCGAAGCCGCCTGCGCCGCGCCGGCTGGCGCCCAGCTCCGCCACCTCGGCGAAGCGCGCCCGCGCCACCGGCGCCACGATCAGCTGCGCGATCCGGTCGCCGTGGCGGATGCGGTAGGGCTCGGCGCCGAGATTGACGAGCAGCACGCCGAGCGGCCCGCGATAATCGCTGTCGATGGTGCCCGGCGTGTTGAGCACGGTGACCCCGTGCTTAGCGGCGAGGCCGGAGCGCGGCCGCACCTGCCCCTCGTGTCCGGCGGGCAGTTCGAACACCAGCCCGGTCGGTACAAGATCGCGTCCGCCCGGCTGCAGCATCACCGGCTCGGAGACCGCCGCGCGCAGGTCGAGGCCCGCCGCGCCATCGGTCTCATAGGCGGGCAGCGGAAGGTCGGCGCCGTGCGGCAGCCGCTTGATACGGACGGTGACGGACATTCAGTCGCTCTTGTGGGACGTACTAAGGAGTTCAGAGATGCGGGAGACAAGCCGAGCGGCGACCGCCGCCTTGTCCATGTCGTCCCAGCTTTCGACGCCCTGGCTGGAGACCAGATGCACGCGGTTGCGGTCGCCGCCCATGATGCCGGTCTCGTGCGACACGTCGTTGGCGACGATCAGGTCGCATCCCTTGCGGGCGAGTTTCGCTTTCGCGTGGTCGATGACCGTTTCGGTCTCGGCAGCGAACCCGACTACCAGCGTCGGGCGCAAGGTGTGATGGCGGGCGAGCGTCAGCAGGATGTCGGGGTTCTCGACGAGGGTTAGCCCGGGCGCGGCCTTGTCGCCGTCCTTCTTCATCTTCTGGGCGCCTTCGCTGTCGGGCCGCCAGTCGGCGACGGCGGCGGCACACACCGCGATATCGGCGGGCAGGCATTCCTCGACGGCGGCCAGCATCTCGCGCGCCGTCTCCACGTGGATCACGTGCACGCCGGCGGGATCGGCAATCGACACCGGCCCACTGACCAGCGTCACCTCCGCGCCGGCGGCTGCAGCCGCCGCCGCGATGGCATGGCCCTGCTTGCCGGACGAGCGGTTGGCGAGATAACGCACCGGATCGATCGGCTCGTGGGTCGGGCCCGACGTGACGATCATCCGCTTGCCGGCGAGCGGCTTGTCGCCGGACAGCAGTCCTTCAATCGCGGCGAGGATTTCGGCGGGCTCGGCCATGCGGCCTTCGCCGGCCTCGTTGGATTCAGCCATCTCGCCGCTGTTCGGCCCGACGAAATGCACACCGTCTGCGGCAAGCTGCGTGGCGTTGCGCCGGGTCGCCGGATGCGCCCACATGCGCGGGTTCATCGCCGGCGCCATCAGCACCGGCTTGTCGGTTGCCAGCAGCACCGCGCCGGCCAGTGAATCGGCCATGCCGTTCGCGAGCTTGGCCATGAGATCGGCGGTCGCCGGCGCGACCACGATCAGGTCTGCCTCGCGCGACAGCCGGATATGGCCGATCTCGGATTCCTCGTTGAGCGAGAACAGGTCGGTATAGACCGTGTCGCCGCTGAGGCTTGCAAACGACAGCGGCGTCACGAACTGCTGGGCCGCCTCGCTCATCACGCAGCGCACGGCAATCCCCTTGTCGCGCGCCCGGCGCACGAGTTCGAGACACTTGTAGGCGGCGATTCCGCCGCCGACGATCAGAAGAATGCGCTTGTTCATAGTCTCGCTGCGTCTTTCTCGTCTCGCCGTATTCTATCCCTTGCGCGCCGCGCCTACCACCACAGCGCCGCGGCGATGGCGACCAACGCCAATGCCGCGACCCATAGCGCGATCCGGCCGGAGCGATTGCGCCGTGCGTCTTCCGCCGCGATTGCCTCGATGCTTTCGCGGTCGAGATGGAAGCCGTCTCGCGTCATGGCTGCGAGGCCCGTCGCGATCCGCTCGCCGCGCGCCAGCAGGTCCGGCGCAGTCAGCAGCAGCCGTCCGAAACTGGAGGCGCCTTCGGCAGCTGAATGCAGCGCGCCTTCGGGTCCGAGGTTCTTGCGGATCCATTCGCCGACAACCGGTTCCGACGTCGACCACATGTCGAGTTCGGGATCCAGGTTGCGGGCGACGCCCTCGACCACCACCATTGTTTTCTGGAGCAGCAGCAGCTCGGGACGGGTGCGCATGTCGAACAGCTCGGTCACTTCGAGAAGCTGCGTCAGAAGCCGCGCCATGGAGATCTCGGCGGCAGTCCGGTCGCGCAGCGGTTCGCCGATGGCCCGCAGCGCCTGGGCGAAGTCCTCGACCGAATGGCGGTCGGGCACATAGCCCGCCTCGAAATGCACTTCCGCCGTCCGCTTGTAGTCGCGGCGGATGAAGCCCCACAGGATTTCGGCCAGGAACCGCCGTTCCTTCGGGCCGAGCCGTCCCATGATGCCGAAGTCGACGGCGACCAGGTTGCCGGCCTCGTCGATGAACAGGTTGCCCGGATGCATGTCGGCATGAAAGAAGCCGTCGCGCAGCGCGTGGCGCAGGAACGACTGCATGACCAGCGCGCCAAGCCGCTTCAGGTCGTGGCCGGCCTCTTCCAGCGCGTCGCGGTCGGCGATCGGGATGCCGTCGATCCACTCCAGCGTCATCACCCGCTTGGAGCTGCGCTGCCAGTCGACGACGGGCACCCGGAAGCCGGGATCCTCGGCGGTGTTCTCGGTAATCTCCGAGATCGCCGCGGCTTCCATTCTCAAGTCCATTTCGATCGCCACGGAGCGGGCGAGCGTGTTGACGGTATCGACCGGGCGCAGCCGCCGCGCCTCGGGGTCGATCCGTTCCAGTGTCCGCGCGGCGAAGAAGAAGGTCTCGAGGTCGCGGTTGAACCGCCGCTCGACGCCGGGCCTGAGCACCTTGACGGCGAGCGTCCGCCCGTCGGCGCTCGCCTTGTGGACCTGGGCGATCGAGGCGGCCGCCACCGGCGGGCCGAATTCGTCGAAGAGTGTTTCGGTCGACCTGCCGAGCGCGGTTTCGATCGCCTTGCGAGCGACCGCGTCGGGAAACGGCGGCAGACGGTCCTGCAGCTGCGACAGGTCGCCGGCGATCTCGTCACCGACCAGATCGCGGCGCGTCGCCAGGAACTGGCCAAGCTTGATCCAGCTCGGTCCGAGCCGCGAGAAGGCCGCCGCCAGCCTTGCGTCGTTCGGATTGCGCCGCCCGACGATCTTTCCCAGCCCCTGGCCGAGGCGCACGGCCATCGCCGGTCCTGCCGGCAGGTCGGTCGGATCGATCAGCGCAACGGCCCCCTCGCGGGTCAGCGCCCAGCCGGCCCGCGCCAGGCGGCTTAAATGCACGATCGAGGAAAACACCGCTTCAGGACCTTTATATACGCCAGCCGGAATGCAGCACGGCGATGCCGCCCGACAGCGCCCGCCACTGCACCTGCTCGAAGCCCGCGTCGCGGATCATGTCGGCAAAGGTTTCGCGGTCGGGGAACTGCCGTATCGACTCGACCAGATAGCGGTAGGACTCCGCGTCGCCCGCCACGAGCCGGCCCATCGCCGGGATCGCGTTGAAGGAATAGACGTCGTAGATCTTGTCGAGCATCGGCATTTCGACCTGGCTGAATTCCAGGCACAGGAACCGCCCGCCCGGCCGCAGCACGCGGTAGGCTTCCGCGAGCGCGGCGTCGATATGCGTGACGTTGCGGATGCCGAAGGCGATCGTATAGGCATCGAACGCGCCGTCTGGCAGGCCGGTGTCCTCGGCGTTGCCCTCGATGAAGGTGAGCTGGTCGCCGAGGCCGCGCTTCTCGGCCCGCGCCTCGCCCACGTCGAGCATGTTCGAATTGATGTCGAGCACAGTGATCTCGGCCGCCGGCGCAGCTTCAGCAATGCGGAAGGCGATGTCTCCGGTGCCGCCGGCCACATCCAGAACCGACCAGCCCGACCCGGTCTTCGGCGGATTGAGCCAGGCGATCATCGCGTCCTTCCACAGCCGGTGCAGGCCGCCCGACATCAGGTCGTTCATGATGTCGTAGCGCCGCGCGACCTTGTCGAAGACCGCGTCGACCCGGTGCTGCTTCTCGTCCTCGGGGACGGATTCGAACCCGAAATGTGTGTCGCGGGCCGCGCCCGCCGCTGTATCGCGCCTCGTCATGGCGCGGACCATAGCGCAAGCCCTTGCCGCGCGCTATCGTCGCCGGCGCGACAGGTTACCGATTATCCAGCGAAAAGAAGATCATGCCGGAACTGCCCGAGGTCGAAACAGTGCGCCGCGGCCTCGAGCCGGCGATGAGCGGGGTCCGCATCGACCGCCTGGAGGTCCGCCGCCCCGACTTGCGCTTTGCCTTTCCCGACCGGTTCGCCGAGCGCGTGTCCGGCCGCACCATCGTCGGACTCGGCCGCCGGGCGAAGTACCTGCTCGCCGATCTCGACGACGGCGAGGTGCTGGTCATGCATCTCGGCATGTCCGGTTCCTTCCGCACCGAGCGACAGGATGTCGCGGATGTTCCCGGCCACTTCCACCACGCGCGCTCGAAGGCGGCGGCCCACGATCACGTCGTCTTCCACCTGTCGGGCGGCGCGACGGTCACCTATAACGACCCGCGCCGGTTCGGGTACATGCTGCTGGTGCCGCGCGCGGAATTGGCCGAGCACGCAATGTTCAGGGACCTCGGCGTCGAACCGGTCGGCAATACGCTCGACGCGGCCTATCTGGAAGACGCCTTTCGGGGCCGTTTCACGCCGCTCAAGGCAGCCCTGCTCGACCAGCGCATCATCGCCGGGCTCGGCAATATATATGTGTGCGAGGCGCTGCACCGCTCTGGCCTGTCGCCGCGCCGCGAAGCCGGCACGCTGTCGCCGGCCCGGCCCCGCAAGGTTGCCGGGGCCCGCGCAACACAGCTGGTGACGGCGATCCGCGAGGTCATCGCCGAGGCGATCGAGGCCGGCGGCTCCAGCCTGCGCGACCACATCCAGGCCGACGGGTCGCTCGGCTATTTCCAGCACACCTTCCGCGTCTACGACCGCGAGGGCGAGCCGTGTCCGACTCCCGGCTGCGCCGGAACGGTACGGCGCATCGTCCAGTCGGGCCGCTCGACCTTCTATTGTCCGCGCTGCCAGCGTTAGGATGCCGGCCTGCAGCGCAGGCGTCTTGCAGGCTGACGGGCACTCCTGTAGCGCTACCGCCCGGGAACCATTCGTTTTGGAACGCAATCGGGGAATGAAATGGCCTACGAGAACATCCTGGTCGAGACGCGCGGCCGAGTCGGACTGATAACGCTGAACCGTCCCAAGGCGCTGAACGCGCTGAGCTCGGGGCTCTTCGACGACCTCAACGCCGCGATCGACACCTTCGAGGCCGACGAGGCGATCGGCTGCATGGTCCTCACCGGCAGCGAGAAGGCATTCGCCGCCGGCGCCGATATCAAGGAAATGCAGCCCTATAATTCCGTGACCGCCTACGTGGACGATCTCCTGACGCCGTGGGAGCGCATTTCGCGCGCCCGCAAGCCGGTCGTCGCCGCGGTGGCCGGCTATGCGCTCGGCGGCGGCTGCGAGCTTGCCATGATGTGCGATTTCATCATCGCGGCCGAAACCGCGAAGTTCGGCCAGCCGGAAATCAATCTCGGCGTCATGCCCGGTGCCGGCGGCTCGCAGCGGTTGACCCGCTTCGTCGGCAAGTCGAAGGCCATGGACATGTGCCTCACCGGCCGCATGATGGATGCCGAGGAGGCCGAGCGCTCGGGGCTCGTCAGCCGGGTCGTGCCCGCCGACAACCTGCTCGATACGGCCCTCGAGGTCGCCGAGAAGATCGCCGCCATGTCGCTTCCGGCGGTCTTGATGACCAAGGAGGCGGTCAATCGCGCCTACGAGACGACCTTGTCGGAGGGTGTTCGGTTCGAGCGGCGGCTCTTTCACTCGCTGTTTGCCACCGAGGACCAGAGCGAGGGCATGCAGGCTTTCATCGACAAACGCAGCGCCAATTTCCGCAATCGCTGACGAGGCTCTGCCGTCTCGCGCTAGACTCTGTTGACGGGACGAAGCGGAACCGTTTATACACCCGGCAACGTGCGGTGGGCTGCTGGCCCGCCGCCTTTGGTATTTCACGGCACGGCACGAAGGGGTGACCCTGGCCGGCCCAGTTTCGGAGACCGTTTATGGCGAATACCCCGTCGGCCAAAAAGGCGGCGCGCACGATCGCGCGACGGACGGCCATCACCAAGGCGCGCAAGAGCCGCATGCGCGGCTGTGTCAGGCAGGTCGAGGAGGCGCTCGCCGCCGGTGACGGAGCCAAGGCGAGTGCGGCCCTCAAGATCGCTGAGCCGGAATTGATGCGGGCTGCCCAGAAGGGCGTCCTGCATGCCAACACCGCTTCCCGCAAGGTGTCGCGGCTGGCCGCTCGCGTGAAGGCTCTGACTGCCTGATCGATTGCCTGCTCACTGTCGAACTGGTTTACAGAAAGCCCGGCGAAACGCCGGGCTTTTTTCGTTTGTCGGGGGCCCGGAATCCGGCTCCGGAGCGAGGATGCGCGTTAGATCAAGGCGTTATCATCGAAACGCACGTCGTGCGCATTTCTGTTCTTCCGGTCCTTTCAATTCGCGCACACGTTTTGCTGAGATTCCAATGGCTTGAAGACAAGACGATTAACAGGCCCCGATTCCGTAGCCGATGCCGTGCGATAAATGACGTCGGCAGCCTGGAACACGCATAAAAATTCGGCTTGGAATCGTCTCGTAAGCGCATCTGTGTTTCTCCTGACTCGTCAGTCGTTTGCCACCGGCGGACTGGGGAATTCCGCCCGCGACATGTCGCCTGTGTTGCAGAAATTTGACGCACCAAAGGTTGCCTCGCTCAGGGCCGGTGTGTATTGTCCAAAGTCATCGGGGCGGCTGTAGAGTAATCAAAACCATTGGCAAATAGTACAAGCTTGTGAAGCAAGCGTCGGGAAAGTATTGTTGTGTCACTGTTTCGGATAGCGCAAATATTGGGCGCTTCAAATTAGAGTAGACAGGGCGGTCGTTTTCTCGGCCTAGTGTTGGCCTGATCGGCGATCCGTCGGCAGGCGTTGCTTGAAATCGATAGAGGTTTGTCGCCGGGGTCTGATCCCGGCGCATGGCGGGACTGTGGGTGAATGTCGGTTGGCGGTTACAAGGCGAATATCGGGTCCCGGGATGTCTGGCGCGAATTGGGCGAGGACAGCGAGGCCTTGCTGGTCGACGTGCGCAGTCAGGCCGAATGGACGTTTGTCGGCGTGCCCGACCTGTCGTCGATCGGCAAGGAAGCGATCTTGCTCGAGTGGCAGCGCTATCCCGGGATGATGCGCAATACGGATTTTGTTTCCGAGCTTCGGCGCGCGATCGGCGCCCGGGGCGCGGGGGAAGAGACCGCACTGTTTTTCCTGTGCCGGTCTGGAGGTCGCAGTGCGGCGGCGGCGGCGGCAATGTCCGCGGCGGGCTACCGGAACTGTTTCAACGTGTCGGACGGATTCGAAGGGCAACTCGACGCGACGCGGCATCGTGGGGCGAACGACGGCTGGAAGGCCGCCGGGTTGCCGTGGGTTCAATCCTGAAAGGGATTTGGTCCTGACGAGGGGCGTGGCTGGAGAAAGGACGGATAATGGACTTGAAAGGAC
>CAJQNW010000441.1 GCA_905479765.1 uncultured Tepidamorphus sp. | reverse complement strand
CATAACGTCGTCCTCGCCGATAGGAACCGGCGGCAGCGTCACGACCTCGTGGCCGCCCATATGGGCGAGGTTCTCGACGACGGCCTGATACTGGGGATGCAGGTTGCCGGCGAGCACGGCCTTTTCGCGGCGCGTCAACCGGTGCGCCATCAGCACCGCCTCGCCTGTGCCGGTCGAGCCGTCGTACATCGAGGCGTTGGCGACCTCCATGCCGGTCAGTTCGGCGACCTGGGTCTGGAACTCGAACAGAACCTGCAGCGTGCCCTGGCTCACCTCGGGCTGATAGGGCGTATAAGACGTCAGGAATTCCGAGCGCTGGATCAGATGGTCGACGCTTGCCGGCACGTGGTGGCGATAGGCGCCGGCGCCGACGAAGAACGGGACGCTGCCGGCGGCCACGCTCCTGCTCGCCATGTGCGACAGGAGGCGTTCGACTTCCAGTTCGCCCTTCGCCTTGGGCAGGTCGGGCAGCACGTCGCGCCATGCGGCACGCGGCACCTCGGCGAACAGATCGTCGATACCATCGACGCCGATGCGGGCTAACATCGTCGCGCGGTCGGCATCGCTCAACGGCAGGTAACGCATGATAGCTCTCCTTAAGACGCCGCGGACGCCGCATCGGAGGCAGTGCGGGCCACCGGCTGGACGACGACTTCGCTGCGGACGGAATTGGCGATGAAACAAAGGTGGTGGGCTTCGGCGTGCAGCGCGCTTTCGGCGGCTGAATCCGGCGCATGGCCTACCGCATAGGTGATGCGTGGGCGCAAAGTCACCTTGTCGATCCAGTAACGCTTCGCCTCGATGCGCGCCATGGTGCCCTCGGCGGCATCCTCATAGGCCTCGACGACGAAACCGCCCTGCCGGGCGAGATCGAGAAACCACAGCATGTGGCAGGACGATATCGCCGCGATGAAGGCTTCCTCGGGGTCGATCGCGTCTTGCTTCGAATACGGCAGCTTGACCACGGTCGGCGACGACGAGCCCGGTACGGTCAGGCCATCGAAGCGCCACTCGTGGCCGCGGCTGTATTCGCCGGAGGCGAAATCGCCGGAGCAGGTCCAGGCGACCGTGACGGAGTAAAGATGCCCCATGTGCGCTTCTAGCTAACCGAGGCCACGTAGGCCTTGTAGGCCTCGGCATCCATAAGCTCGTCGAGCTGAGACTTGTCGGCGATCTTCAACTTGATGAACCAGCCGTCGCTCTCGGCGGCAACGTTGACCTTGGCCGGCTCATCTGCAAGGGCGGCGTTGACCTCGACCACCTCGCCGGAAACCGGCGCATAGATCTCGCTGGCTGCCTTGACCGATTCGACCACGCCGGCCTCGTCGCCGGGCGACATCGCCTTACCGACGTCGGGAAGCTCGACGAAGACAACGTCGCCGAGCTGCTCCTGGGCGTACTCGGTGATGCCGATGGTCCCGACGTCCCCGTCGACGCGGATCCATTCGTGGTCCTTCGTGAAATACGTGCTCATGTGGTCAGTTCCCCTCTCTTGGTCCTGTTGCTTCCATCTCCGGACGGTGCCGGCCGACTCAGCGCTTGTATTGATTGGGTACGAACGGCAGCTTGGAGACACGAGCCGCTTCGGCACGACCGCGAACGGTCAATATCAGTTCCGTTCCGACCGCCGAATGGGCCGTCTCGACATAGCCCATGGCGACCGGACCGCCGACCGTAGGACCGAAGCCGCCGCTGGTGACCCTGCCGACGGGTATGTCCGACACTGTGATCTCGGTGCCCTCGCGGGCCGGGGCGCGGCCATCGGGGCGGATGCCGACACGGCGTCGCGAGGGGCCGTCGGTGAGTTCGCGGCGAATACGCTCGTAGCCCGGGAAACCGCCCTCATCTCGCCGGCGCTTGCCGATCGACCAAGTGAGCGCGGCCTCGATCGGCGAGGTGGTCTCGTCGATATCGTGACCGTAGAGACACAGGCCGGCTTCAAGGCGCAGCGTGTCACGGGCGCCTAGCCCGATCGATTCGACCTCCGAGGCCGCCATCAGCGTGTCCCACAGCATTCCGGCCTTGTCGGCGGGAACCGAGATCTCGAAACCGTCCTCGCCGGTATAGCCGGACCGGGAGATATGGCAGGCGATGCCGTCGAAGTCGGCATCGGCGGCGGTCATGAAGGCGAGATCGACGGCCGCTCCACAGTGCCGTGCCATGACATTCTCCGCCTTCGGGCCCTGCAGGGCCAGCAGCGCGCGATCCTCGATCGGTTCGAGCGCGATCCCGCCGGGCAGCCGGGCGCGCATATGGGCGTAGTCGACATCCTTGCGCGCGGCGTTGACGACAAGGAACAGCCGGCCATCGAGCGCCGGGTCAGAAGGACGCGTGATCATCAGGTCGTCGATGATCCCGCCTTCGCCGGTCAGGAACTGGGTATAGCGGATGGCGCCCGGCTGAAGGCCGGCGACATCGCCGGGGACCAGCGTTTCGATTGCCGCGGCAGTCGTGGCGTGGTCCGGGCCGACAAGCCAGCACTGGCCCATGTGCGATACGTCGAACAAGCCGGCGTTCTCGCGCGTCCACTTGTGCTCGGCGATGATGCCGCGGGCGTATTGCACCGGCATCGCGTATCCGGCGAATGGCACCATGCGGCCGCCAAGCGATACATGGCGGCCGTGCAGCGGGGTGTTGAGAAGATCGGTATCGGTTGTGTCGTCGGTCATCACGGGTCCTGCTCAGGCGTGAGTCGAAGACCCGCTCCGGGTCCGCTCGCGCCCCACTCTGTCGCAGAACCTGAGAGATTTCACCGCAAAATGCTCGCGGCTTACCCCCTTCGGTGAGCCGCCGGCACCCGGGTGCCGCCGACTACTTTCCAGAGTTTCATCCTCCTGCGGTCCCTTGTGCCTGAGAGTTTCCGGGGCCGGTTGCTCCTTCGGCGCCGGCTGACGTCAGCCGGGCTCTCCCGCAGGGTTCGACGAATGTGGAGGCGATCTTAAGGGTCGCCCCTGCCCTGTCAACCGCGCTTGCCCTTTGCGTCCACTTCATCGAAGCCGACGTACAGGACGTAGTTGTTGATGTGGTCACCCTCCGGCACCTCGTAGTAGAGGCTGTCGTCGACCTGGGTAAACTGCTGGACGGTGTCGCCGGGAACGAGCCCGGGCTGCACATCGTAGGCCTGCGTCCAGACAGGATCTCCGCCGGTGCGCACGAACGCCGCCCTCAGCGGCAGCTGCACGCCGCCATTGTTCCAGCTCGGCCCGGTAATCACCTTGCCAGCGACGCCGAACTTGATCCGGATGGCATTGGGGCTGATGAATTCGCACTCACGCGCTGTTTTGACGATGCCGCCCTGGTAAATGATATGGCCGGGGTCCCCCTCGTGTCCGCGCTCGTAGGCCCTGTATGTCTCAGTGCCGGTGCGAATGACAACGGGCGGGCACTTAGCCGCAACGGGCGGCGGCGGCGCGCCGGCATCGACGGGAAGCTCGTTGGGATCGGACTGACCGGCACCGACCAGCAAGCGCCAGCCGCCAATCGTGGAATCGCTGGCATCCTGCATGGCCTGGGAATCGCAGCCTGCGGCCAGGCCGGCCAGCCCCAGTATCAGCAACGGCTTGATCATCAGCCGGCCGACCGGTGCATCAATAAAACAACGCATACTCTCAATGATCCTCGACAGAACGCCCACTGCCGCCCTTATAGCAGAGCGCGCGGCGGTTTCCCAAGGGGTCGCGCGCCTTGACAGAACGGGGGCGGAAACGGGTATAGGCTTGCCTACCCGGCATCCCAAGCCTAAGTGCTAGCCGCGCGCAACGCCCACGATGGCCATTAAAGACATGAAGCCGCGCCTCAAGATCCTGCTCTGCTCACCACGCGGCTTCTGCGCCGGCGTGGACAGGGCAATCCAGATCGTCGAACTGGCGCTCAAGCGCT
Source organism: uncultured Tepidamorphus sp. (assembly GCA_905479765.1). Taxonomy (GTDB): domain Bacteria; phylum Pseudomonadota; class Alphaproteobacteria; order Rhizobiales; family Tepidamorphaceae; genus Microbaculum. Next base: position 379 of record CAJQNW010000441.1, on the reverse strand, counting down.
TCGGCCCGCCGGTCTACGTGCGCCACGAGATCGTCCATAACCGCTACGTCGTCGACAGCCTCAAGGCGAAAGGCGCGATCTTCGTGGAAGAACTGGACCAGATCCCCGACACCGACGCGCCGGTGGTGTTTTCCGCGCACGGGGTGGCGAAATCGGTTCCAGAGGCTGCGGCCGAGCGCAGCATGTTCCAGATCGACGCCACCTGCCCGCTGGTCACCAAGGTGCACCGGGAGGCGATGATCCATTTCCGTAAGGGGCGCGAGATCGTGCTGATCGGCCATGCCGGCCACCCCGAGGTGATCGGCACAATGGGCCAGATCCCTGAAGGCGGCGTTTCGCTGATCGAGACAGCGGAAGATGCGCGCCACTTCGCGCCGAA
>CAJQNW010000440.1 GCA_905479765.1 uncultured Tepidamorphus sp. | reverse complement strand
CCCTGATGATCGGGCTCGTGGCCGTGGGTCTCGGTGTCGTTCTGGCGGCTTCGGAGACGTTCTTCACCGCGCTGAAATGGGTGGGTGCGGCCTACCTGATCTGGCTCGGGGTGAAGATGATCCGCTCGCGGGTCGACCTGGCGGCGATGGCGGGGGCTGCCGTGCGCGAGCCGCTCGGGCGGCTGGCGGGCCGCGAATTCTTCGTGGCGGCGACTAATCCGAAGGCGATCGTCACCTTTACCGCGTTCTTTCCGCAATTCCTGGTGCCGGGCGGCGACTATGTCACCCAGATCGCGCTGATGGGCGCGGCGTTCATCGGTTTCGAGGCGGTTTCGATCACGCTCTACGCCTATGGCGGGTCGCGCGTCGGCGCGCTGGCGGGAACCGCGAAGCGGATGGCCTGGGTCAACCGTATCTCCGGTGTGGCGCTGATCGGCTCCGGCGTGCTGCTGGCGCTGGCGCGCCGGCCGCAGTCGATTTGATCGAAGTTCTCTATTTGTTCTTGACGGGCCGGACGAACTCCGCTCCACTGCGCGCATGACAAAGGATGTTCCAGACGGCCTGATGCGGCGCGAGGATGGGGTGGTGTCGTGCTGGTGGCACGGTGCCGATCCGTTCTATGCCGCCTATCACGACACCGAGTGGGGGCGGCCCGTCGCCGACGACAGAAAACTGTTCGAAAAGCTCTGCCTCGAAGGCTTCCAGTCGGGCCTGTCGTGGATCACGATCCTCAGGAAGCGGGAGAACTTCCGCAAGGCGTTCGCCGGTTTCGATATCGAGACGGTCGCAGGCTTCGGCGACAAGGACATCGAACGGCTGGTGCAGGATGCCGGCATCGTGCGCCACCGCGGCAAGATCGTCTCGGTCATCAACAACGCCAAGCGGGCGCTGGACTTGCAGAAGGAGGCGGGCTCCATCGCCGCCTTCGTCTGGGGCTACGAGCCCGGCCCGGAGGACCGGCCGAAGCGGCTCGACCACGCCACGGCGATGACGCTGGCGAAGACGGCTGAATCCACCGCGCTGTCGAAGGCGCTGAAGAAGCGCGGCTGGAGCTTCGTCGGGCCGACGACCGTCTACGCCTTCATGCAGTCGATGGGGCTGGTCAACGATCACATCGAGGGCTGCCATTGCCGGGAGGCGGTGGAAGAGGCGCGACGCACGTTCAAGCGGCCGGGTTGATGCCCTCGTGACATCCTGCCGAAAATCCGGCATCACGCGTGCATGCGCCTCGACATCTCCGACATCGCCGCCGACTTCCCCGATTTCCGCGTCGCCACCGTGGTGGCGGACGGTCTCGCCCTTCCCGCGACCCGCCCGCCGGACCTCGACCGCCTGATTACCGAACGCGAACTGGCACTGCGTGCCCGGTGGGCCGGAATGGAGCTTTCGGAAATCCCCGGCGTCGCCGCCTGGCGCACGGCCTATCGCGCCTTCGGCATCAAGAAGACAAGCTACCGGTCTTCCGTCGAGCGGCTGGTCAAGAACGCGCTTGCCGAACGGCCGTTGCCGGCAATCAATCCTTTCGTCGACTGCTACAACGCTGTGTCGCTCAGCCACATCTTCCCGCTCGGCGCCGACGATCTGGACAAGGTCGCGGGCGACATCGCCTTCCGGTATTCGCAGCCCGGCGACAGCTTTCTCGACATGGGGGCTGAAGGGGAGACCAACGATCCGCCTAAACCCGGCGAGGTGGTCTACGCGGACGCTGAAAAAGTGCTGTGCCGCCGCTGGAACTGGCGACAAGATGCGCGATCGCTGGTCGGTCCGCAGACGCGCCGTGCGGTTGTTACCGTGCAGGCGAACGGCTGGGGTGACCTGGATGCTGGCGTTGCCGATCTCACCGATCTTCTCGGTCGGTTCTGCGGGGCGCGGACGGCGGTGGCTATCGCGTCGGCCGAGGAGCCGTCAGTCGAACTTGCGATGCCGTGAGGAGCCGCCATGCCGCATCCCGCCATCACCATTGAGCGACGCGACAGCACAGCCACCGTCCGTTTCGACCGGCAGGGCCGGGCGAATGCCATCGATTTTTCGATGATGGACGCGCTGACCGAAGCCGCGCGCGGGTTCGAGGGCGATACCGAAACCACGGCGATCGTGCTGACCGGCGCGGCAGACATCTTCACCGGCGGCATGGACCTGCGAGACCCGGCCTTCGCCGGGCTGGGCCAGATGAGCCTCGCGGAACTCCGGGCGCTTGCCGAGCGGGGCCCTCGCATGGTGCGGGCGTGGGGCGAGATCGAGGCGCCGACAATCGCTGCCATCGAGGGGCCCTGCATCGGCGGCGGCGTCGTGCTGGCGTCACTGTGCGATTTCCGCGTGGCGGGGAAGGGCGCCCGGTTCGGCGCGCCAGAGGTCGCCGTCGGCCTGAACATGGGCTGGCACTCGGTGCCGCGGCTGGCCGGGCTCGTCGTGGCTCAGGCGACGCGACGTCTGCTTATGCTCGGCGAGGAATGGAACGCGGAGGAGGCGCTGCGCCTCGGTTTTGTCGACCGCATCGCGGACGACGGCAAAGCGCTCGATGCGGCGCTTGAGATGGCGGCGACGCTTGCCGCCCGCCCGGCGATGCCGACCCGCATGGTCAAGCGCCAGATCGATGCTGTCGCGCACGGGCTCGATTTCATGACGAGCGCCTTCGACAAGGACCAGCACGCGCTGACCTGGCTGTCGGCGGAATTCCAGGCCGCGATCAAGCGGTTTTCAAAGGGGTAGGCCGCGTTACCCGGCTGCGCGCTGCCCGAGCCCAGACGCCGCCAGCCCTGCGTCCGTGAACAGCGTCAAAGCGACATCGAGCGGCATCGGCCGGCCGAGGAAATAGCCCTGGGCCTTCTCCACGCCCAGCGTCGAAAGCGTCTTCAATTCGGAAGCGGTTTCCACTCCCTCGGCGATGAGGCGGCTGCCGGTTTCGTGGCCGAAGTCGATGAGCGCGGTGGTAAGGGCCCGGCGGGCCCGGTCGAGGTCGATGTGCCGGGTCAGGCTCATGTCCAGCTTGATGAGATCGGGTTGCAGGTGAAGGATGTGCTGAAGACCGGAATACCCGGCGCCGGCATCGTCGACGGCAAGCCGCACGCCGCGCGATCGCAGCGGCTCGAGCGCTTTGAGCAAATCCGGATAGTCATGGACGATTGCATGTTCGGTGACCTCTAGAACGATCCGCTCCGGCGCCACCGTGTCGATCAGTTCCTTCAGGACACCGCTGAGGATCGTCTCGGGCGAGGCGTTGACTGCCAGGTGCACGCCGTCAGGCAGCATCGGCAACGCGGTGATGGCGGCGCGAATGACGGCAAGTTCGAGTTCGGGGCCGAGGCCGGCTGCGGCCGCTTCGGCGAACCATGCGGCCGGCGACCTCTCCGGGGCATCGGGGAAGCGGGTCAGGCACTCCAGACCGACAGGCCGGTGCTTCTGCAGATCCCAGATAGGCTGATAGACCACAGAGAAGGTGTTCTCCTCGATCGCCTTGCGTATCAGTGCGACCGACCGCTTGTCTTCCGACTTCGTCTTCAACTCCCTGTCGATTTCGAAGGCGGCCAGGTCCGCGAACACCCGCATCATCTGCAGGTCGCGCGGGTTGAGCGTCGGGTCGGGCCTGGACGACAAACAGCAAAACATGCCGTAAAGCCGCCCATCCGGCAGGTTGATCGGCACGCTCATATGGGCGCCGATCGGTACCGCGCTTGTAATCGGCATGGCGGCGGCAATCGGTTCCTGGGCGGCGTCGGGGATGATCTCGGGCAGCCGGCCTTCCAGGATGTGGCGGCAATAGACATCGTCCAGCGGCCGGGAGTCGCCGGCCTTGATCAACGCCTCCAGTCCGGGCGCGTCGACCTGCCGGAAAACGGTGCGTCCGTCGACGAATTCCGAGACGTAGGCCACGTCCATATCGAAGTGCGTGCGGATGGCATGCAACGCGCGCGGGATCATGCCGGCGTCGCCTTCGGCGAGAGCCGTGGTCGATTTCAGCAATCCGTATAGCGGGCCGCCGATGCCGGATCCTGGCCTATCCATCTTGAAACGCTCTGCTGCAGTTCAGTTGACCAACAACTATTTAGTGCTGCCAAGGTTTCGCAATAGAATGAATATTCTTCCTACAATTGAATATTACGGCGTGCGCACCGCAACCGGTGCGCGGCTCTGCAACCGTAGCAGACAGAAGTGGGGCAGACGACCGTCCGTCGGGGCTGCAGCCAGGCAGTGGCCGATCAAGCGAACAGGCGCTCCAGACAATCGAAACTCGATGTCCAGCCGCCGCGATGGCCGTCGCGGGCCGTGGCGCTTTCGAAGGTCTTCTGGACCAGGCGCATGCGGGTGCCGCCGTCTGCGGGCTCGAAAGTGACGGCGACGAGCGTCTCGTGGCCGGGCTTGCCGTCCTCCTGCTCCCAGGCCCAGGTGAATTCGAGACGGTTCGGGCGGTCGATCGTGTGGTAGACGCCCGCGCAGGTGTGCAGGGTGCCTTCCGGCGAGCGCATGACGGTGCGCCACCCGCCGCCTTTGACGACACTGATGACGTGCTCGGGCACGTTGAAGCCCTCCGGCCCCCACCATTTCACCAGCTGCTCCGGCTTCGTCCAGGCGTCGAACACCTTCTCGGGCGTTGCCTTGATGTGGCGTTCGATTTCGAGGACGCTGTCCTCGCTCTTCGTGGAAGTGCTCTTCGCGGTATCGGTCCCGACGTCGCTCATTTGTCTTCCTCCTGATCGGCCAGCATCCGTTCGAGCCTGTCGAAGGAGCCGGTCCAGAATGCGCGCTGAGTGTCCAGCCAGTCGGCCATAAGGCCCAGCGCCTCGGGCCTGATCGAGACACGCCGCCACTGCCGGTCGACTTTTCGCTCGATCAGGCCGGCTTTTTCCAGCACCGCCAGATGCCGCGAGATCGCCGGCTTGGAGATCTCGAAGGGGTCGGCGAGTTCGCCGGCGGTGCGGTCGCCCTCGCGGGCCAACCGCTCGACGATGGCGATGCGGGTGGGGTCGGCGAGAGCGGAAAAGACGGTCGGCAGGTCTGAAGCGGTGGCAAGCATGATTTCAATTTCCATTAATTAACGTCAAGGTTAAATGGCAGGCATTGTCCTGTCAACGGGATCCGGCTGCGGGGGCAAGGGACGGGGAGGACGCGTTAGCGCCTCAGGCGGCTGCAGGCTCTGCCGGCAGGTCCGAGAGGAAGCGGCGGGCAGCGGCCTTGGCGTCGCCGGCCGGATCGGCTTCGTGGCCGATATGGGCGGTGACGATCGCGCCTTCCTTGAGCAGCAGCAGGATTCGCGCCAGGGCCGCCGGATCTTCGGCGCCGGCATCGGCCGCGATCGTCTCCAGTTGCCGGAACAGCAGCCGCTTGTGCTCGGCCGCCTGGGCGTGGATCGGGTGCTCGGGGTCGGGGTACTCCGACGCGGCCTTGATGAACATGCACGAGCGGAAATCGGGCTGGTCGAACCACTCCTTCAGCGCGTCGAACATGGCGAGTAGCTGCGCGCGCGGCGGCCCGGCCTGTTCCATGCGCCGGAACAGCCAGTTGCGGAAGTTCTCGTCGCGCAGCCTGAGCGTCGCGAGGATGAGATCCTCCTTGCTGCGGAAGTGTTTGAACATGGTGGTCTTCGAGATGCCGGTCTCGGTCGACAGGAGATCCATGCCGGTGGCGTGGAAGCCGTCCCGGTAGAAGATCTTGAGCGACTCGCGAACCAGTTCGTCGCGTTTGCTGGGGCGCATTCGGGTTCCTTTATGAACTGACCGGTCTATACATATACCGATTGTGCAGAAAAATCGACTGGAAAAACTCCGATTATTATCAATTGGTTATGCTGTGACGTGTCGGAAATCTGAGGCCCGCCGACATTTTTCACTTGCGAAACTGAACCGAACTGTTCATTTATGCCCTCAACAAACAGAACCGATCTGTTCACTTTGAGGGTTTCGCCATGACACGTCCGCCGCTTCCCCCGTTCACCGCAGAGACCGCGGCCGCCAAGGTTCGCGCCGCCGAGGACGGCTGGAACACACGCAATCCCGCCCGGGTCGCGGGCGCCTATACGCCCGACACCGTCTGGCGGAACCGATCCGAGTTCCTGGCCGGGCGCGCCGGGGTCGAGGCGTTCCTGGCTCGCAAGTGGCAGTCCGAACGCGAGTACCGGCTGATCAAGGAGCTCTGGGCTTTCGGCGACACGCGCATCGCGGTGCGCTTCGCCTATGAGGCGCTGGGACCCGACGACCGCTGGTTCCGCGCCTACGGCAACGAGAACTGGGAGTTTTCGCCGGACGGGCTGATGGCGGTGCGCCGCGCCTCGATCAACGATCTGCCGATTGCCGAGGAAGACCGCCTGTTCCGCTGGCCGCTCGGACCCCGGCCTTCCGATCATCCGGGGCTATCCGACCTCGGCCTGTGACCCGATCCACCACAAACACCACCACCGGGGCCGAGCGCCCGACAAGACAGGAGATAGTCCGATGACCACCTGCAATCACCACCACCACGACCAATCCAAGGGCAGGACGATAGGGCGCCGCGATTTCCTTCTCGCCGGTGCGGCCGGCGCCGTTGCCGCAGCCGGCCTCGCGCCGGGCGCGGCGAACGCCTCCGACAATCCGGCCTATGCGGCGCCCGCCGAACCGGTGTTGCCGCCATCGACGATGGAACTCGAGAAGGGCAGGGCGGCGCTTCTCGTCGTTGATCCGCAGATCGACTTCCTCAGCCCGGACGGCGTTGCCTGGGGCGTCGTCGGCGAAAGCGTCAGGGAGCACAACGTGGTGGAAAATCTCCGCCGGTTGTTCCAGGCAGCCAAGGTGGCCGGCATGCCCGTCGTGGTCTCGCCGCACTACTACTATCCCCACGATCACCGCTGGATGTTCGAAGGCGCGCTGGAAAAGGTCATGCACGGGATCGGCATGTTCGACCGGACAGGCCCGCTCGACGTGACCGGCCTGGAGGGATCGGGCGCCGATTTCATGGACGCCTACGAAGAGTACATCTTCGATGGCAAGACCGTCATCGCCTCGCCGCACAAGCTCTATGGACCCGAACAGAACGATGCGGCGCTTCAATTGCGCAAGCTCAGGGTCGACCAGGTGATCCTTGCCGGCATGTCCGCCAACCTCTGCGTCGAAAGCCACATGCGCGAGTTCATCGAGCAGGGCTTCGAGGTGGCCGTCGTGCAGGACGCGACGGCGGGCGCGAAAGTGCCTGAAGGCGACGGTTATCTCGCCGCGCTCATCAACTTCCGGATGATCGCGAACGCCGTGTGGGGCACCGACGAGGCGGTCGACCGCATCCAGGCGGTCGGCGCCTGACGCCGGGCCGCCGCACCTCTCAAACACGAATTCACCGACACGGCTGCGCCGCTAACCGGCGGGGTCAAATGAACCCGGCGAAAGCCGGTGACGCACCCCGCTTGCCTGAAGGCCGGCGGATCCAGACCACCGCAACGAGCCCGCGGGCTCTTCCATCACAAGGAGACTTGCCATGAAGTACGCCAAGACCCTGTTCGCCGCCGCCACCGTCGCGGCTGTCCTGTCCGCCGTTCCCGCCGCATTCGCCGCCGACGAGTACAATGTCTCGATCGGCACGACCCTCAGCGGCGCCGGTGTCGCGGCCCGCGGCGACGACGTCGTGGCGCTTGCCACCGGCGGTAAGGTGACGCCGGGCCTGGCGAAGTTCACCGTCGAGCACGACGGCGTCGCCTATTACTTCTCCTCGGAGGAGACGATGAAGACGTTCGCCGCCGATCCCGAAAAGTATATGCCGCAGTATGGCGGATTCTGCGCCTTCGGCGTGGCAATCGGCAAGAAACTCGATGCCAGCAACCGCTATGCAGACCTCGTCGACGGCAAGCTCTACGTGTTCCTGAACGCCGTGGCGTTCGCGAAGTACGAGGAAGACAAGTCCGGCACGCTCGCCAAGGCGGAGGAAAACTGGCCGGGCATGCATCACGTCGCCGTCGAGAAGGTGAACGGGCTGGGGTCGTAAGCCGGACGCACGCGATTTCATTACCGACGCCGACGGCGGTCCGGATCGCCGTCGGCTTTTATGTGTGCCCCTTTTGGCGCCCCTCTATGCGCTCGTTTATATCCCCCGCGACGGCAACGGCTTCGCCCTCAGTTCGTGCCAGCCGACCTGGGCGTCGGGCTTTGAATCGACCGAGGCGAAGTAGGGCTTGATGTCGATGAGAGGCGTCCCGTCGAAACAATCGACATGGCGCACGACGAGCCCGTCCGGCTCGACCTTGACGATATCGACCACCGCCAGGCCGATCGGGTTCGGGCGGCCCGGCGCGCGCAGGGCGAAGACGCCGTGGGTGACCGCGTCATTGGGCGGGGTGAGGGTGATCACGTCGCGCGGGGCGCGGTCCAGCCAGTAGAGCAGGATCGCGTGGGTGCAGGTCTCCAGCGAGGCGAGGCCCGGCCGGAACGGCGCGTCGACCTCCACCCGGCAGTCGACGTCGGTCTCCATGGCGTTGCGCGGGCAATCCTCGGCCTTCGTCCACGGCGTGCGAATGCGGCCGATAATGGTGAGTTCTGGCTTATCCGTCGGCGTTCTGGCGGACATGTCGATGCTTTCCTGTGAGATTCCAATTGTTAGTCGGCAGCCAGGGGCGGGAAGCCAATGGCGACTATACAGGCAAATCGGGTCGTCGGATTGAGTTGACAATATAAAGATATCTTTATATCGCTATGCCGAATACGGAGACATCGATGCTGCCGATCTCGGCCGACAACCTGCTGATAGCCCTGCGCGCCGCCGGCGAACCGACGCGGCTGCGGATCCTTGCGCTGCTGGCCGAGGGCGAGCGCAGCGTGAAGGATCTGACCGACATTCTCGGCCAGAGCCAGCCGCGCATCAGCCGGCACCTGAAGCTGCTCGTCGAAGCCGGTCTCGTGCGTCGCAACGCGGAAGGGGCGTGGGCATTTTTCCGGCTCGCCGATTCAGGTGCGGCTGCCGAGGTCTCGCGCAACATCGTCGCCCGGCTCGACCGGTCCGATCCGGCGCTGGTGCGCGACCGGGGACGGCTCGAGGCGGTGCGCCGGGCGCACGCGGAAGCGGCCAAGGCCTATTTCAGCGAACATGCCGGCCGGTGGGACCAGATCCGCTCGCTGCATGCCAACGAACAGAAGATCGAAGCCGGGCTGATGGATCTCATCGGCGAGGACAAGCTCGGCGTCGTGATCGACATGGGCACCGGCACCGGCCGGATGCTGGAGTTGCTGGCGCCGCATATCGAGCGCGGCATCGGAATCGACGTATCCCACGACATGCTGACCTACGCGCGCTCGCGGCTGGAGCGCGAGGGCCTGCGCAACTGCCAGGTCCGCCAGGGCGACATCTATTCGCCGCCGGTCGACGACGGCACCGCCGACCTCGTCGTCATGCATCAGGTGCTGCACTACCTCGAGGACCCGGACCGGGCGATCGAGGAGGCCGCGCATCTCCTGAAGCCCGGCGGGCGGCTGCTGGTCGTCGACTTCGCGCCGCACGGGCTTGAATTCCTGCGCGCCGACCAGGCGCACCGCCGGCTCGGTTTCGCGCCAGATCAGATCGGCCAGTGGATGTCTGCTGCCGGCGTCGAACTGGTCGAGCATGTCGATTATCCGCCCGACGACGTCGATATCGCCGAAGTCGGCCGGCTGACCGTTTCGGTCTGGCTTGGCCGCCTGGTCGGCGAGCGCACGCCGCGCGGGCTCAACGAGGAGGCCGCGTAGTGGCATCGCTCCCAACACCATCAAACCTGACCGTATCGTTTGAATTCTTTCCGCCGAAAACAGACGAGATGGAAGCCTCGCTGTGGAAGGCGTTCCAGCGGCTCGCTCCATACGGGCCGACATTCGTGTCGGTGACCTATGGCGCCGGCGGCTCGACGCGCGACCGTACGCACCAGATCGTCAGGCGCATCCGCCGCGAATCCGACGTCGAGCCGGCCGCGCACCTGACCTGCGTCGACGCAAGCCGTGCCTCCCTCGAGGAGGTCATCCGCTCCTACCAGGCGATCGGCGTGCGCCACATCGTGGCGTTGCGCGGCGATCCGGTGGACGGCGTCGGGTCGACCTATGTGCCGCATCCGCAGGGCTTCCAGTCGACGGCGGAGCTGGTGGCGGCGATCCGGCGGGCCGGCGACATCGAGGTGTCGGTGTCCGCCTATCCGGAGAAGCACCCGGAATCGCGCGATCTCGATGCCGATATCGACGTGCTGAAGGCCAAGGTGGATGCGGGCGCGACCCGTGCGATCACCCAGTTCTTCTTCGATAACGCGCATTTCTACCGGTTCCGCGACCGGCTGGAGAAACGCGGCATCGATATCCCGGTGATCCCCGGCATCCTGCCGGTCACCAAATTCGCCCAGGCCGCCCGCTTCGCAAAGCAGTGCGGCGCCGAGATCCCCGACTGGTTCGCCGCCCACTTCGACGGGCTGGACGACGATCCCGATACGCGCCGGCTGGTGGCGGCCTCCGTGGTCGCCGACCAGGTGTTCGACCTGACCAGCAACGGCGTCACCGATTTCCATTTCTACACGCTCAACCGGGCCGAGCTCGTCTACGCGACGTGCCACATGCTCGGGCTGCGCGCGATGTCGACCGAGAAAGCCGCCTGAGAGCTCTCCGGTCCTTATCCAATGCAAGAGGCTAGTTGATGTCAGAGTTTGTTTCCGCCACCGAGCGCGAATTGCGCCGTCTCGCCGCCGAGCGCATCCTGCTGCTCGACGGGGCGATGGGCACGCAGATCCAGGAACTGGAGCTCGACGAAGCCGGGTTCAGGGGCAAACGGCTGGCCGGCTGGAAGATGCCGCTTCAGGGCAACAACGACATCCTGAACCTGAGCCAGCCAGAGGCCATCCGCGATATCCACCATGCCTATTTCGCCGCCGGCAGCGATATCGTCTCGACCAACACCTTCAGCTCCAACGCCATCGGCCAGTCCGATTACGGCGCGGAGAACCTGGTCGTCGAGATCAACCACGAGGGCGCGCGGCTTGCGCGCGAGGCGGCCGACTGGGCGGAGTCCGAGGACGGCCGGCCACGCTATGTCGCCGGTACGCTCGGGCCGACCAACCGCACCGCGTCGATCTCGCCGGACGTCAGCGATCCGGGCTACCGCGCCATCACCTTCGACCGGCTGGTGGATATCTACGGCGAGGCCACGCGCGCGCTGATCGAGGGCGGCGCGGATCTGTTGCTGATCGAGACGATCTTCGACACGCTGAACGCCAAGGCCGCGATCTACGCGATCGAGACGATCTTCGCCAAACGCGGCAAGCGCCTGCCGGTGATGATTTCAGGCACCATTACCGATCTCTCCGGCCGCACGCTGTCGGGCCAGACGCCGACGGCGTTCTGGTACTCCATGCGCCACGCCAGGCCGCTGACGATCGGGCTCAACTGCGCGCTGGGCGCCAAGGAAATGCGCCCGCATCTGGCCGAGCTGTCCCGCGTCGCCGACACGCTTGTCTGCGCCTATCCGAATGCGGGATTGCCCAACCATTTCGGCGGGTACGACGAGGGACCGGCTGAAACCGCCGCCCTGATCGGTGAATTCGCCAAGGCCGGACTCGTCAACGTGGTCGGCGGCTGCTGCGGCACGACGCCGGAGCATATCTCAGAGATCCGCGAGGCCGTTCTGGCCCATCCGCCGCGCAAGGCGCCGGAGGCCAAACCGTTCATGAAGCTGTCGGGGCTGGAGCCGTTCACGCTCACCGACGAAACCAACTTCGTGAACATCGGCGAGCGCACCAACGTCACCGGCTCGGCGCGCTTCCGCAAGCTGGTCAAGGAAGGCGACTACGCGACGGCGCTGGAGGTCGCGCGCGACCAGGTGGAAAACGGCGCGCAGATCATCGACGTCAACATGGACGAGGGGCTGCTCGATTCCGAGGAGGCGATGACGACGTTCCTCAACCTCGTCGCCGCCGAGCCCGATATTGCCCGCGTGCCGGTGATGATCGACTCGTCGAAGTGGTCGGTGATCGAGGCGGGCCTGAAGTGCGTGCAGGGCAAATCGGTGGTCAATTCCATCTCGCTGAAAGAGGGCGAGGCCGCCTTCCTTGAACATGCCGAGAAGGTGCGCCGCTACGGCGCGGCCGTCGTCGTGATGGCCTTCGACGAGGCCGGACAGGCCGATACGCTGAAGCGCAAGTGCGAGATTGCCGAAAATTCCTACCGGCTGCTCGTCGACAAGGCCGGGTTCGCGCCGGAAGACATTATCATCGACCCGAACATCTTCGCGGTCGCCACCGGCATTTCCGAACACAACAACTACGGCGTCGACTTCATCGAGGCGACGCGCTGGATCCGCCAGAACCTGCCGCACGCGCAGGTCTCCGGCGGATTGTCGAACCTGTCGTTCTCGTTCCGCGGCAACGACCCGGTGCGCGAGGCGATGCACTCGGTGTTCCTGTATCACGCGATCGCCGCGGGCCTGGGCATGTCGATCGTCAACGCCGGCCAGCTCGGTCTCTACGACGAACTCGATCCGGAGTTGCGCGAGCTCTGCGAGGACGTGGTTTTGAACCGCCGCGAGGATTCCACCGAACGGCTGGTGGACTCCGCCAGCAAGTGGAAGGAAGGCGGGAGCGGCGAAAAGGAAGAGAAGACGCTGGAATGGCGCTCCTGGCCGGTCAACAAGCGCATCGAGCACGGTCTCGTCGCCGGTATCGCCGATTTCATCGAGGACGACGTCGAGGAGGCCCGCCACGCCACCACGCGGACGCTCGATGTCATCGAGGGTCCGCTGATGGACGGCATGAATGTCGTCGGCGACCTGTTCGGGTCCGGCCGTATGTTCCTGCCGCAGGTGGTGAAGTCGGCCCGCGTCATGAAGAAGGCGGTCGCCTACCTCGAGCCGTTCATGGCGGCCGAAAAGGACGGCGAGGGCGACCGGCCGCCGGCCGGCAAGATCGTCATGGCGACCGTGAAGGGCGACGTGCACGACATCGGCAAGAACATCGTCGGCGTCGTGCTCCAGTGCAACAACTACAAGGTCGTCGACCTCGGCGTGATGGTGCCGGCGGAGAAGATCCTGGAGACAGCGCGTGCCGAAAACGCCGACATGATCGGCCTGTCGGGCCTGATCACGCCGTCGCTGGACGAGATGTGCAATGTCGCCGCCGAGATGGAGCGCCAGGGCTTCGACCTGCCGCTGCTGATCGGCGGGGCGACGACCAGCAAGGTGCACACCGCCGTCAAGGTGAGCCCGAACTACCATGCGGGGCAGGCAATCTACGTGACCGACGCCAGCCGGGCGGTCGGCGTCGTCTCAAACCTGTTGTCGCCGGAGGGCCGGTCGCAGCTCTACGCGGACACGCGGGCCGACTACGAGCGCATCGCCGAAGGCCATTCGCGCGCCCAGGACAACAAGGCGCGGCTGGCGATCGCGGACGCCCGCGCCAACAAGCTTTCGCTCGACTGGTCGGACTACCAGCCGCCGCAGCCGGGTTTCCTCGGCGCGAAGTCCTTCGCGGACTACGACCTGAAGACGCTGGCCGAATACATCGACTGGACGCCGTTCTTCCAGACCTGGGAGCTTTCGGGGCGCTATCCGGAAATCCTCGATGATCCTCGCCAGGGCGAGGCGGCGCGCCAGCTGTTCGCCGATGCGCAGGCGATGCTTCAGGAAATCATCGAGGGGAACCTGCTGGAAGCGCGCGCGGTGATCGGCTTCTGGCCGGCCAACGCGGAGGGCGACGATATCGCGCTTTATACCGACGAAACGCGCGAGACCCCGCTTGCCACGCTGCACACGCTGCGCCAGCAGATGTCGCGGCGCGGCTCAAAGCGGGCCAATGTCGCGCTTGCCGATTTCGTCGCTCCGCGCGCAACAGGGCTTGCCGATCATATCGGCGGCTTCATCGTTACCGCCGGCCACCGGGAAGATGCCACCATCGCGCGCTTCGAGCAGGCCAACGACGACTATTCCAAGATCCTGTTCCAGGCGCTGTCGGACCGGCTGGCGGAAGCCTTCGCGGAACACATGCACCAGCGGGTGCGCCGGGAGTTCTGGGGCTACGCGGCCGACGAGACCCTGTCCAGCGCTGAACTGATCGCCGAGACCTATGCCGGCATCAGGCCTGCACCCGGCTATCCAGCCCAGCCCGACCACACCGAGAAGCGGACGCTGTTCGACCTGCTCGACGCGGAAAAGGCTGCCGGTGTGCAGCTCACCGAATCCTGCGCGATGCTGCCGGGCTCATCGGTCTCGGGGATCTATTTTGCCCATCCCGAAAGCCGCTACTTCGGCCTCGGCAAGATCGAGCGCGATCAGGTCGAAGACTACGCGGCGCGAAAGGGATGGAGCGTGGAGGAAGTTGAGCGGTGGCTGTCGCCGGTGCTGGCCTACCACCCGAAGGCGAAGGCCGCCTGACGCTGAAAAGATCGCGCGCTCGAAGCGATATCTGGAGAACTGTGCCCCGCCCCCGAACTTTTATCCGGTGGGCCGGGTAGTTCTCCTGGAACCTCAGATGGCCCCGAAAACGATTGCCGCAACGAACAGGAACGCCGCGCCTACGAAGACAAACTGTACCTGACGAATGATGGTCATGGTGCCGCTCCCTGGCCTCCCCCAGTCATAAAACATTAACTTGACTGGGCCGGTTCGCGAAGCAGATTCGTTGCTGCGCCGCAATATCGCCGGATGATTCGGCTAGGTGCTGTGGACGACGACGGCTAACCTGTTCACTGTCAAAGCGAATCAGAGACGGCATGTCGAGCCATGCAATGTCGCAATCGGGTGTCATTTTCGGCCGCAGCGCTGGTTTTTAGCGCCACGGCTGCCTTTGCGGCAACCACGATCAGTCCCGAATCGATACCTCTGCCGCGCGAGCGTCCCGTCTCCATTTCGACGCCTGTTCCCGACGTGAAACCGGACGAGGCGGCCGTTCCTGTGCCCAGGGATCGGCCCGGCGCGGATGAAATTGACGTGGCGGCTTCGGATGAGGAAAACGCGCCCCCCATTCCGGCCGAAAAGCCCGCACCGCCGGTGGCCTCTCAACCGGATTCCGCTGCAACGCCTGCGACGCCGCAACCGCGCGAGAAACCCGCTGCCGCAGTTGCGGCGGAGACGGTGCCGGTGCCCGAGGCCAGGCCGGATGACGCGAAGCCGCCGATCCCCGACGAAAAACCGGTTAGTGTTTCGCCGCCTCTGCCCGAGGCGAAGCCGGAAGCCGCCTCCCCGGTGCCGGCCGGGCCGCCAATACCCATCGAAAAACCAATCCTGCCTGCCTCCGGCGGTGCGACAGCGGACACGCAGGGCGCGCCGTCTCCCGAAGACGCGGCGAGCGAGCCTGAAAAACAGCCCGTGCCGCCCGCACTTCACGTGCCTACCGGTCCGCCCCAGGGCCCGCCCATGTTCGCAGACGACGCAATGTCGCCCGCCTGCGCGGCGATCGAGGAAGGGCGCGTTTCGGGCCGGCCGTTGAAACCGAAAGAAGATCTGGACGGCGGCTGCGTGGTGCCGGCGGTCTATGCGATTTCGTCGGTCGGCGGCGGTCGGGCCGTGACCCTGTCGCCCGAGGCGGAGCTCAACTGCGCTATGACCGACCGGCTCGACAGTTTCGTCGAGGAGGTGATCGAGCCCGCTGCTCGTGAGTTCCTGGAGACCGAAATTACCGGGTTGGGAATCGCCGGCTCCTATATTTGCCGGACGCGCAACGGCCAGCCGGATACGAAGCAAAGTGAGCATGGAACGGCCAACGCCGTCGACGTCGCCCGCTTCGTCCTGGCCGATGGGCGGACGATTTCCGTGCTCGAGGACTGGGCGGACGAGGGGGCGGCCGGTGATTTCCTGCGAGCGGTGCACGGCAAGGCCTGCGGGCCGTTCACCACCGTAATCGGCCCGGACGGCGACGAATACCACCAGGACCATTTCCATCTCGACCTGCAAAAGCGCGGCGCCGACGGGCAGACGACGTTCTGTCAGTAAGCGGCTGCCGGCAGCGGTAGCCGCTACTCCTTCAACTCAGGGTTTTTCGCGTATCCCGGTCCGATGGCCAGCGGCTTGTCGGGCAGCACCTCGGAGCCGATCTTGGAGCGGTAGGTGGTCTCGTGCGTCTCGATGACCGCGCCTTCCGGCGTAAACAGCGTCAGCGTCACCGCATAGGCCCGATCGGCGATGACATTTTTGACAGGCGGGGAGTTGATCGCGAAGCGCTTTTGGCCTTCCCGGGAAATCAGTTCCACCGGCAGCGGAGGCCCATCCGGCAGCGGGTCGGCGGGATTCTCGAACGCGGCGACGAACCGCGTGCCCGGTGGCACGGTACGCCGGGCCGTGGCGACCAGGCCGTAGGTCGCCTCGGCGATCCGGTAGTTGAACAGGAAGCCGCCGCCGGTGACCTCCACATAGTCGCCCGTCGTCTCCTCGCAGGCGGCAAGCGCCAGGGCCATCGCGATAGCGGCGATCAGGGCGAGGGGGCGGACAAGGACACGGAACATCTGTAACCTCCGGGCGATCTTTGGCAACAATACACCCGGGACGGTGATGGGTGTATTCCCTTTCTACGCCATGAGCGGACCTCTGGCCCGGTCGTCAGATTAAGGGTAAATTAACCCTGAATATTTACCGGGCATTTTCCTCAAACTTGAATGATCGGCCGCATGCATCGCATGACGGCCCTCGCATTCGTGTTCGCACTCCTGTTCCTGTTCGGCTGCGCCGAGCGGAGCCTCTATTCGTGGCGCGACCAGGCCTGGCGCAAGGATGCGGAGGGCGTTTGCCTGGCCAAGGGCGGCTACGAGCCGAGCGCCTTCGTGCAGCGCATGAGGCGCATCAACGACAAGGGCGCCTGTGGCGTCTGGTATCCGCTGAATGTGACCGGCGCGCTGCAGGGGTATGTCGGCCTATCGAAACCAGCGACGCTCAACTGCCCGCTCACGTCCGCTCTCGACGGCTGGCTCTATCATGTGGTGGAACCGGCGGCCCAGCGCGTCTACGGCGCCTATGTCACGAAGATCCAGGTGCTGTCGTCGTATTCCTGCCGCACGCGCAACTCCAAGGCCTACGGCAAGGTTTCCGAGCATTCCTTCGGCAACGCCATCGACATCGCCGCCTTCACGCTGTCGGACGGGCGCACGATTTCCGTGGAGCATGACTGGCGCGGCGCCCCGCAGGACCGCGTCTTCCTGAGGGAGGCGCACAAGGGTGCCTGCTCGCTGTTCACCACCGTGATCGGCCCGGACGGCGACAAGCAGCACTACAACCATTTCCACCTGGATCTGGCCCGGCACAATGAGGCCGGGACATACCGGTACTGCAAATAACGACAGTCGCCGAATCGCCCCTGTTCGCATACTGAGCTGCCTTCGGTTCTTTATGTAAACTGGCGTTCGGAAAGGCGGTTCCATGTTTCTTGCGAGTGTCCCCTTTGGGCGGGTTCGGGTCTCCTCGGTGCTGGCCGTGGTTCTCAGTGCAGCCATGGCGGTCGCGCCAGCGATTTCGCAAGCGTGTACGCGGTTTGTCTATCTCGGTGACGGCGACACGGTGATCACCGGCCGGTCGATGGACTGGAAAACGGACGTCGGTACGAACCTCTGGATATTTCCGCGCGGCCTGGAACGCGACGGCGCGGCCGGCGAGAACTCGTTCACGTGGACGTCACAATACGGGAGCGTCATTGCGTCGGGCTTCGATATTTCCACAACCGACGGCATGAATGAGGCCGGGCTCGTCGCAAACCTGCTCTGGCTCGTGGAATCCGAGTATCCGGCGCAGGGTGGGTCCAAACCGGGACTGTCCATCGCCGCCTGGGCGCAATACGTCCTCGACAGTTTCGCCACGGTCCAGGAAGCGGTTACCGCCTTGGAAAAGGAACAGTTCACGGTGTTCACGGACGCAGTGCCCGGCGAAACCCGCATGGCGACCGTGCATCTGTCAATGTCGGACGCCACCGGTGACAGCGCGATCGTCGAGTACATAGACGGAAAGCTGGTCATCCATCACGATCGGTCCTACCAGGTGATGACCAACTCGCCGATTTTCGACAAGCAGCTGGCGCTCGTCGAATACTGGAAAGAGATCGGCGGGACGGTTTTCCTGCCCGGCACCAACCGTGCCGCGGACCGGTTCGCGCGGGCCTCGTTCTACGTTGACGCGATCCCGAAGTTCGAGGATCCGAACCTCGCGGTCGCCGGCGCGTTTTCCGTCATCCGCAATGTGTCCGTTCCGTTGGGAATTTCGACGCCCGATCAGCCGAACATCTCGTCCACCCGCTGGCGTACGGTGTCGGATCAGCACCGGAAGCTGTATTTCTTTGAATCGGCGCTCACTCCGAATTCGTTCTGGGTCAATCTGAACGACATCGACTTTTCCGCCGACACGGGGAGGGTAATGAGGCTTGATCTCGGCGCGAACCAGAGCAAGACCTATTCCGGCAATGCGACCGGCTCCTTCAAGGAAGCGCAGCCTTTTGCGTTTCTCGGAAAGTAACGGGCCAAAAGCTGGACGCCGCTGGCGGGCTCCGCCAGGCGGCCAAAGCTACATCCCGATATCCGCAGCAGGCAGGATTTTGTAAACCTGTCCTTGGGCCGATTCCAGGCCGAAGCAGGACCTGTCGACAAGGGAAGACTTCATGAAGAAACTTGTATTGATCGCCGCACCTTTGGCGCTAGCGCTCGCCGGCTGCGTTTCCGATGAGACTGGAACGTCTTCGGGCACGCCGACCACCGCGACGACGACATCGATGAGCCGTGTGAAGAATGGTCCGACGCGGCCGCCGGGCGGGCCCAACGCGGCGGCTGAAGACCTGTGCGTGAAGGCGGTGCAACAGCAGACGAACGCGGTGGGTGTCGCGGTCATCGGCAGCGAATTCTCGCAGGCGGCGACCCAGGTGATGATCGGGTTTCCGAAGTCACAGGCCCCCTGGCGCTGCCTGGTCTCGGGCGACCGCGTGACAGAAGTTGCCTATACCGGCAGCTAAAGGGCGGCTTTGAGTCGCCGGACTTCGCGGGTTTGCCGGACCGCCGGGTCGATGGGACCCGGCGGCGGCAATTCAGGAACATTCAGCAGTAGTAGACGCCCACCGCGCAGCGGCGCACCGTCCTCCGGCCGACGCCCGCGATGCTGACGGGTGTCAACGGACGGCCGATTCTGGCTTCCGCGGGAGACGTGACGCCGTGCACGCCCGGGACGGACAGCTTTTCGCCGATCCCCAGGAATGCGCCGCCAATCAACAATGTGAGGATGAAAAGTCCGATGTACTTGACCATGGTCACTGCGCTCCTTTGGGCATGAAGGCTTCAGGCAACTCGTCGAGATGCGGCAGGTCTTCCGGGTTCATCTCGCTGGCGCCGGCGGGGGCACTGAAACCGAAGTCGGCGGCCGCCACGTCAGCGCCCGTCTTCCAGTCCCGCACGTCGATGGTGTATTGCGGCCAGCCCGCGACGCTCGTCGTCGTGATGGCATAGCGGCAGGGATAGGGGCGGTCGCCCTGGGCGATCCAGATCTGGAAATCCGCCTGCTCGGTGCGGAAGGCCAGATGATCGCAGTCGACGCCGCGGATCACGCCGCTGCCGAGGTCCTTGACGTCCGTGATCAGGGGGTCGAGCTGGGCAGCGACGTTGGACATCAGCAAATCGGCTGCCGGGGCGGGGTGGTGGTAGGTGTCGCGCAGTTCGTCGACCAGATGATCGATGTCGCCGGGCACTTCGATCCGGGTGTAGGCGTTCGCGTCCTTTCCAAGCAGCGACATCGTCTTGCCGTCAAAGACGATCTCCACGTTGGCGAACCCGCCGCGGCGGGTGGCGCGGATCTTGTCGGGTCTTTCGAGCGTGACGGCGCCGGAGCTTGCCAGCGCGATCTTCTGGTTTTCGGTGGTGACGACTTCGAGGGTCGAATCGTACTCAAACGAAATCGCGGTCTGGGCGGCCAGGTAGTCAGACATCGCCTTGAATATCTCCCGGGCCTGGGCTTCGTCCGCGCCAGCGGAGGGCACGGCGGCCAGCCCCGTCACGGCGGCGACCGCAAACGCTGCGGTGCATAATTTTGCCTTGCCCGCAAATTTGTCAAATGAGTGATGCATGTATTTCTCCCTTTATGCCTTGCCGGGAACGGGTGTTGACCCGTTTCCCGGTGGCTATGCTGAAAACCGGCTGCCGAAATTTGCCGGCGTCCTCTAGTTCGCGTCGGCGGCGCTCTTCATCGCTGCCTCGAGCTTCTTCGTGTCCTCCGGCGTGAGTTTCGGGCGATCCAGTTTGATCGTAAGCTTGTCGAGCCTGGCGGTGAGCGCAAACGGCGGCTTGTAGTCGGCGTCGTTGACGCCCGTCAGGGTGTCGGAGCCGACGTCGAAGCTCTCGTCCCACTGCAGGATCATGGGCACCGTTTTCGCCATCTTCTTGGTAGCAACCACTTTGCCGTCGACCTTGAGCGTGCCGGTGCCCGGCTGGCCCACTCCACCGAAGTTGTTATAGGCGAGCGTGCCGTCACCCGATCCCTCGTACTGGAAATCGAACTCGACTGTATGCTTGCCGGGCGTCAGGGCGTCGGGCCCTTCCCACTTGATGCGTTCAAGATCCAGCAGGTTCCACAGGAACACCGGCTTGCCCTCAAGAAGGTAGAAGCCGTAGCCGGTGAACCGGCCGCCCGACGTCAGGATCATGCCCTCGGCACCGCCTTCGGGCACCTCTATGTCGGCGGTGATCGTGTAGGAGGTGTTGAGCAGAAGAGGCGAGTCGCCCTGCGGCAATCCGACCATCGGCCGGGTGTAGACGAACTCCGTGCGGCCGGCCGTGATGTTTGGGCGCGGCGCGACAAGACGGGCGGCTACCGAAGCGTCCAGCGGGAAGACCTGATATTTTTTGGCTTCCTCGATGAACATCTGTTTCAGCTCCTTGACCTTGTCGGGATGTTGGTCGGCGACGTTCGCGGACTGACTGAAGTCCGAATTGAGGTCGAACAGTTCGAGTACCTGGTTGTTGAGCGGATCGGGATTGGCGGGACCAAAGGCTTCCCACGGTGCCCTGTTGACCTTGGTCGAGAGGAACCAGCCTTCGTGATACAGCGCCCACTGGCCCATCATCTCGAAGTACTGCGTCGCGTGGCGAGACGGGACGTCCGCATTGGCCTTGTCGAAGGTGTAGAGGAAGCTGGTGCCCTCGATCGGCTTCTGCTCGATGCCATCGACAGCGTCGGGCGGCGAGATGCCGGCGGCTTCCAGGATGGTCGGTACGACGTCGATGACATGCACGAATTGCTCGCGCAGGCCGCCCTTGTCCTTGATGCGGGCGGGCCAGGATACCGCCATGTTCTGGTTGATGCCGCCGAGCTGGGAGGCGTTCTGCTTGAACCAGGGAAACGGCGTGTCGAAGGCCCAGGACCACCCGGCCGACATGTGGTTGTAGGTCTCTTCGGTGCCCCACACGTCATACCATTTCATCTGTTCCTCGACAGGCATCATGTTGACGCCGTTGAAGAAAGCGACTTCGTTGGGGGTGCCGAGCGGGCCGCCTTCGGCGCTCGTACCGTTGTCGCCGTTGATGTAGATGATGAGCGTGTTGTCGAGTTCGCCGATGTCCTCGACGGCCTGGATCACGCGACCGATCTCGTGGTCCGAGTACGCCGCATAGGCGGCGAAGACCTCGACCTGTCGGAGGAAGAGCTTCTTTTCCGCGTCGTTCAGTTCGTCCCACTCCTTCAGGACCTCCTTCGGCCAGGGAGTCAGCTTGGCGTCGGCCGGGATCACACCGAGCCGCTTCTGGTTGGCGAAGATCGTCTCGCGCAGCTTGTTCCAGCCGTCGTCGAACAGGTGCATGTCATGAATCTTGTCGACCCATTCCCTGGTCGGGTGGTGCGGCGCGTGGGTGGCGCCCGGCGCGTATTTGATAAGGAACGGCTTGCTGGGATCGGTCTGGTGCATCCGCGTCATCCAGTCGATGGCGTCGTCGGCCATCGCGGTGACGAGGTTCCAGGTTCCGTCTTCGCTGCCATTGAACGGATAGATCTGGGTCGTGTTGCGGAACAGGTTCGGCTGCCACTGGTTGGCGTCGCCGCCGACGAAGCCATAGAAATATTCAAAGCCCATGCCGGTCGGCCACTGGTCGAAAGGTCCGGACTGGCTTGCCTGGAACGCAGGCGTGTTGTGGTCCTTGCCGAACCAGGACGTGTTGTAGCCGTTGTCGAGCAGAATCCGGCCAATCGTCGCCTTGTCGCGGTCAATAATGCTGTTGTAGCCGGGGAAGCCGGTCGACTGCTCCGAGATAACGCCGAAACCGGCCGAATGGTGGTTGCGTCCGGTGATGAGGGCGGCGCGCGTCGGCGAGCACAGCGCCGTCGAGAACATCCGATTGTACCGCAAACCCTCATTCGCAATGCGGTCGAGCGCAGGGGTGGGGATCACGCCGCCGAAGGTGCTGGGGACGGCGAAACCGGCGTCGTCGGTGATGATCAGCAGGACGTTCGGTGCGTCTTCAGGCGGAACAACACTCGGTGCCCACCACGGCTTCGACTGAAGGGCATCCAGCTTGATATCACCGCCGAATGCCGGATCGGGTGGCGGCAATTGCTTGCCGTTTATCGTGGTCGTGGCGTCAGGTGAGCCGGACGCGCCCGTAATCGTCTGGGCGTAGCTTGCATGCGAGGCCAACGCCGAAAGGGCAATGCTGGCCGCGAGCGCGAATAAATACGGTGGGTGCGAACGGATCATTATCGTCTCCAACTGGTCCACAATGTTTGATTAGATATCTAAATTCCCGGAGTTCCATTTGACCGCGCGCGCCACTAAACTGGCTAATGTCCGAATGCGTTCCGGAGCGTAGCGCCGATGTCCCTTACCGTGCCGCTCGTGCGCGCCGCCGCACTCACCCCCTTTCTGCTTTGGATGCGCGATCGCGGACTGACCTGGGAATCACGGCTTCAAGCCGCCGGCCTGCCAGCTACATTGATTGATGAACCCGAGCGTCCGGTCCCGCTGGTGCTGGCAATGCGCTTCGGCCTGGCTGCCGGTCGTGCGGAGGGGCCCGACATCGGTTGCCGTGTGGTGTCCGAAGCGGGAATCCGCGACCTTGCGACGCTCTCGAGGGTCGCGCTGGGGGCGCGGACCCCGCGGGACGCCTTCAAGCGGCTCATGCGGGCCATGCCGCATCATTCGTCCCACGAACATATTGTCGTCTTACCGAATACAGGCGGTATCACGGTGCGTCATTCCTTCCAGCTTCGCCTGGACGACGAAACGCTGCACATCTGCCAGCAGTACGTCGCCGCCTTGATCCAATCGGTAGCGGCCGGTACGGCATATAACGGGCCACGGATCGCGAGAATTTCGATGACCCCGCATCCCGATTTCGGCCTTAAGCACCTGAACGAATTTTTTGATGCCGGTCTGGTTCCCGCCACCAGCAAGCATCTTTCCATATCGCTCAAGGACGCGGTGCTCGACCGGCCCTATCTCAACCCCGCACGCGACCGCGCTTTGCCTGTCGGCGAGACCCGGGACATAATCCGCGGTGACGGCACGCTTGCCGCATCGTTGAGGGCGATCCTGCCCGGCATGCTCGAAGATGGATCGCCGTCGGTTGCGACGCTGTCGACGCTTGCCGGTACGAGCCCGCGGTCCTTGCAGCGCCGGCTCACCGCGGAGGGCACCAGCGTCTCCGGGCTCATCAATACAATCCGCCGCGAGCAGGCGCTCGCGCGGCTGACGCGGAGCACGGACCCGTTCGCGGATATCGCCGCCGAACTGGGTTACAGCAACCAGTCGAGCCTGACGCGCGCCGTGCGCCGCTGGACCGCCGTTCCGCCGAGCCAGATCAGGCCCGATTAAGCCCGCTTGCCCCGTGAAATGCCGTGGGCCGGCCCCGACAGCTTGCCCCCACTGTCGTTATCCCCGACACTCCGCGCCTCTTCGTCATTTCCGGCCAGCCATGTCCACACAATCTCCGCCCCTCCGCCTGCCGTTCTTCTATGGCTGGGTGGTTGTTTCCGTCGCCTTTGTGACGATGGCGATCGCGGTGAATGCCCGAACGGCATTTTCGCTGCTCTATCCGCCGATCCTCGACGAATTCGGCTGGGAGCGCGGCGAGACGGCGGCCGCCTTCACCATCGGCTTTCTGGCGGCCACCGGCTTCGCGCCGCTGTTCGGGATTCTGATGGACAGGGTCGGCCCGCGCGTGGTGATCCCGCTGGGGGCCGCGATCGTGGCGGCGGGGTACTTCCTCGCTACCTGGATCGCCACGCCGCTGATGCTCTATTTCAGCCTTGGGCTGCTGGTGGTCGGCGGGTCGGTGGGCATGAGCTATATCGGCCACTCGATGTTCCTGCCTAACTGGTTCGTGCGTAAGCGGGGGCTTGCCATCGGGCTCGCATTCGCCGGTGTCGGGGTGGGATCGATCGTGCTGCTTCCCCTGACGCAGACGTATATAGAGACGGCCGGCTGGCGGGCGGCTTGCGTGGCGATTGCGATCGCCGTCGTTATTGTCGTCATTCCGCTGAACGCGCTGTTGCAGCGCCGGGCGCCTGCCGATGTCGGGCTTGAGCCGGATGGCGGGGGAAAGCGCGAGAAGGACGGCTCGACGCGCGCGCCGGTCGACAACGTTGTCGACCGCGCATGGGCGGACACCGACTGGACGCTGCCGAAGGCGCTTCGTACCGGCCGTTTCTGGTGGATCTCGGGCGGCTATTTTGCGGGCCTGTTCGCCTGGTATTCGGTGCAGGTGCACCAGACACGTTATCTGCTCGACATCGGCTTCGGGGCGACCGAGGCCGCCTTCGCGCTCGGCCTCGTCGGCCTGTTCGGCATCGGCGGGCAGATCGGCGTCGGAGCGCTGTCGGACCGGATCGGACGGGAGTGGAGCTGGACGCTCGCCTGCTTCGGCTTCGCGGTGTGCTATGCCACGCTGATCGGGCTTGGAGCGGTGCCGTCGCGCGGGCTCCTCTATGTGATGATCATCGCGCAGGGGATGCTCGGCTACGGGCTTGCGGCAATGTTCGGCGCCATTCCCGCGGAGATCTTCGCCGGCAGGCGGTTCGCGACGATCTTCTCGGTGATGACCGTGTGCGGCAACGTCGGCGCCGGTGTCGGCCCGTGGATCATGGGCGAGATCTTCGATCTAACCGGTTCCTACGATCCTGCCTTCGCGCTGTCGATTGCCATGTGCGCGATGTCGGCGGGCTGCATCTGGATGGCCGCGCCACGCAAGGTGCGGCTGGTCGCGGGACAGGCGGCGCGGCGCGAGGCCGCACTCGGCATCGCAGGCACCGGAACTCCGGGTCGATGAAATACGGCCAATCCGCCATGCCAATGCGTCTGCCGTTCTTTTACGGCTGGGTGGTTGTTTCCGTTTCCTTCGTGACGATGGCGGTGGCTGTGAACGCGCGTACCGCGTTCTCGCTTTTGTATTCCCCGATCCTTGACGAGTTCGGCTGGGAGCGCGGCGTGACCGCGGGTGCCTTCGCGATCGGGTTCTTTGTTGCGACCGGCGCCACGCCGCTGTTCGGTATGATGATGGATCGCTGGGGACCGCGTGTGGTTATCCCCGTGGCGGCGCTGTCGGCGGTCGTGGGCTTCGTCCTTACGACATGGATCCAGACGCCTTTGGGACTGTTTATGAGCTTCGGCCTGTTCGTCATCGCCGGCTCCGTGGGCATGAGCTACATCGGCCATTCGATGTTCCTGCCGAACTGGTTCGTCTCGAAACGCGGACTCGCGGTCGGTATCGCCTTTTCCGGTGTCGGCGCGGGGTCGATTACTCTCCTGCCGCTGGCTCAGGTCATCATCGAATCCTACGGCTGGCGGGCTGCCTGTCTGGCGCTCGCCGGCGCCGTCGCCGTCGTCGTCATTCCACTCAACATGATCTTCCAGCGGCGCCAGCCATCGGATATCGGCCTGGAGCCGGACGGCGGCGGGCGCCGCGAAAAGGACGGCAGCGTTTCCGCGCCAGTCGACAACATCGTCGACAGCGTCTGGGCGAATACCGAATGGACATTAGGCAAGGCATTCAGGACCGGCCGCTTCTGGTGGTTGTGCAGCGGCTATTTCTGCGGCCTGTTTGCCTGGTATTCGGTGCTGGTGCATCAGACCCGGTATCTGACCGATATCGGCTTCGGGGCCACCGAAGCCGCGTTTGCGCTGGGTTTGGTGGGGGCTTTCGGCGTCGCCGGCCAGATCGGCCTGGGAGCGCTGTCAGACCGGATCGGGCGGGAATGGGCCTGGTCGATCTCATGCGTCGGGTTTGTGCTGTGCTATCTCGCGTTGATCATGCTCGCGGATGGGCCGTCGCGGTTCGGTCTGTATGTCATGGTGATGGCGCAGGGCGGGCTGGGTTATGGTCTGGCCTCGATGTTCGGGGCGATCCCGGCGGAATTGTTCGCCGGCAGGCGCTTTGCGACGATATTCTCGGTGACGGCGGCGTCCGCCAATGTCGGCGCCGGGGTTGGTCCCTGGTTTACCGGTGCAATCTTCGACGCGACGGGGAGCTATTATCACGCGTTCGTCCTCTCGCTGGTTCTCAGCGTCGTGTCGGCGGGCTGCATCTGGATGGCCGCGCCGCGCAAGGTGCGGCTGGTCGCAGGACAGGCGGCGCGGCGCGAGGCCTTACTCCACAGCGCGAGCTCTGGCACACTGCGGCGATGAAACACGGTCATTCCTTCATGCCGCCGGGTGGTTCCCCGAGCGGCAAGGGTTCCTGGGTGCGCGGCAAGCGCGGCTATCACCACGGCAATCTGGCCGAAGCGCTGATCGAGGCGGCGCAGGGCCTGCTGGCCGAAAAGGGGCCGGCCGGCTTTACGCTGAAGGATGCCGCCAAGGCCGCCGGTGTCAGCCCCGCCGCGCCCTACCGTCATTTCAAGGACCGCGCCGCGCTGATCGGGGCGGTTTCCGACCGGGGCTATGCGCAATTCTCCGAGCGGTTGCGGGAGGCAGCCTCCGCCGGCACCGATCCCGCCGATGCCTTCAACCGGTTGGGCGAGGCCTATCTGGCGTTCGCGGCCGACGAACCTGGCTACTACACCGCGATGTTCGACGCCGAGGGCGTCGGCAAGACCGATCACGATGCCGGGGCGGGCGCGTTTTCCATCCTGGTCGAGGGGCTGACCAAGGCATATGGCGCTGAGTCCTTCGGGGGCGCCGATCCGCGGCTGATCGGCCTGCAGGTCTGGGCGCTGTCGCACGGCGTGGCAACGCTTGCCGCCGCTGGCAGGCTGCCGTACGGGCCGGGCGTACCGACAGCGGCCGAGATCCTGTCGCGCGGGGTGGATGCCCTGGTACGCGGGGCGAGGCGCTAAACCGGGCTATAAACGTGCGGTTTTCGCCGATCTGATTTTTCCGATTATTCGCTTGTGCCCTCTTGAACGAGGCGTAATCTTCCCCCATGTAAATCGTGTTCACATTGGTTTGACCGGATCTCATTGGGTGGGAGGTGCCAAAAATGGCGAGTAGTGCGAGTTGGGCGGAAGCCTGGGGCCCTGGTGTCGCGGCCGGCAACGGCCACGCCGACAATGCGTCGGACGGCAAGGGCAAGCGCGGCTGTGGCCGCGGTGAAGGACTGAGTTTCGTCGGGCGCAAGTGGCGGCCATGGGAGCTCGTCGCGATGATACTCGGCTTCGTGGTCTTCTGGCCGATCGGGCTTGGAATCCTGTTCTGGAAACTGTGGGGAGCCGATTACATGTGCAGACATAAAAGCGATTCACGCTTCTCGTCGCGCGACTGGCGCAACGTCGGTTCGCGCCGCGACGGACTGCGCCGGGACACCGGCAACATGGCCTTCGACGAATACAAGGCCGGCGAGCTGGAGCGCCTGGAGCGCGAGCGTCAGCGCCTAGCGGAAGAGCAGAAGGCGTTCGGCGATTTCCTCGACGAACTGAAGCGCAAGCAGGACCGCGAGGAGTTCGACCGGTTCATGGCGAGCCGCAGTCACGATCGGGGCGGTCCGATCATCGACAACGGTGAGGGTGCGCCGGCCTGACGGCCTTCCTGACCACACTCCCAAGGCCGTGCCCCGGAAACGGAGCGCGGCCTTTTTGTTTGCCGACACGGTTTCACCGAACTGTCACATCAGCGCGGCGATAGCGTCATGGAATCCGGGCAACAAGTCCGGCCATGACAGCTTCAGCCACGCGCGTGCGTTTTTCCTATTCCAGCCCTGACCAGCCGATCGCGCAGCAGGCGCTGATCCGCGCCATCGAGCTGGTCGGCGGCCAACGGCGGTTGCGGCGGCTCTATGAGGTGCAGCAGGACGGACGGCTGCCCGGTGAAACGTTCTTCGATGCCGCGGTCCGGCTGCTGGCGCTCGATGTCGCCTACGACAAAGCCGCTCTCGCCGCGGTGCCGGCGGAAGGGCCGGTGGTGTTCGTCGCCAACCATCCCTATGGCGTGCTTGACGGCATCGTGCTGTCGGCGCTGACGCTGAAGGTCAGGCCGGACACCAAGATCCTTGCCAACGACGTGTTGTACCGGGTGCCGGAGACGCGCGCCCATCTGCTGCCCATCGATTTCGGGCTGACGCGTGCGGCACTGGCGACCAACGTCGCCTCACGGCGAGCGGCGCTGGACTGGCTTTCCCAGGGCAGGGCGATCGGCATCTTTCCCGGCGGCGGCGTGGCGACCAGCGAGCGACCGCTTGGCCGCTTGGTGTTCGATCTGCCCTGGCATTCCTTCACCGCGAAGCTCGTACGCGGATCGCGCGCGACCGTGGTGCCGCTGCACTTTTCCGGCCACAACAGCCGGCTGTTCCAGCTTGCAAGCCATTTGAGCCCGACGCTCAGGCTGTCGCTGCTGTTCCGCGAGACGGCACGGCGCATCGGTACGCGGCTCGACGTGGCGATCGGAACGCCGATCCCGTTCGACGAGCTCGACGCGATCACCGACAAGGCCGCGCTCGTCGCCGAATTGAGACGGCGGACCTATCAGCTTGCCCCCGCCGCCGGTATCGACTGGCGGCGATATGGGCGGATACGGGGTGACGGGCGCGCCTCGGTGCGGACGCGCGTCGAGCCAGCAGTACGCGGCAATCGCAAGGCGTCGATGAGGGCGTTGTACTAGCCGGCCATGTCGTCCGCTCAGGCCCGATACTCGGGCTCCTCGTCGTCAAG
The DNA here is from genome assembly GCA_905479765.1 of uncultured Tepidamorphus sp. Classification (GTDB taxonomy): domain Bacteria; phylum Pseudomonadota; class Alphaproteobacteria; order Rhizobiales; family Tepidamorphaceae; genus Microbaculum. The sequence continues at coordinate 9,662 of CAJQNW010000440.1, read as the reverse complement.
GATCGCCTTCAGCTCCTTCAGGTGCATGTCGGCGAACTGGGGATAATCCAGCCATTGCTGCGCGGTCTTCCGCGCCACGTCGTCGGATGCGACGCGCAGGGGCCGGCCTGTCATCAGCGCGGTGATGTAGGTCTGGCAGGCGCGCTCGAAATAGAAGAGTTCGTCGAAGGCCTGGGCGATCGTCTTGCCGACCACCATGACGCCGTGATTGCCCATGATCAGGATCGGCTTGTCGCCGATCTGGGTGGCGACACGTTCGGCTTCGTCGCCGAGCCCCATGCCGTCGAACCCGTCGTCGATGGCGATGCGGCCGAAGAAGCGCATGGTGTTCTGATCGATCGGCGGCAGCGAGGAGTCTTCCAGCGAGGCGAGCACCGTGGCGTAATGCGAATGGACATGCATCAGGCAGCGCGCCTGCGGCACCTCGCGGTGGATCGCGCCGTGCAGGCCCCAGGCGGTCGGATCGGGCGCGTCGGGGCGGTCCATGGTTTCGGGATCATTGGCATCGATCAGCAGCAGTTCGCTGGCGCGGATGCGGGAGAAATGCCGGCCGTTCGGGTTCATCAGGAACCGCGCGCCGTCGTCGGACACCGCGTAGCTGAAGTGGTTGGCGATGCCCTCGTGCATGTTCAGCCGCGCCGTCCAGCGGAAGGCACAGGCGAGATCGACGCGGGCCTCCTCGTAGTCGAGATTGGCGTGAAGTTTTTCTTCCCATCCGACGACGCTCATGGCGGTCTCCCTGTTCGGCACCGGGCCCGGATACAGCCCCGCACCGCGATGCTATGCCGCGATGCCGATCGCCGCAATGCGCGGCGCAAGGCGGGGGGGCTGTGCTAGCCTGCGGCCATGCTGGCTATTCTCGCAGACCGCACCTATCGCCATCTTTTCGCCGCCCAGGTGATCGCGCTGCCTGGCACGGGCCTGTTGACGGTCGCGCTGGCTCTGCTGGCCTACCGGCTTGCCGGAGAGGACGCCGGCGCGGTGCTGGGCACGGCGCTGGCGATCAAGATGGTCGCCTATGTGGCCGTCGCCCCCGTCGTCGGTGGTTATGCCGGCCGTCTGCCGCGCCGCGCCTTCCTGGTGGCAATGGATGTCGTGCGCGCCGGTATTGCCGTGCTGCTGCCGTTTGTCACCGAGGTCTGGCAGATCTATGTGCTGATTTTCCTGCTGCAGTCGGCCTCGGCTGCGTTCACGCCGACGTTCCAGGCGACCATTCCCGACGTGTTGCCGAAGGAAAAGGACTACACCCGCGCCCTGTCGCTGTCCCGGCTTGCCTATGACCTGGAAAACCTGCTGAGCCCGGTGCTCGCCGCCGCGCTGCTGACTGTGATCGGGTTCCACTGGCTGTTCGGGGGAACGGTGATCGGCTTTCTGGTTTCGGCGATGCTGGTGATCTCGGTGCGGCTGCCACAGGCGGTGCGCACGGACCGTGCCAAGGGGATTTACGACAACATCACCCATGGCATACGGATCTATCTGGCGACGCCGAGGCTGAGGGGCCTGCTGGCGCTGAACCTCTCGGCGGCGGCGGCCGGAGCGATGGTGATCGTCAATACAGTCGTGCTCGTGCGTGGCGTGCTCGACCGGTCCGAGGGCGATGTGGCGCTGGCGCTGGCCTGCTTCGGCGGCGGGTCCATGGTCGCGGCCCTGCTGCTGCCGCGTGCGCTCGACCGGGTGCCGGACCGCCGGGTGATGATACCGGCGGCCGGACTGCTGGGACTTCTCCTGCTTGGCTTCGCGTGGTTCGCAAACACGGATGGATCCGGCCTGTGGCTCATCCTGCTCGCCTTCTGGGTGCTGATCGGGTTTGGCTATTCGGCCGTGCTGACGCCGTCGGGCCGACTCTTGCGCCGCTCGGCGAGGGCTGAGGACCGTCCGGCGGTGTTCGCGGCGCAGTTCGCGCTGTCGCATGCATGCTGGCTCGTCACCTATCCGCTGGCCGGATGGCTGGGTGCCGCGGCCGGCGCGACCGTTACTCTCGTGGTGCTCGGCATTCTGACGCTATCGGGGGCTGGGTTGGCCATGAGGCTCTGGCCGGCCGACGATCCGGAGGCGATTGAGCATACCCATCCCGATCTCGATCCCGGGCATCCTCATCTAGCCGGCCATGATGGGGCAGGGCGCCGCCACCGTCACCCCTATGTCATCGACGACCTGCACCCGGCCTGGCCGGATCCGCGCTGACGTGCGTGGCTCGGTGCGGATCCGATCCGGGTCGCTAGCTTAAAGCGATATCTTCTCGACCTTCAGGATGCGACCGGACGTATCGACGAAGAAGATCTGGATCAACGGATTGTCGCCCGGGCCGCCGACCGTCACGTTCCGCGTTACGACGCGGCTGTTTCCGCAGCCCTTCGGGTTCGGCCCGATCACGACGGTAACGGGGATCGTCAGCGGGGCGACGGCCTGTCCCGCAGGAGCGCCGCGCTTTCCCGACAATGCCGCCTGGCAGGTGTCGCGCGCCACGTAGTTCGCCGTCAGGCGGATCGCTCCGCCGTAAGGGCCGCTCCGCCGCGCGTAGCTGCCGGGCCCCTGGGCCGATGCCAAATCCGGGAGCACCAGGACGAACGCGAGGAGTGCAAGTGCGATGTACTTCATGGTTGTCTTTCGGTGTCCGTGCTGCGTGTGGGTTCGTAGCGACTGCAAAATGGTACGCCGGGAAAGAGGATGTCTCAAGGCGCGCAATGACCGATCGCCGCGTCCTTGATGAAACGCTCCGAGTCTTGTCTAATCAATAATGGAAGCCAGCAAAGTAACAAATAACAAGTCAAAGATGTGGGTGTGATGAACCGTCGGCACGTCGCGGGCCAATCTTCGATCCGGACGAGACGACGTTCGACCGCGCCGGGGTGCTCGCGGTACCGACGCCGCGTACCGGGCAGGCCTGAGGTGCCGGTGACAGGTCAGGAACGGGCCTATACGCAGCCGGTCTGATATGCGTCATACTATGACGACGCTCCTGCCGGTGTCGCAACGAAACGGGACGTATCGCCCATGAACGGCCTAGAAATCTTCGCCTGGATCGTTCTCGCTGTCTTATTGATCGCGGGCGTCGTGATCTGGTTCGTGCTGGCGATGCTGCCCGGCCGCGTCGCGCGGGCGCGCAACCATCCGCAGGCCGATGCGATCAATGTCGCCGGCTGGCTTGGCGCGTTGTTCGGCGGAGTCTTCTGGCCGCTGGCGCTGATCTGGGCGTTCTACAAACCCGGTGCGCAGCAGGCGGGCGATAGGCCGGACGCCGCCGGCGAGGCGGAGGCCGGCTGATGATCGTGTTCCTGACCCTCGTCTACGTCGCGCTGCTCGCCGTCCTAGTGAAGCTGAAGATTCTGCCGAACAAGCCCGGTACCTGGCTGTCCACCATCGTATGGGTGGTCCTGCTGTTCGTCGGCCTATTCATTCCCATGCAATGGGGCGCGCCGGCGGGTCCGGCGCGCGTGATGAGCTACTCGGTGCAGATCATCCCGAACGTCAACGGTGTGGTGACCGAGGTGCCGGTCGAGCCGAATACGCCGCTGAAGAAGGGCGACGTGCTGTTCCAGCTCGATCCGACAATCTTTCAGGCCGCGGTCGACGCGAAGCGGGCGCAACTGTCATTTCAGATCTTGCGGCTGCAGCAATTCCGGAAGCTTGCCTCGCGCGATGCCGGCACGCGGTTTCAGGTGGAGCAGACCCAGGCAGAGGTCGACTTGCTCAGGGCCGAATTGCAATCTGCCGAATGGAACCTCGACGAGACCACCGTTCGCGCGCCATCGGACGGCTACGTGACCGTCCTTGCGCTGCGGCCGGGGCAGCGCGTGACGAGTTTTCCCTTCCAGCCCGCGATGGTGTTTATCGATTCATCGACAAAGCGGGTCGTGACCCAGATTAACCAGATCTACCTGCGGCATGTGGACGTGGGAGAACCGGTCGAGGTCGCCTTCAAGACGCTGCCGGGCAGGATCGTGACCGGAAAGGTGGATGCGATCGTCGAGGTTGCCTCGCAGGGACAAGCGGTTATCGGAGGAACCGTGCCGCCGCCGACCCGGGTTCTGGCTGAACCCTTCTATGTCCGCATCGCGTTCGACGACAGCGAGCTGCTGGAGGAACTGCCGCCGGGCGCGGTCGGCACGGCGGCGATCTATACGCAGAGCGTCGCGCCGACCCACATCATCCGCAAGGTGATGCTGCGGATGGAATCGATCATGAACTACGTGAAGCCGGGGCTGTAGGCTTGCGCTGAATGCAGGGGGTCAGCCGAACGCGGCGACGCGTTTCGCCGTTTCCGGATCGAGAAATCCGCGCACCGTTGCTTCCGTCTCTGCCTGCATGGCGTGGGTCAGGCCGGCGCCGTCGGGCCGCGCGAAGGCGCGGCGCAGGTCGCGCACCGGGCCGGGCGGCAGGGCGGCGATCCGTTTCGCCAGGCCGATCGCTGCCGGCATCACGTTGCGGTCGGGCACGACGTCGCGCAGCATGCCCCATTCCTTTGCCTGACCTGCATCGAACCGTTCGCCGAACAGGATCATCTCGCGGGCCCTCTGCAGGCCGACGAGGCGCGGCAGGATGTCGGTGACGCCGCCGGTAACGAAAACGCCCCAGGAAATCTCGGGAAAAAAGAAGCGGGTGCCTTCCGCCGCTATGGCGAAATCGCAATTGATGACCCATTCCAGCCCGCCGCCGACCGCCCAGCCGCGGATCGCCCCGATAACCGGCGTGTCGCCAAGAACGATCGCCCGCGTCACATCCTGGATGCGCTCGATATAGGCGGTGGTGCCGGCTTCGTCGGAAACCTGGTCCTCGAAGTCCTTCAAGTCGTCGCCAGAACAGAAGGCGCGGCCCTCGCCGGTGAGCACGATGGCGCGGATGTCCGGATCGCGGTCGGCGGCGGTGACGGCCTCGACAAGGTCGTCGAGCAGCTCCGGAACAATGGCGTTGAGGCGGTCCGGGCGGTTGAGCGCGATCTTGCGGACGCCGTTGCCGAGATCCCCGGTGAGGACGGTTCCAGTCATGATTTTTCCTTTCTGATGACCCGTCTGGTCTTGCCCTCGGTGCGGGGCAGGGCGTGGAACGGCATGAGGAAGACCTTGGCGGAAACGCCGATCTCCTGCTTGATGCGTTTTTCTATTCCGGCCGCTAACGGCGCCGCGATCGTCTGTCCCTGGGCGACCTCCGCCTCGACAGGCAATACGTCGTAGGGACCCGGCCCCTCCAGCACGATGCGGTATTCGCCCGACAGTTCGGGAAACTGGTTGATGACGGCTGCGACCTGTGTGGGGAAGGCGTTGATGCCGCGCACCACGACCATATCGTCGGCGCGCCCGGCAACACGGAAGCGCGGCGCCGTTCGGCCGCTGGCCGCCTTGCCGGTGCCGGTCAGTATGACGATGTCGCCGGTGCGGAAGCGAACAAGCGGCTGGCACTGTCGGCTCATGTGGGTCAGTACCAGTTCTCCGCGCATGCCTTTGCGCCAGGGCAGGGGATCGCCGTTTGCCGGCTCGATCAGCTCGGGATGCAGAATATCGAGGGCCATGAAATGCAAGTCGTCGTCGACCTCGCTCTGGCCAGCGAAATTGCAGAACACGTCCGAGACGCCGTAGTTGGCGTTGCGCACCTTGAAGCCCCAGGTCTGTTCGAGACGGGCGCGGAAATCGACGTTGTCGAGACCGGCCTCGCCACCGAACAAGCCTAGTTTGAGGCCCAAGTCACTCGGTTTCAGGCCGGGAAAATGCTCGGCGATGACGCGCTCCAGCACCGCTGGATAGGAAGGCGTGCAGGAAATCGCCGTGATCTTCAGCTCCTGGATCGTGCGGATCAGCAGTTGCGTGTCGCCGACCCCAAAGGGGATCACCGTGGCGCCGGTTTCCTCCAGCGTGGTGTGGTCGGTGAAGCCGCCCATCCACAGCCGGTAATTCAGGCAGTGGATCACTCGGTGGCCGGGACCGAGGCCGCTTGCCGACTGTGCGCGAGCGCCGACGATTGCCGTCTCATGTGCGTCGCGGCGCGATAGCGCCAGGTTCATCGCCGTGCCCGTGGTGCCCGAGGTGCGGTGGATGCGGGCGACGTCTTTTTCATCGGCGGCGAGGTAGTCGCCGAACGGGGGATGGTCTCGATGGCTTTCCCGCAGCATTTCCTTGTCGGTTAGTGGCAGCTCGGGCAGCGCCTCGAGCGACTTAGGTGGCACGCCCTTGCCCCATGCGCGGCGGTGCAGCGGTGACCTTGCCAGGACGTAGTCGCGCTGGACCTCCCACAATCGCTGGCGATGGGCGGCGAGTGCGTCCAGATCGGCAAAGTCTGTGCGGTCGACAAGCATTGTCATCTGCTCATTTTATGATTATGATATCAATATCATTTTTAAGCGAGTGCCCAGGCGAGTCAACGGCGAAAATTCAGAGAAACTCTTGCTTATGGCTGCACCGGCTGCCACTTATGACGTGGATGAAGAGACGGTCGACTTTGCCAGCGTGCTGCTGTCGAGGTCGAGCGCACCGGATCTGCGCAAGACCGATCGGACACGGCTGAAGCTCGTGGCAGGGCTTGCCTCTGAGCTACAATCCGGCGTGGAGCGGTCCGGCCTCAAGGTCGCGGCCGTGACGGCCTCAGCCGGCGTCGCGCATGGCACCTTCTATCGCTATTTCGACGATATCCGCTCAGCTACCGAGGCGTTGGCCGAGGCCTTTTCGGCGTTCGTGCGCGAGCAGCTGGAGGGCGCGCGCGAAGGAGAGCCCGGTTCGCGCGAACGGGTGCATGGCGCGACGCTCATCTATACACGCGTGTTCCGGGCAAACGCGCCACTGATGCGCTGCCTGTTCGATTTGGGCGGCGAGGCGACCGCCGTCAGCCGGTCCCTGCAGACACTGAACTGGGAATGGAACATGCGCATGGCCGCCTCGATCGCGAAGCGTCGGGCGGTCGCCTCCGGCGGGCGGCCGCAACCGCCTGCGGAACTGCTTCCCGTCGCCTATGCGCTGGGCGGAATGATCGACGAATTCCTGAGCCAGCTATACCTGCGCCAGGATCCGGCGCTGGAGCATTTGGCGGACGACGAGGCGGCCGTCGCCGACCTGCTCACTGAGTTGTGGTGCCTCGGTGCCTACGGAGAGGTGCGCCGCTAGCCGTTCAGTGCGTGCCGGCTTCTGCGTCCGCGGCGAGCTTCAACCCGAAGACGACCATCGCCGCGCCGGCCAATCCTTCGACGAAGCGTCCGAAGCGGCGATACGCGGCCTGCGCCGGCGGCGCTGCGAAGGCGAGAGCCACGAGGCCGTACCAAAGCGCCGTCTGCACGCCGATGACCGCGATCACCGCGCCGTAGAACCAGGCCGGCGCATCCGGCGGCACCGCGACGACGAACACGGACGTCCAGAACACCGCCGACTTCGGGTTCGACACGTTGGTCAGAACGCCGAGGCGAAAGGCCGATCTGGGAAGGCGCAGCATTGGCGATTGCGGCACCGGTGCGGGCGCGACGGGCTGGCGAACCGCGGCCCAGATCATCCGCCCGCCGAGCCACAGCAGATAAAGAGCGCCGACGAATTTCAGCGCCATGTAGAAATGTCCGAGTTCCTGCAGGATTATGCCGACGCCGGCGAGCGTCAGGCAGACCCAGACGAGCGTCGTGACCACGACGCCGGCGACGCAGGCGAGCCCCTCGCGCGCCGATCGCGACGCGGCGACATGGGCCGTGACGACCATATTCGGCCCCGGCACCATGGCGGCCAGCAAATGGATCACCGCCAGGGCGAAAAGGGCGGGGAGGAGGGATGTCATGGCTGCAACTCCCAAAAGGTATTCGAGCTGTGTCGGCCTAACTATCCGGCAACGCGGGCGTGAGCGCGATCCGTCAAATGCCGTAGTCGGACTTCAAAATGCCCTGCACCGGCTCGGTGCGGGCGGGTGCCGATACTAGCGGACCGTCAGGCTTTCCCAAATCCCCCGCCGCTCGGCGTCTTGATGATGATCGCCTCGCCGGGCGCGCAGACGGTCTGGTCGCAGCCTTCCAATATCTCGATGGTGCCGTCGAGCCGCCGCACCGAATTTTCGCCGCACTCGCCAGGCGAGCCGCCCTCCAGCCCGAACGGCGGCACCTTGCGGTGGCCGGTGAGCAGCGACACGTCCATCTCCTCCAGGAAGCGGATGGTGCGCAGCGTTCCGTCGCCGCCGTGCCACTTGCCCCTGCCGCCCGAGCCGCGGCAGACGCGGAAGTCCTCCAGGACAACGGGGTAGCGGAATTCGAGGATCTCCGGGTCGGTCAGGCGGGTGTTGGTCATGTGGGTGTGGACCGCGGACGTGCCGTCGAAATCGGGGCCGGCGCCGGAGCCGCCGCAGATCGTCTCGTAATACTGGTACTTGGCGTTGCCGAAGTTGAAGTTGTTCATCGTGCCCTGGGCGGCGGCCAGCGCGCCGAGCGCGCCGAATAGGGTGTCGGTGACGGCCTGGCTGACCTCGACGTTGCCGGCGACGACGGCTGCGGGGAACTTCGGCGCCAGCATGCAGTCGTCGGGAATGACGATGTTGATCGGCTTCAGGCAGCCGGCGTTCATCGGGATCTCGTCGTCGACCATGCAGCGGAAGACGTAAAGCACGGCGGCGCGTGTCACCGGGTGCGGGGCGTTGAAGTTGGTCGGCTGTTGCGGCGAGGTACCGGTGAAATCGACGGTCGCCTCGCGCTTTGCCTTGTCGAGCGTGATTGCCACCTTGATCACCGTGCCCTGATCCATCGGGTATTCGAACGAACAGTCATGCAGGGCGTCGATCACCCGGCGCACGCTCTCCTCGGCGTTGTCCTGAACGTGCCGCATGTAGGCGTGCACGACGTCGAGGCCGAAATGGGCGACCATCTTCCTGAGTTCGGCGACGCCCTTCTCGTTGGCGGCGATCTGGGCGCGCAGGTCGGCGACGTTCTGGTCCGGGTTGCGGCAGGGCCAGGGGCCGGACGTCAGCAGTTCGCGCAGAGCCTCCTCGCGGAACGTGCCCTGGTCGACCAGCTTGAAATTGTCGATGACGACGCCTTCCTCCTGGATCGTCGTGGCGCGCGGCGTCATCGAGCCCGGCGCCTTGCCGCCGACATCGGCATGATGGCCGCGCGAGGCGATCCAGAACAGGATGTCTCCTGACTTTCGATCGTCATCCCGGCCGGAGCGGCGCGGAGAGCCGGGATCGGAGAGCCCCGACCCTTCTTGTGGCTCCCCGATCCCGGCTCGGCCTTCGGCCGTCCGCGATGACGATGGAGAGGCTTGGGCTTCCCCCACATCGAATACCGGCGTCACCACGGTGATGTCGGGCAGGTGCGTGCCGCCGTTGTAGGGCGCGTTCAGCACGTAGACGTCGCCGGGGTTGATCACCGGGTTCTGCTCGATCACCGCCATGACGGAGCGGTCCATGGAGCCCAGATGTACCGGCATGTGCGGGGCGTTGGCGATCAGCGCGCCGTCGGCGGCGAAGACCGCGCAGGAAAAGTCGAGGCGTTCCTTGATGTTGACTGAATAGGCGGTCTTTTCCAGCGTTACGCCCATCTGTTCGGCGATCGACATGAACAGGTTGTTGAACACCTCCAGCATCACCGGGTCTGCCTGCGTGCCGATCGGCGCGGTGCGGTCCTTCGCCTCGAAGCGGGTCAGCAGCAACTGGTTGTTGCCCGTCACCTCCGCCTGCCAGCCCGGCTCGACCACGATGGTCTGGTTGTCCTCGAC
>CAJQNW010000439.1 GCA_905479765.1 uncultured Tepidamorphus sp. | reverse complement strand
CGTGGCATTCTCGTTGGTGCCGGTTGCGTTGTCCTGGGCGTCGGCGCCCGGCAGTTCCTCACCGATCGTGGCCGCTCCGTCGGGATTGGCTTCCTGGGAGGTCGAATTTTCCTCACGCAGCTGCGACGAGCGAACGACGCGGCCTTCCGGGTCGAATTCGTCGGTGGTTTGCGTGACACGGTTGAAATCGAGCTGTGCAGCGACCTGCACGCGGACCCGGTCGATACCGACGACGCTGGAGACGATATTCTCGATCTGCATGCGAAGCTGTTGCTCGATCGAGCGCTGGCGTTCGTCGAGGACGCCGGCGGAACCGGGGTCGTCCTGGCCGCTGCCGTCTGCCAGCAGCCGTCCGCCGTCGTCGATGACCGCGACGCGGGCGGGGATGAGGCCTTCCACGGCGGACGCCACCAGATGCCGGATCGCGCGGATCTGGGCGGCGTCGATAGCGCCCCGGGTCTTGATCACGATGGAGGCGGACGGGCTGACCGCATCCTGGCTGAACAGGCGGCGTTCAGGGATGACCAGATGAACGCGCGCAGCCGACACCCGGCCCAGTTCCTTGATGGTGCGGGCGAGCTCGCCCTCCAGGGCGCGCAAATGGTTAATGTTCTGGACGAAGCTGGTCGCGCCGAGCGTATCGCCGCGATCGAAAATTTCGTAGCCGACGCCGCCTCCGGTCGGCAATCCGTCGGAAGCGAGATCCATGCGCAGGCGCAGCACCTGGCTCTCGGGTACGAGGATGGTGGAGCCTTCCATGCGCATCTCGTAGGGGATGCCGCGCTTTTCGATTTCCTGGACGACCGCGCCGGAGTCCTCATAGTCGAGATCGGTATAGAGCGGCACCATCGTCTCGGACGACAGGTGGATAATCAGAAAGGCGAAGAATCCAATGAGCGCGACGCCGACGGCACCCATGGCCGCCAGGCGTCCCGCGCCCATGGTCTTCAGGAATTCAAGTCCTCCCTGCACGATGCCCCTCGATTGCCCAGTTCAGCCGGTAGCCCGGATACGCTTCGCGGGCCGAGAGCAGATTCGCACCTGCCTCGACCCGGCAAGAATTTCCCACCTGAATGCTAAATAAGTCCTTAACGCTGTGATGGCCGGGCGGAGGCAATGGACCAAAACGGTACAATGCAGGGGAATTCCCGGGTTAATTGTTAGCGGAATGCTAACGGCAAGCCTCTCGCACGGGCTTTCGGCCTGGGCGGAGTCGCAAAATGCAAAACGCCGGCCCAGGGCCGGCGTCTCATTCAACACGGTAGAAGGTAGTAAGGCGTTTCTACTGCCTGTAGTGCTGGACCCGTGTGGCCCGCAGTCCAGGCAAACCGTGCCGGTCAATAGATTGTTGCCAGCTGAGGAACTCCTCAACAGTCAGCGTATAGCGTTCGCAAGCCTCTTCGAGACTCAACAACCCGCCACGCACGGCGGCCACGACCTCGGCCTTGCGACGGATTACCCATCGCTTGGTATTCTTCGGCGGTAAATCCGCAATGGTGAGAGGGCTGCCGTCTGGCCCAATCACGTACTTCGCCCGGGGGCGGTACTGATCGGTCATGGATCACTCACATACTCTACTGACCAACACAGCCTGAAGAATATGCGGACCGGCTTAAAATTTAGCTAAGGGAATGGTAGGCAATTGCTTAACAATTACCGCACACTAGCTTCAAATTGAAACAATCGGATTGCGAAAGTGTGAATGCCTACACGCCCAGAACGGCGGTAACCTGGCTTAACGGGACGCCTTGATCGCCGACAAGCAGGACGGGTTCGTTGCCGCTGTAATCGACGCCGTCGATCACCACGGACACTTCCACCGAGATCTGCATCGTGTCGCCGTTTTCGTCCGTGGCCTCGATCGTCAGGGAGTAGTCACCGTCGTCGACTCGATTGCCGTCGTTGTCGCGGCCGTTCCAGACGTAGGGGTTGCGACCGGAGCGAACGTCCTTGGTTTCGGTCCAGACGGTGTTGCCGTCCTCATCGCGGATCGTATAGGTGGCGCCGGTCGCCTGGCCGCTGGAGTAGTAGCTCCATTCGGCTTTGCCATCCTCCAGCGTCTGGACGGTGGACTGGATCATCACCTTCTTGCCGATGAAGCTGGTCGCCGCGGTGGCGGTGCTCGCCGCCGACATCTGGATCAGCGCCTCGAGGTTCTCGTTCTGCTTGATCGACTGCTCGACACCGGCGAACTGCACGAGCTGCTGGGTGAACTGGTTCGTATCCAGCGGGTCGAGCGGATTCTGGTTCTGCAGCTGGGTGGTCAGGATCTGCAGGAATGCATCGAAATCGCCGGCGATGTTCGAGTTGTCGGAAGATGCCTGGCCGAGCGTCGTCAGGCTCGAGATTGTATCGATGGCCATGTCTGTCCCTATATTCTCAAGTCTAGGCCGCCGAGCGCGATATGACGCGTCACGGGTTGCCCGGTTTCGGTGGCCGGTGCCGTATCCTTGTCGTCATGGACACCGGACGTTTCGGACTGCTCGGGAGCGTCCCGTCCCCCCTGTTGCTGGGCGAAGGAGGACTGGTCGCGCAGTTGATACTGGACGCCGCCGTCCTCGAGCTTGAGGCCCTGGGCCTGCAGAGCACGTTCGAGGCCGCGTGCGTCGCGCATCAGCGCGTCGAGCGTGTCGGATCGGTCAACGGTCAGATGCGTGGAGACCCGGCCGTCGCGGGAGAACTCGAGTCGCACTTCCACGCGGCCGAGCTCCGGCGGATCGAGTTCGATCTCGAAACTCTTGGTGCCGGCGCCCGCGCTCTGGGCGATACGCACGGCAAGCGTCTCCATGTTCGGCCTTGCGGTCTGCGCGATCTGTGCCGTGGCGGTGGCGGCCAGCGCTTGCGTCGCGGTTGCCGTCATTGCGGTCGTGCCGCTGCCGACTTCGTTGATCGTCAACAGGACCGGTGCCGAGGCGGCAGGTTTGAAGGCCTGGGCGTCCGGATTGCCGGCGCTATCGCCGGTGGCCGCGCCACCCCTGTTCTGCTGGGCGGCTGCGAGCAGGCGGCTAAGGGCGTCTGAACCGCGGTTCTCCGGGCTGGCCGCCTGGTCGGCCTTGTTGGAGTTCAGTGGAGAACGGGTCTTTTCAGTCTTGCCGTCACGCGGCTGACCCTCGCCGACCTGAGCGGCTGGATTGGCGGCGCGGGCGAGTTGCTCGGCCTCACTGCCGGTCGCGGCGGCTTGCTGCGTGCCTTGCGTCGATTGCTGCGCCTGGCGGCGGGCGAGCGTGGCGAGAATGCCGTCGATCTCGGGATCGCCCGTTGTTTCCGCGGTGGCCTGTGTGGGCGCCGGGGCCGCCGGTTCAGCCGATGCTTCCGCCTTGCTGCTCTTCGCGTTGGCCTGGACTGCCAGCTCGGTCGCCGCGACGGTGGCAGCCACGGTCTTGTCCGTCACCGGCAGAGAGGGGGTCTCGACGGCCGGTTGCGCTGCGACGGTCTGTCCAGACGTATCCGGTTGCGCCGGCGGTTGCACCGGCGGCGGTGTCAGCGTGGGGTCGACGGTCCCGGCCAATAAGGCGTTGGCCTCCGATCCGTCGCCACCGGCGGTGTCGATCGGGTTTTCCGGGGTCGCCGTTTCGGCCGTTGTATTATCAGTGGCGGGGAGGTCAGTTGTGCCGCTTGCCTCGGTCTCGGCGAAAGCGAGAAGCCACGGCGGAAGGTCTCCTGTCTCGCCGTTCGTTTCGTTGGCTGCGGTTTCGCCGGCGGCTTTACTCGAAGCCCCACCTGTCTGCGCCGGTCCGGATGCCGTGGTAGACCCGAACAACTGGTCGAGAAACGACAGGAAGTCCGCGCCGCCGTTTTTCGAGCCGCCGGCGCCAGCGCTTTTGGTCCCGCCCCCGAAGGGCGAGGCCTGAGTCGTCGCTGTCGTGTTGACCGGCGTGGTCGTCATGCGCGTTTTCAAACCCGTTCGGGCGCACCTCGCGCCACTTGTCGGGTTGTCAGCAAGAACCACGCCAGAAAATTTTTGTTTTTAATTCAAATGGTTACGGATGGACGGAGCGGCGCCACCGGGTGCCTTCGGGCAAATCCTGCCGGGTCGGCAGAAGGAGTTGCCGTGCCTTGGCCGGCCGTGACGGCCTTGAATGCGCGGCTGTTGGCCTTATCATCAGGGGATCCTGCGGGCGTCCCCGCTTCGGGGGCGTCGCCATGTCGCCTCGCCCTGTGGCTGGCGCACCTATGTACTGCGTGTTCGATCTCTGCCATATGGACCCCATGCCCGAGCAGCCGCTAAACAGCCTCGATCTACGCAAGGCACCTGCCGAGACGCGCGTCGTCGTCGCGATGTCCGGCGGTGTCGATTCCTCCGTCGTCGCCGGATTGCTGAAGCATCAGGGCTACGACGTGGTCGGGGTCACGCTGCAGCTTTACGATCACGGCGAGGGAACGCACCGCGCCGGATCCTGCTGCGCAGGGCAGGATATCTACGACGCGCGCCGGGTCGCCGAGGATCTGGGCATTCCGCACTACGTGCTCGACTACGAGAAGCGGTTCAAGGAAGCCGTCATCGACGCCTTCGCCGACAGCTACCTGGCCGGCGAGACGCCGATCCCCTGCATCGGCTGCAACCAGAACATCAAGTTCCATGATCTTCTGGACACCGCGCGCGACCTGGGCGCCGATGCGCTGGCGACCGGTCATTACATCGCCAGCCG
>CAJQNW010000438.1 GCA_905479765.1 uncultured Tepidamorphus sp. | reverse complement strand
GTGACGTCGCCGCCAGAGCCCCTCGGGGCGGCGAACCTGGCACAGGCCGCGGATGAAGATGGGACGCCCGAACCGACTGACGTTCTCCAGGAACCGCTCCCGCCGGCCCAGTCGTGTATTCCCGTCCAGCCGTCATCACCTCCAGCAATGGAGGAGCCCATCGCTCCGGCGGTTCCGGTGTCCGGTAGCGCTGGCGCTGGCGCGGACCGCGCCGAGCCGGACCTGCTGGCGCCTAACGTCGATGAGAAAGCTCCGGAGACGGACAGCCAGAGCGCGGTCGCGGCGCCGGACAGCGCTCCCACATCTGGACCTGATGCTGCTGTGGATCAGGTTGCTGTTGCGGACCAGGACAGTCCGGCCTTGGTTCTGCCTGCGCAGCCGCCCGAACTGCTTGCTCCTGATCCGCCGCCTTTGGAGGATGCCGCAGCGCTCGCCGTTCCGGAGCCTGGCGGCGGCGAAACAGAGCCCGCCGAGCAGGTTCCGCTGCCGTCGCCTCCCGATGGGGAACCAGCTCCCGGAGCAGGCGGTCAGGTAGCGGTCGTGGCGGGCGGCGCCATAGCTCCTTGCGAGGACGCCGGCGCGGAGAAGGACGGCTCTGCCCCGGTGCTGACCCCGCGCAGCACAGTCGAAGCGCCCCATGACGCCGGTCTGGCCTCCGCGGACAGCACGGGCGATCCACCGGAAGAGGGCGTCGCCAGCCAGCCTGACACCGGCCCGGAGGAGCCGGCGCCTGAAGCGGAAGCCGAGAGCGACACCGCCCGCCTGCCAACAGCAGCAGGGGAAGAGGACCCAGCTCAAAGCGCCGCTCCTGCAGAGCCTAATTCCGGCTCAGAGCCAGCACCGCAACCTGCGCTAGAACCGCCGGCCGGCCGTGCGCCCCGGCCCAAGCAGCCCGCGGTCCATCGTGACCGAAGAGGGAAACGCCGGGCGGTTGAGGCGGCGGCACCGCCGGAATCCGTCGCCGGAGTTTCGGGCCAGTCCATCCGGCCACCGGCGGAAGCGAGACTGCGCCTGTCTCTTCACCCCATCCGCCGCACGGCGCGGCTCTCCGTTATCCTGACCCGTCCCGACGGCTTTCCCGCGCGCGTAACGGTTCAGGAAGCCGGCAGCCAAGTGATCGAGGCTTATGACGATCAGCGCTACGACGACCTCGACCTGCCGTGGACGAGCGAGCTGCTCGACGGCGAGTTCCGGCTTGCGAGCGCGGACGGATTCCAGTGGCTCCGCAGCGCCCGGCAGGTCCACCTCTTCGTGCAGGACCCCAACGAGCCCGAGCTGATTTCGGCCAGCGCCGCACGGACCGGCATCGCCCATGCGCTGATCTGCCGGTCTGGCGATGTCGAAGCCGTCCGCTTAGCCGCCGCATCAACAGGCTCTTCGGAACTGCAAACGCACGAGCATTGGCAGGGCATTCCCGGCGGCTGGATCGTTCTGTCGGGGTACACGCCAATGCATGTCGCGGCGACGCCGCTGCCGGCCGGGCTGCGGACGCTCGATCCTGGCGAGGGCCTCGAGATCGGCTTCGATGGAGGACTGGCGCTGCGGGGCCGCGTCTACGCCGCCGGCTATCCCCCGCGGATTCTCATTCTTCCGGCGCCAGGCGCCGCGTCAGTCACTATCGGGAGCCAGCCGGCCGCGCTCTCTGCCGACGGCGCCTGGACCGCGCCGGGATGGGATGCGCCCGGCCAGCATATCGTCGATGTCGTCCCCGGACCCTCGGCGTCCTACGAGATCGCTGCCGATCCCTGGCTGTCCGGCGGCTGGGATTTCTGGGACGCCCATCCCGAGCGCTTCGGCGATGGAGTGGGGGAACCCTGGTCGCGAGCAAGGATATGCGGCGCGCTCGTCAGAGGACCGGCGGACGAAATGGTGTTCGCCGCTGAGACACAGCCGACGCTGATTGCGCTGGGCGCCCGATCGGGGGCAATGCCGCTCCGCCGACGCGGCGATGCCGCTGTCTCCGTCGGTCTCATGGCCCAACCGCCCGCATTCCTGCTTGCGGCGACCGGTCTCCGCCGGTCGCAAGGCCGCGTCGTCTGGCTCGGCTTGGCGCCCGCACAGAAACTATCCAGGCAACACGACGCCGAGTGGGTGACTATTGTGCGGAGCGCAGCGGCGCGCCGCCTCCCGCTGGTGCAGGCCGATTCCCTTGGCGAGGATTCATGGCGCAAGGCGAAGGAGCGCGCCCGCCGGCTCAGGAACAGGAGGCCGCTCACATGACGGACCGCCTGCTCGAGTGGATGTCCTTCCGCCGCTCCGGCCGGATCAGCGACATCGCCTCCGACCTTGCCGACGCCGGCGCGGTCCGCCGCACTGTAGAAAATCTGGCCACGCTTGGGCATCTCGAACTGCTAGCGGGCGCGAACTGGAAGATTGCCCCGCCGGTCCTCGCGGTCCTGCCAAGAAGGCCCAACGGGGCCGCCGCCGCAGTGCTGTGCGGCGCCCGGACGCCCGGCGTCCTCGCGGCGCTGGCGAGCGCATGCGCAGGCGTCGGCGTCCAGCTCGAAACGGAGGCCGCCGCGGCGCGGCCCTCGGTGATCCGTGTCATCGCCGGCTCAAACAGTGGGCTCGCAGCGGCTGCGTCCGCCGCCAGGATTCCGCTGCAGCACGACGCGGCGCTTACACTGCTCGCATGCACACCCACCATCCGCAAATGGCCGCGCACACCTTGTCCGATGGTTGCCGGACGCGTCGAGACGGTGCGCCGCTTTTCCCGGTCTCGGATCGGCTGGATTGACTCCACGCTCCCAGAGGCAACCGCTGCCCGGTCCGGCTTCTTCCGCATCAAGCGCGACTGGGACTGGGTCAGCATCCTGAAGACGGACGTCTCCGATTGCTCCTATATCGATGACAGCGCAGGCCGGCTTGCCGCCGCGGCAAAGCTCAAGGTTGCTTCATGGACGGCCAGCTCGGGCAGGCTCGATCTGCCCGGACAGCTCTATCCGCCGGCCGCCATCGCCCGGGCCCTTACTCTCTGCACCGGCCTTCTTCCGCAGTACGACGCCGCGACGCGGCGGATCTCCTTTGCCGGCGTCCCTCCAGAAATCCTGAGGCTGACGCTGGCCATCACGGGGCTGAAACTCGCATGAGCGATCCAATCCAGACCTTTCAGAACCTGAAAGGCGCGTATCTGCGCTATTTCGACAGCCCCTTCGACCTGCGCTTCGAAGAGCTGGTCCGCGCCCGCCGGCAGCTGCTGGACCGCGACGGCGTGCTCTATCGCGAGCCACTCATAGAACCGCAGCCGCCTTATGCCGGCAGCGGCCACGACGTGCGCGCGGCCGTGACGAATGTGCTTGGCGGAGCCGCCGGCTGGTCAGCTTCAGCCGTGGGCGACCTCGCCGGCGTCGCCGAGCAGGGCCTGTTCCTCCCGCGCGGCGCTATCCCGATCGAGCTCTACGGACACCAGGTGGAGATGCTGCGCTCTAGCGTCCTACAAGGCGCGGACTCGGTCATCCTCACCGGCACGGGGTCCGGGAAGACAGAGTCCATCTATCTCCCCGTCCTCGCCGCGCTCATCAGGGAATCCGCCGCCTGGCCCGCACTTGCCCCAGCGCCGCGCAACGACTGGTGGACGATGCCGCCGCCGGCGGGCTCGGGAAACCGGCGCTACCATCCCCGCATCTCCCAGCGCGCACACGAGCAGGGAGGCCGGATGGCGGCCATGCGCGCGCTCGTCCTCTATCCGCTCAACGCGCTCGCCGAAGACCAGATGGCGAGGCTCCGCCTGGCGCTGGATGGCGATCACGTGCGCGCCTGGCTCAGCGCCAACCGTCCGGGCAACCGCTTCTGGTTCGGGCGCTATACGGGGTGGACACCGGTTTCGGGTCGTCCGGACCGCGATGGCGCCGAAGGCGAGCTGCGCACCGAGCTGCAGCGCCTCAGCAGCATGGCCGCCCGGGTCGCCGGTACCGACGCCGAGCGCTTCTTCCCCCGCTTCGATGGCGGCGAGGCCTGGAGCCGCTGGGACATGCAGGATGCGCCGCCGGACGTACTCATCACCAACTACAGCATGCTGAACATCATGCTGATGCGCGACGTCGAGATGCCCATCTTCGAGCAGACCCGCCAATGGCTGGAGGCAGACCCGGCCAACATCTTCCACCTCGTCGTCGACGAGCTGCACACCTATCGCGGCACGCCGGGGACGGAGGTCGGCTACATCCTCCGCGTCCTTTACGACCGGCTCGGTCTCCACCCGGACCATCCGCAACTGCGCATCCTCGCCTCCAGCGCATCGCTCGGCGAGGACGAGGCCCGGGCGCAAGACTATCTGCTGCAGTTCTTCGGCCGCTCGCGTCCGTTCAGCCTGATCCGGGGCGGCGCGCTTGCATTGCCTGCCGGCGCAGCGGACCGTCTGCGCCACCTCGCCGCTCCGCTTATGGACCTCGGCAATCAGGTCGCCAATGGCGGCGGGACCAGCCTGTCAGCCGCCGCCGGCGCCTTCGCGGCCGCCGCCAGCCTGCCGGCCCCCGACGCGAGCCTCCCGGAAACGCAGCAGCTGGGCGCGGTGCTGGCGGAAGCCGGCGTGCCCGACGCCGTCCGCGCTGCGTGCAACGGCGCCACTGACGAGAATCCGACGGTCGTGCCGCGCACCATTGGCGCGCTTGGCGCCACGCTGTTCCCCGGCGACACGCCGCAGGATTCAACCGCGGCCGCGACGGGCATCGTTGCGGCCATGGCGCCCGCGCAATCGCCAACCGGCGCGCCACTACTGCCGATCCGGGTCCACCTTTTCTTCCGCAACGTCCAGGGCGTCTGGGCGTGCAGCAATCCGCAGTGCAGCCAGGCATCATGGACGGATGCAGCCATTCCCGTCGGCCGGCTCTACGACCGCCCGACCACCACCTGCGCCTGCGGGTCGCGCGTCCTCGAAATGCTCTACTGCGAGCCCTGCGGCGATATCTTCCTGGGCGGCTACCGGCGCACGCTGCAGCAGAATGTCTGGTCTCTGGTACCCGACGATCCCAACATCGAAAAGGCGCCGGACCACTCGGCCAACGACCGCGACTACGACAACTACGCCATCTATTGGCCGGCGCGGATGCCTGACGGCACGCTCCGCCAGCCGCAGCGGGACAGCTGGGTGCAGGAGGGCGTCACGCGCAGATGGCGCATGGCCGTTTTCGACCACCGCACCGGCGAGATCCAGGTGGCGCGGCGGAGCACGGACGCGACCGGCTGGATCTACCACGTCGCCGATCTGCATCAGACACCGGTGCCGCCACGGGCAGCTGTCCCCAGCGCCCGCAACGAGCGGCCGTCGGTCTGCCCGCAGTGCGAAGCCAACTGGAGCGGAATGACCAGCTCCGCGCCGATCCGCACGCAGCGCACCGGCTTTCAGAAGGTTGCGCAGGTACTGTCCGACTCGCTGCTGCGCGAAATCGCGCCGCCCCAGCCTGTGGCCGGGTCTCCGCCGGAAGACGTGCGCCGCAAGCTCGTGCTCTTCTCCGACAGCCGGCAGGACGCGGCCAAGCTCGCCGTCGGCGTCGCCAAGTCCCACTGGCTTGACGGGCTGCGCCAGGCGCTGGTCGACGGCATGGCCGACAGTACCCGCGCGGTGCTCCTCTTCGAGCGGCAGGTCCAGGGCGGCGCCCTCACCCCCGAGGAGACCGCGCTCGCCGGGCTGTTCGCGGTGTCGCGGCAGAGCGAGGCTCAGGCCATCCTCTCCGCTCAGCATGCCGCCTTGCGCACCCTGCCGTCTGCCGTGGGCGGCCTAACGATGGAGCAGCTCGCGGCCCAGGTCCTCGCGCGCGCCGGTGCGGGGCTGTCACGCGTCACCGACCTCGAGGAAGAGGCCGCGCGGCGGCTGCTGACCACCGGGATGAATCCCGGAGGCGTCGACCGCAGCGTCATGTGGACCGATCTCGACGAGCATCAGGGGGAATGGCAGCGGCTGTTCGACTGGACCCGGTCTCCGCCGGCCTACAGGCCGGCGCTCTCCGGCGAAGAGCAGGCGCACCGCGCGCGCATCCAGGTCGCTGCGCGCGAAGCCGTCGCCGAGACCCTATTCTCCGGCGGCCGGCGCGATCTCGAATCGCTGAAGCTCGGCTACGTCACGTTCGACCGCATGCGGCACACCACCGCGCCCGCGGTGGTGCGCGAAGCGGCCGACAGCTGCATCCGCATGCTCGGCAAGCGGCGGCGCATCGACACCCATCGCGCGACCGTCGATGATCCGCGCCTTCCCAAATACGCCCGCGATTATCTTGAAGCGGTCGCCGTGCTGAACGGCCGCACCCCCGCTGACTTCGAGCGCGATGTCACGGACCTCCTGGCGGCAGCCGGTGTGTTCGACCAAGGGTTGCTGCTTTTCCGCGGCCTTTTCGCCGCGGACGCGGGCGACACCTATTATGAGTGCGCGCGCTGCTCGCGCATCCATCTGCACGCAAGCGGCGGAATCTGCAGCGGCTGCCAAAGCCGGCTCGACACGCCCCTGCGCATCGGCATCGACGATGCGGGCCAGGAGGGCGACTACTACCGCTGGCTGGCCGTGAGCGCCGGCCCAATCTTCCGGCTCAACTGCGCCGAGCTCACCGGCCAGACCGACAAGCTGATGGCGCGCGACCGCCAGCGCCTGTTCCAGAACATCACGGTCGGCGCCGAAGTGCCGCTCACCGACAATATCGACCTCCTGAGCGTGACCACCACCATGGAGGCCGGCGTCGACATCGGATCGCTGCTCGCCGTGATGATGGCCAACATGCCGCCGATGCGCTTCAACTACCAGCAGCGCGTCGGCCGCGCCGGACGCCGCGGCGCTCCGCTGTCCCTGGCGCTGACGCTCTGCCGTGGCCGCAGTCATGACGACTATTACTTCCAGCGCCCCGAGCGCATCACGGCGGATCCGCCGCCGCCGCCCTATGTGGATACCAACCGGCCGCAGATCCTCCTGCGGGTTCTCGCCAAGGAAGTGCTGCGCCAGATCTTCTCGGATCTCAGCCTGTTCCCCGGCACCGCAGGCGACAGCGTGCACGGCGAATTCGGCACGGCCGCCGCCTGGACGCAGCCGCCGCCCAATCCGCCCGCCGGCTATCCGGGCACGACTGTCGCCGACATCATCCAGGACTGGATCAGCCGGCATCAGGCGGCGGTCGCCGCCATCTGCGATGCGCTGCTCGTCGGTACGCGTCTCGCCGGTGACCCCGCCCAGCGAGCGGTCGCGATCGGCTGGATCACCAACAGCCTCGTGCCAGAGATCACGGCCGCGACCCAGGACCAGAGCCTCATCCAGATCGGCCTGAGCGAGCGCCTAGCCAATCGCGGCATCCTGCCGATGTTCGGCTTCCCGACCCGCGCGCGGCTGCTCTATCATAAGCAGCCCTCGAACTGGCCGCCCCGCCAGGTCGTCGACCGCGATCTCGAGCTGGCGGTCAGTATGTTCGCGCCTGGCGCCGAGACCGTCAAAGAGCGGACCATCCACACCGCCATCGGCGTCGCGCACTACCGGCCCCAGGGGCCGCGCGCCGTGGAAGAGGTCAACCCGCTCGGTCCGTCGGTGCGCATCGGACTGTGCGGAAACTGCCAGCATGTCGAGACGGTGACGCCCGACGTACCGGCCTGCCCGGTGTGCGCCTCGCCGACAGGGCCGGACGAGCGCGACTATCACCCGATGGACCTGCGCCAGCCCAAGGGCTTCGTCAGCTATTTCACCAAGGCGCGCGACTATGACGGCGTGTTCGACTTCGTTCCGCGCGCCGCGCGTCCGAAAGTGGGCCGGCCCGCCTTTCCGATCGTCCCGCATCTGAATTTCGATGTGGGCGCAGGCCAGGGACGGCTGCACGTCGTCAACGACAATGCCGGCCGGCTCTTCCATTTTTCGCAGGAGCGCTGGGCGGGAACCGAGGCGATGATCGACGTCGCCGCGGCAAATGCCGCCGAGGAGAAGCACGCCGCGTCGGTCGGACGCCGGCCAGGGCGGCCCCTCGCGCCGACGGGAGCGATCGTACCCTGCGCGCTGGCGGCGATCAGCGAGACCGACATGCTGCTGCTCGGCATCCGCGACTATGGTCCCGGGAGCGGCGCTGATCCACGGACGCCGCAAGGACGGGCCGCGCTCTACTCGCTGGCCTTCATGCTGCGCCGCGCGGCGGCCGTCCTTCTCGACATCCAGGACTATGAGCTAAAGGCCGGCATCCGCAGCCAGGAGGATCCCGCACTCGGCACCGTCACCGGCCAGGTCTTCCTTTCCGACACGCTGGAGAATGGCGCGGGCTATGCGACCCACCTTGGGAACCCGGCGGCAATGCAGGAACTGCTGGAGATGATTGCGCAGCCGACGCCGCGCGAGTTTCATGACCGGCTCGCGGCCCATTCGCACGCGGACGCCTGCGACACATCCTGCCCCGACTGCCTGCGCAGCTACAGCAATCTCGCCTACCACAATCTGCTCGACTGGCGGCTGGCGGTCGACATGGCGGAGCTCGCGCTCGATCCGTCGATTCCGCTCCTGTTGTCGTCGCCGAGATGGAGCCGTGTCGCGGATCTCGCGGCCGTCACTCTCGAAGCCGCGCGGCCCGGCTTCAGCCGCACGCTGTTCGGCGGTTTGCCGGCCCTGACCGATGGGACGGAGGCGGTCATCGTCACCCATCCGCTGTGGCTGACGGAACGGGCGACGGTGGGCCCGGAACTCGCGGCTGCCTGGGACGATGCCGAGCGCAGCCACGGCCTCAGGGTCGACCCCCAGCGCAGCTTCATCTCGGTGTTCGAGGCACTGCGGCGGCCGGTCTAGCATGCCCGGCCAGATCGCTCTCACGCCCATCGACCGCACCAGCCCGACCCTGTGGTCCCACATGCGGCTGTGCGCACTCCGCGGCGCCTTTGCCGCATCATCGGCGGCACAGGGACTTGTTCTGCATGATCCACGCACGTGGCTCGGGACCGCTTTCCACAAGGTCATGGAGGCCGCCGCCCGGCCCGGCGCAACGAAGGCCGACGCAGAACAGGCCTGGACGGCGACGGTCGCTCAGGCATCCGCAGCGGCCGCCTCGCACGCGCTGGACGCGCGCTACGCGGCGCCAGAGCGATGGCCCGGCTATTTTCTTGTCCGGCAGAGGGCGCTCGCCTCGGCGCAGCGCACCATCGCCACGAACCCCGGCGGCCAGCGCCGGCCGGCGCCTGTTGGCGGCACGCGTGGAAGCGGCGCCTCGACCGAGCGGCTATTGCTGGCGCGCGGCGGCCGCCTTGCCGGACGGCCGGACCGCTTCGACGGCCGCGTGCTGACCGAATACAAATCCTCCATTCCGGATCCAGCCTGGCGCGGAGCAGACGCGATCCTTGAAGGCTTCCGCCGACAGCTGCGCCTCTACGCTGCCATCATCGCAGAAGCCCTGGGCCGCTGGCCGGCGGAGGGGCGCATCGTCGCTGCCTCGGGTCAGACCCTGGACGTGCCGATCGATCCTCCCGCCTGCAACGCCGAAGCCAGCGACGCGCTGGCGGCGCTCGACAGCCTCAACCGGCAGCTCGCCGCGGAGGCGCCTGCCGGCGCGCTCGCGCAGCCCGAAGACCAGGCGTGCGCGGACTGTCCCTTCCAGGTCCTCTGTCCTTCCTTCTGGCCATGGCTTGCAGCAACAGGGTCAGGCGGGCTGCCCGAAACAGCGGCTGCTGGCGTGCTGGACAGGATAGAGCTGGGCCTGGATGGCGACCTTTACACCGCCTACCTCTCTGTCGATCAGCCATCCATGCCGCCGGGCATACAGCCACTTGTGCTGCGCCGGAGCATTCACGGCGACCTGACGGCTTCGCCGCCAGGCGCGCACTGGAGAATCGTCGCGGCTAAGCTGAAGCCCGACGGGCGTCTGCGCGCAGATCCGTCCACCTGCGTCTTCGCGCTGGACGACCTTCCGGGCATCGTGACGGCAGATGAATCTGCGCGTGAAAGGGCAGACTAGCTGAAATGTCCAGGTCCAAGTCATCGCCAATCGCGAAGATACCACCACGGCGGAAACGCGAGCCGCTCACGCGCTCGCAGATTATGGCGCGTATCCGATCCAAGAACACCAAGCCGGAAGTGCTGACGCGCTCAGCCGTGCAGGCGCTCGGCCTGCGTTTCCGCAATCACGTGGATGACCTTCCCGGCAAGCCCGATCTTGCCAACAAGACGCGCAAATGGGCAATCTTCGTCCATGGATGCTTCTGGCATTCGCACGCTGACTGCCGGCTCGCGTCGTCACCCAAGTCGAATACCCGATACTGGAGCGAGAAGCT
>CAJQNW010000437.1 GCA_905479765.1 uncultured Tepidamorphus sp. | reverse complement strand
AAAACCGACGGAACTGAAGACGATGAACGAAGTGGTGCGCGACGTTTCAAAGGCGAAGCTGATCGACGGCATGACCGGGGCGTGGGAAGTGGTGATCGGGCTGGAGGTGCATGCCCAGGTCGCCTCCAATTCCAAGCTGTTCTCCGGCGCTTCCACCGAATTTGGCGGCGATCCCAACAGCCACGTCTCCCTGGTCGACGCGGCGATGCCGGGTATGCTGCCGGTGATCAACGAATATTGCGTCGAACAGGCGGTCCGCACCGGCCTCGGCCTGAAGGCCGAGATCAACCTGCGTAGCGTCTTCGACCGCAAGAATTACTTCTATCCCGACCTGCCGCAGGGCTATCAGATCTCCCAGTATAAATATCCGGTGGTGGGCGAGGGCATTGTCCTCGTCGACCTGGCCGACGGCGAGCAGATCACGGTCGGCATCGAACGCATCCATCTGGAGCAGGATGCGGGCAAGAGCCTGCACGACCAGCACCCGTCGAAATCCTATGTTGACCTCAACCGCTCCGGCGTCGCGCTGATGGAAATCGTCTCCAAGCCCGACCTGCGCTCGGCCGACGAGGCGCGCGCCTATGTCACCAAGCTGCGTTCGATCCTGCGGTATCTCGGCACCTGCGACGGCAATATGGAAGAAGGCTCGCTTCGCGCCGACGTCAACGTCTCCGTCCGCAAGCCCGGCGAGCCCTTCGGCACCCGCTGCGAGATCAAGAACGTCAACTCGATCCGCTTCATCGGCCAGGCGATCGAATACGAGGCGCGCCGCCAGATCGACGTTCTCGAGGACGGCGGCACGATCGACCAGCAGACCCGCCTGTTCGATCCGAAGCTCGGCGAGACGCGCTCGATGCGCTCCAAGGAGGAAGCGCACGACTACCGCTACTTCCCCGATCCCGACCTGCTGCCGCTCGAGCTGAAGCAGGCGTGGGTGAACGACATCGCATCCGCCTTGCCGGAGCTGCCCGACGACAAGAAGGCCCGCCTGATCTCCGATTTCGGCATCACGCCCTATGACGCGAGCATCCTGGTGGCGGAACGCGAGACGGCCGACTTCTTCGAGAAGGTCGCCGAAGGTCGCGACCAGAAGCTTGCCGCAAACTGGGTCATTAACGATCTGCTCGGCGCGCTCAACAAGGCCGGCGTGGACATCGCCGAGAGCCCGGTCTCGGCCGACCAGCTCGGCACGATCATCGATCTGATCGGCGAAAAGGTCATTTCCGGCAAGATCGCCAAGGATTTGTTCGAGATTGTCTTCACCGAGGGCGGCGACCCGCGCGAGATCGTCGAGGCGCGCGGCATGAAGCAGGTCACCGATACCGGCGCCATCGAATCCGCCGTCGTCGAGGTGATCGCCGCCAACCCGGAAAAGGCCGAGCAGGCGCGCGCCAAGCCGAACATGGCCGGCTGGTTCGTTGGCCAGGTCATGAAGGCGACCGGCGGCAAGGCCAATCCGCAGGCCGTCAACGAGATCGTGAAGGCGAAGCTCGGGATCGAGTGAGGTTCTCATGGCCCTGAAGACCCGTTTGACCGAACGCCTCGGCATCGAACACCCCATCATTTCGGCTCCGATGGCGATGGCCGGCGGCGGCAAGCTGGCCGCAGCCGTCAGCGGGGCCGGTGGGCTCGGACTGATCGGCGGCGGCTATGGCGATACCGACTGGATCGACGGGCAATACCGCGAAGCCGGCAATGCCCGTATCGGCTGCGGCTTCATCACATGGTCGCTGGCGAAGAACCCTGCCGCGCTCGACGCCGTGCTCGACCGCGGGCCGGCGGCGATCATGCTGTCCTTCGACGACCCCGCGCCCTTCGCCGATAAGATCAAGGAGGCCGGTGCGACGCTTATCTGCCAGGTGCAGTCGCTTGCCCGCGCCCGCGAGGCGATCGCGTCCGGCGCCGACATCATCGTCGCACAGGGCGGCGAGGCGGGCGGGCATGCCGCCAGCCGTGCCACTCTGCCGCTGGTGCCCGAAGTCGTCGACCTGTGCGCCTCTGCAGCGCCCGACACCCTGGTGCTGGCCGCCGGTGGTATCGCCGACGGGCGCGGCCTAGCCGCGGCCCTGATGCTGGGCGCCGATGGCGTACTGATGGGCTCGCGCTTCTGGGCCACCCCGGAAGCGCTCGTCGCCAGTGGCTTGCAGGCAGCCGCCGTGGCCGCCACCGGCGATGCGACGCTTCAGACGTCGACGGTCGATATCATCCGCCGCAAGGACTGGCCCGAAGAATTCCGGATCCGCGTCCTCCACAATCGCTTCATCGACCGCTGGCAGGGCAATGAATCAGCGCTGCGCGACGCGGTCGATGAGGAAGAAGCCGCCTATCAGGCCGCACTGGCCTCTGGTGATGCCGACAAAGTCGGCGTGATCGTCGGCGAGTCCGTCGGTCTGATTAGGGAGATCCGGCCGGCCGCCGATCTGGTCGGAGACATCGTCGCGGAAGCGGAGCGTAGGCTTGGCGGGGCGGCCGGGTTCCTGCGGCAGTCGTAAAGGAACCACGGCCCGGGCGGTGCGTTGTTTTGACAGCACCATTCAACCCGAGGACCGGACAATGCAATCCTCCATGCTTCTTTCGCTTGTTTTCGGCGTATTGTGGTTCGTCGCCCTTATGGCGTTCATTCCTTATGTATCCCGCGTACGCCATCCCGAATCGAAACCGCTCGGCGCCTATCTGTCCTTCGTCACGATCTTTTCGCTCGTGTCCTATGGGATATTCGGCGGCATCCTCGCCGTGGACAGCACCATCTGGACCTCGCTGCCGCTTGAGAGCGGCTTCGCCGCAGCTGTCGTTTTGATCGTAACGTTTGTACCGGCATTTCTTGCTGCGAGCTGGATGATCTCCACAAAGCCGCCGCGTGCCCCGTCGCTCGATGGCGCCCCGCCGAACGTCAAGCCGATCGGAACAGAACCGGAGTTCTCCCGGCGCGGCCGCTAGTGCCGGGACGCAAGCCAGGGCTGAGTTTTTCGAACCGTGGCGAAACGATGCCGGTCTGGGTAGGCTTCGACATCGTTGATTCGAACGATTCGGAGTTTCTCGATGCAGGTCGGCACGGTTTTCAGCTTGATTTTCACCGGGCTGTGGCTGGCGGCCCTGATTGGCTTCATTCCTTGGGTCGCAAAGACAAGGCATCCCGACAGCAAGCCGCTCGGGGCCTATCTTACCTTCCTCGCCGTTTTCAC
>CAJQNW010000436.1 GCA_905479765.1 uncultured Tepidamorphus sp. | reverse complement strand
CCGCATGCTGGCGGAGGCCGACAATCCCAAGCACGACTTGATCTGGGGGTGGGCTGCGACCTCGATGGTCGACCCGCGCATCATGGCGATGCTGGAGCCCTATTCGCCGGCCGACATCGAGAAGGTGCCGGCCCGCTTCCGCGACAAGGACGGCAACTGGTTCGCGACCACCGGCTACATGGGCGCGTTCTGCGTCAACAATCCGGAAATGGAAAAGGCCGGACTGGCGATGCCTGCGTCCTGGCAGGATCTCGTCAAGCCCGAATACGAAGGCAAGCTGGTGATGCCGAACCCGGCGAGCTCGGGCACCGGCTATCTGCACGTCGCCTCGATCCTGCAGATGATGGGTGAGGAGAAGGGCTGGGCCTATCTCGACGCGCTCGACAAGAACATGGACCAGTACATCAAGTCCGGTTCGAAGCCCTGCAACGCGGCCAGCGCCGGCGAGTTCACCATCGGCATCTCGTTCGCGCTGCGCGCCATCAAGAACATCGACGAAGGCTATCCGATCACCATGGTGCTGCCTTCCGAGGGCGCCGGCCACGAGCTGGAAGCCAACGCGCTGATGAAGTCGTCGCAGAACAAGGAAGACGCCAAGAAGTTCCTCGACTGGACGGTCTCCAAAAGCGCCGAGGCGCAGTACAACAAGTGGAAGTCGATCGTGACCATGCAGGGCCGCGAAATGCCGGAGAAGTTCAAGGAAGCCGGCCTGCCCGAGGACATCTCCACGGTGCTGTTCGAAGCCGACTATGCCTGGGCGGCGGAAAATCGCGACCGCATTCTCGCCGAATGGCAGAAGCGCTACGAGTAGTGATTGGCGGGGCGGTGGCATGATCCACCGCTCTCTCCTTCGTCATCCGGGAAACGACGCAGTCGTTGTCCGGGATCGGGGCGCCGAGGAGGGATCGGTGGCTCTCCGATCCCGGCTCTGCGGCTTAACCTCCGGCCGGGATGACGAGATTTGGCACCATTGGGGGTCCCCATGTTCCTGAGCCTGCGCGGCGTCACCAAGCGCTTTGGCGCGGTGGTGGCGGTCGATCATGTCGATCTCGATCTCACCGAAGGCGAGTTCGTTTGCTTCCTGGGGCCGTCGGGCTGCGGAAAGACGACGCTTCTGCGCCTTGTCGCCGGGCTGGAAATGCTCGACGAAGGCGAGATCCTCCTCGAAGGCCGGGATCTGGCAAACCTGCCGGCGCGCAATCGCAATTTCGGCGTCGTCTTCCAGTCCTATTCGCTGTTTCCGAACATGAGCGTGGCGCGCAACATCGGCTACGGCCTTGAATGCCGGAAATGGGACCGCGCCCGCTTGGAGACGCGCGTTGCCGAGATGCTCGATGTCGTCGGCCTCGGGGACGCGGCCGGCAAGCATCCTCACGAACTGTCCGGCGGCATGCAGCAGCGCGTCGCGCTCGCCCGGGCGCTGGCGCCGGAGCCCGCGGTGCTGCTGCTCGACGAACCGCTGTCGGCGCTCGATGCCAAGGTGCGGGAATCCCTGCGCGGCGAAATCCGCGAGTTGCAGCAGCGCCTCGGCATCACCACGATCATGGTCACCCACGATCAGGACGAGGCGATGGAGATGGCCGATCGCATCGTCGTCATGAATCGCGGCCGCATCGAACAGGTGGGCACGGCCGAAGAGCTTTACTGGAATCCGGAAACCCGATTCGTCGGCGAGTTCATCGGCCGGCTGAATATCCTCGACGATCCCGCCCTGCGTGCCGGCCTTGAAGCCGCGGGCGCCGACAAGGTTCTCGCCATCCGGCCCGAGCACGTGGCGCTGACCGACACCGGCGCGCTCGAGGGGACGGTGCACAAGGTCGCGTTCCTTGGAAACACGATGCGGCTGGGTGTCGAGACCCAAGGCCACGGCCAGGGGCAGGGCATCGAGATCGAGGTGCACGGGCGGCGCAAGCGGCTCAAGGTCGGCGATACGGTCCGCTTCGACCTGCCCGCCGACCGGGTGCGCGAGCTCGCGGCATCGCCGGCATGAGCGTACCGGCCGTATCCGCGCGCCGCCTGGACGCCGACCGCCTGTTCGGTACGGGCATGGTTGCCGTGACGGGCATTCTGCTCGTCGTCTTCGTGCTGGTGCCGCTTTGGGCGATCCTCAAGAATTCCTTCGTCACGCCAGAGGGAATCGGTCTTGGGAACTTCGTCCGCTATTTCACCGACGCCCGCTTCGTCACCATCGTCGGCAATACGTTCGAGGTGGGCCTGAGCGTCACGTTGACGACGCTGGTGCTCGCCTACGGCTTTGCCTACGCGATCCAGCGCTCCTGCATGCCCGGCAAGTCCGTGCTGCGAATGATCGCGCTGTTGCCGGTGTTCTCGCCCTCGCTGGTGCAGGCGCTGGGCCTGCAGTTCCTGCTCGGGCGCAACGGCATGATCAATCGCACCTTTGGCACCGAAATCGACATCTACGGGTTCTGGGGCATCTATATCGCCGACGTCGTCTATGCGTTCCCGCATGCCTTCCTGATCCTGTCGACCGCGCTGGCGGTGGCCGATGCGCGGCTCTACGAGTCGGCCGAGAGCCTCGGCGCGGGTCCGTGGCGGATCTTCCGGACAGTGACGCTGCCGGGTACGCGCTACGGCCTGGCCTCGGCGGGCTTCGTCGTCTTCACCATCGTCATCACCGACTTCGGCAACCCGGTCGTCATAGGCGGCAACTATTCGGTGCTCGCTGTCGAGATCTACAATCAGGTTTCCGGCCAGGCGAACTTCTCGATGGGTGCGGTGATCGGCGTTCTGCTGTTGTTGCCGGCGGCACTCGCCGTGATGGGCGAGAAGTGGATCGCGCGCCGGCAATACGCCTCGCTGACCTCGCAATCGGTGCCGCTCGTGCCGCAGCCGAAGGCCGGCCGCGACACGGTCTGGTTCGTCTACTCACTCGTCGTGGCGGCGGCGATCCTGTCGCTTGTCGCTATCGTCATTTATGCGAGCTTCGTGCGTCTGTGGCCCTACAATCTGACGCTGACGCTGCACCACTACGCCTTCGACGTTCAAAACGGTATCGAGCCGCTGTGGACCAGCATCTACGTCGCAATCGTCACGGCGCTGTTGTCGGTCGTCTTCGTGACGGGCGCGGCCTATGCCAACCATGCGTTTCCGATGCGCGCCTCGCGGTTCGTGTATTTCCTGGCGATTCTGCCGGCGGCCGTCCCGGGCATGGTGCTGGGTCTCGGCTACATCCTTGCCTTCAACACGCCCGGCCA